>NZ_JBVJBI010000001.1:81030-324388 GCF_055589745.1 Kitasatospora sp. NPDC041917 | reverse complement strand
ATGTGCGCGATACTGGGATTGAACCAGTGACCCCTACCGTGTCAAGGTAGTGCTCTCCCGCTGAGCTAATCGCGCCTGGTGCGGCGGTGTTGCAGCAGACCCTGAAGGGTCCGACGTGCGCGATACTGGGATTGAACCAGTGACCCCTACCGTGTCAAGGTAGTGCTCTCCCGCTGAGCTAATCGCGCCTGGTGCGGCGGTGTTGCAGCAGACCCCGAAGGGCCCGTTACTGTGCGCGATACTGGGATTGAACCAGTGACCCCTACCGTGTCAAGGTAGTGCTCTCCCGCTGAGCTAATCGCGCCTGATGTGGCGGTCCTGCAGCAGACCCTGAAGGGTCCGACGTGCGCGATACTGGGATTGAACCAGTGACCCCTACCGTGTCAAGGTAGTGCTCTCCCGCTGAGCTAATCGCGCGGGGAGGCCCCCGGTCGAACCGGGGGACCTCTTGGAGGTGGAGACGGGATTTGAACCCGTGTACACGGCTTTGCAGGCCGTTGCCTCGCCTCTCGGCCACTCCACCAGGCAACGCATGAAGAACGATCTTACACTGTTCTCCATCGAGCGGACGACGAGATTCGAACTCGCGACCCTCACCTTGGCAAGGTGATGCTCTACCAACTGAGCCACGTCCGCCTGTCTTCCGGGGGGCTTCACCGCTTTTCTTCGGTTGCGCTCCCTGGCGACGTGTTGAACTCTAGCGGATTCCCGGGCCAGCTAAAAATCCGTTCCCGCAGCATGCCGAGGGGATGGCCGGTGAGCGCCGTCCCGTCAGCGCTCCCGGACGGCCACCGGCCGCCACCTGCGGCGCTCCCGGACGATCATCCGCAGGTCACCCGGCGCACACCCGGGTGACGCACAGAGCTGCTCGTGCGCGGGGCGCGAACCGGACCGGGCCCACGCCCCCCGACCTACACTTCAGGCACCGCCGCCCAGCACCACCGCGCAGGAGAACCGTGTCCGGCCACCCCGACCCCCGCACCCCGCTCGCCCGCTTCGGCGGCCGCCTGGCCACCGGACTGCGCGACGTCACCTCGGACCCGGCCGCTCTGGACTCCGCCGGCTACTGGGCCGTCGCCTACGACTTCGAGGGCCGGCTGACCTGCGCCCGCTTCGACCAGGTCCGCCCGGCCCCCGCCCCGCCCTCCGGCGCGGGCTGGCGCGGACCGGAGGCCGGCAGCTGGCACAGCTCCCTCGACCGCACCGCCTACACCGCGGGCGTCCGCCGCATCCGCGAGCACATAGCCGCCGGCGAGGTCTACCAGGCCAACCTCTGCCGGGTGCTCTCCGCACCGCTGCCCGACCCGGACCTCAGCGACGTCGACGCCCTCACCGGCCTCCTCGCCCACGGCAACCCCGCCCCCTACGCCGGCACCGTCCGCCTGCCCGGGCACGGCGTCGAGATCGCCACCGCCTCACCCGAGCTCTACCTGCGCCGCACCGGCCGCACCGTCTCCTCCGGCCCGATCAAGGGCACCGGCCGCACCGAGGACGACCTCCTCGACAAGGACCACGCCGAGAACGTGATGATCGTCGACCTGGTCCGCAACGACCTCGGCCGGGTCTGCGCGACCGGCAGCGTCACCGTCCCCGACCTCTGCGCCGTCGAGAAGCACCCCGGCCTGGTCCACCTGGTCTCCACCGTCGAGGGCACCCTGCGCGACGGAGCCGGCTGGCCCGAGCTCCTCGCCGCCACCTTCCCGCCCGGCTCCGTCACCGGCGCCCCCAAGTCCAGCGCCCTGCGGATCATCGAGGCCCTGGAGACCGCCCCGCGCGGCCCGTACTGCGGCGCCGTCGGCTGGGTCGACGCCGACCGCGGCGAGGCCGAACTCGCCGTCGGCATCCGCACGTTCTGGATCGACCGGGCGGACCCCGGCGCGCCCGTCCTGCGCTTCGGCACCGGCGCCGGCATCACCTGGGGCTCCGACCCCGAGCGGGAATGGGCCGAAACCGAACTGAAGGCCGCCCGCCTCGTCGCGATAGCGTCGGGTGGCGAACCCGGTGGCGACTCCGGCACCGGATCCGACCCGACCGGGGCCTGCGCCCCCACCGCCTAGGAGCAGCACCCGATGCACAACCGCACCACGAGCTGGGTCAACGGCTCCCTCGTCGACTCCGCCGACGCGGCCGTCTCGGTCCTCGACCACGGCCTCACCACCGGCGACGGCGTCTTCGAGACCCTGAAGACGGTCGACGGCCGGGCCTTCGCGGTCACCCGCCACCTGGACCGGCTCACCCGCTCCGCCCGCGGCCTCGGCCTGGCCGACCCCGATCACGACCTGGTCCGCGAGGCCTGCGCCCAGGTCCTCGCCGCCAACCCCGCGCCGCTCGGCCGCCTGCGCGTCACCTACACCGGCGGCAACGGCCCGCTCAGCTCCGAGCGCGGCACCGCCGGCCCCACCCTGGTCGTCGCCCTCAGCGCGATCGGCCACCGCCCCGACGAGACCGCCGTCGCCGTCGTCCCCTGGCGCCGCAACGAGCACAGCGCCGTCACAGGCCTCAAGACCACTTCGTACGCCGAGAACGTCGTCGCCCTGGCCGCCGCCCACCGCGCCGGCGCCTCCGAGGCCCTGCTCGCCAACACCGCGGGACGGCTCTGCGAGGGCACCGGATCCAACGTCTTCGTGGTCCTCGGCGGCCGCCTGCTCACCCCCGCTCTCGCCTCCGGCTGCCTGGCCGGCATCACCCGGCAGCTCGTCGTCGACTGGTGCGGCGCCGAGGAGGCCGACCTGCCGCTCAGCGCCCTCCAGGACGCCGAGGAGGTCTTCCTGACCTCCACCACCCGCGACGTCCAGGCCGTCACCCGCGTCGACGACCGCGAACTGCCCGGCATCGGCCCCGTCACCGCCAAGGCCATGGCCGTCTTCACCGAGCGCAGCGGCGACGACCTCGACCCGTGATCCCCGCCCGGGAGAGCAGCCCGGAAGAACGCCGGGGAAGCGCACCGGCCGCGTGGATAACCCCCCGTGCAACGGGAAGGGACCACCACATGACCACCACGCTGCGCCCCGAGGGCCCGGAGACACCCACCGCGGCCGGCGGCCGCACCAGACGCTGGCTGATCCTCGCGAACGGCCACCCGGTCGGCGCGCTGCGCACCACCGCCGACCCGCAGGGCGATCAACTCTGGGGCCGGATATCCGAGTTGGAGATCACCGAGGGGCGCGGCCGGGGTCGGGGAACGTTCGGCGGGCTGGCCGCCGAGGAGGTGCTGCGCACCTGGGGCTGCACCCGGGTCGACGTCGGCGTCCCGGAGCCGGCCGCGGCGGCCCGGGGGCTCGCCGTGACGCTCGGGTACACCGAGCGGGCCCTGGCCATGTCCAAGCGGTTGACAGTCGCCCCGGACCTGCCCGCGGGGCTGAGCGTGCGCCCGTTCGACCGGAGGGCCGAGATCCGGGACTGGTTCGACCGGTCCGTGCAGGACTACGTCCGCGTGATGGTGGCTTCCGGCCTCACCGAGGAACAGGCCCGCGCCCGCTCGGGCGGCGGGCCGCAGAACCCGGCCGCGCCGGACCCGGAGACCCCGGGCATGGTCCTGCGCCGCCTGTACGGCGCCGACGGCGGGGAGGAGCCGTACGGCCTGCTCTGGCTGCAGCCGCGCCTGCGCGACCTGCCGGACGGCGAACCGCTCGCCTGGGTGATGAAGGTCGAGGTGTCCCCGGCCCACCAGGGCCGGGGACACGGACACACGCTGATGCTGCTCGCCGAACGCGAGTGCCTGGCCGCCGGGGTGCGGAACCTCGGCCTCAACGTCTTCTCCGGCAACGAGGTCGCCATCCGGCTCTACACCTCGCTCGGCTACCGGGTCACCGAGCGCCTCTACGGCAAGCAGCTGTGACCCGGCGTGTCGTCAGGAAGCCTTCGCCGCCTCGATGACGGCCACGATCCGCTCGCGCAGCCCGTCCTGGCTCTTGCCGCCGTCGAGGCGCTGCCCGCCGATCACGTACGTCGGCGTGCCGGTGACCCCGATCGCCTTGCCCTCGGCCTGGTCGGCGTCGACGGTCAGCATGTGCCGGCCGTCGATCAGCGCGGTGTCCACCTCGTCGACGTCCGCCCCGACCTCCCGGGCCACGTCCAGCAGCACCTGCTGCCCGCGCGCGTCCAGCTCCGCGGTACGGGCCAGCAGCGCCTCGACGAACGGCCAGCCCAGCCCCTGCGCGAACGCCTCCTCGGCCGCTTCCGCGGCGGCGTAGGCGTGCTTGTGCTTCTCCAGCGGGAAGTGCCGCACCTCCACGGGCAGCGCGTCGCCGTACTGCGCGCGCAGCGCCCGTACGTCGTCCAGCGCGGTGTGGCAGTCCGGGCACTGGAGGTCGCACCAGAACTCGAGGCGGGGGAGGGAACCATCGATCATTCCCCCAGTGTTCCACTAGTGGGCGCCCGCTCCGGCCGGAGGTGCGCCCGAGGGCGGACCGAGAGGAAGGCACCGATGACCAGGACGACCGGACACGAAGGAGCGGCACCGTGCTGAGCGCGGCGATCAGCTTCGTCCTCACCGCGGGCGGGGTGGCCTTCGCCGGGCTGCGGGCCTACCGGCGGCGCTTCCTGTCGGCGACCCGCTGGTTCGCGGTGGCCCTGCTGCCCGCCGGGCTCTACCTGACCGGCCTGTTCCCGCTGGCGAGCACGATCGGCCGGGAGTTCGCCGACTGGGCGACCAGGCTGGTCCTCGACCCGCGGGTGTGGACCGGCATCGCGCTGCTCGGCGTCTCGGCGGTGCTGCTGGTCACCACCCGCTGGGTGGGCCGCCGGGGCGCCGGGGCGGTGGAGAGCGCCCCGGAGCGCCCGGCCGCGGCCGGGCCGGCGCCCGAGCGTCCGGCGGTGGCGCCGACGCCCAGGGCCCCGAAGAAGTCGGCCGCGGGCAAGCGGGAGGACGGCCTCGGCGACTTCGCCGACATCGAGGAGATCCTCCGCAAGCGCGGCATCTGAACGGGAGGACCGGCCGGTCAGGCGGAGGGGACGGCCTCCGCCGACCGCTGCCGCGCCCGGTAGGCGGCGACGTGCAGCCGGTTGCCGCAGGTGCGGCTGTCGCAGTAGCGCCGCGAGCGGTTCCGGGAGAGGTCCACGAAGACCCGCGCGCAGTCCGGCGCCTCGCAGCGGCGCAGCCGCTCCCGCTCGCCCGCCATGAGGATGAGGGCCAGCGCCATGCCCAGCTCGGCCGCCAGGTGGTCGTCGAGGGCGGCGTGCGGCGCGAAGTAGTGGATGTGCCAGTCGTGGTCGTCGTGGTTGGTCAGCCGGGGCGTCGTCCCGGCGGCCGCGACGATGGAGTTGACCAGCTCCGCGGCCTGCGCGGTGGACTCCGTCGCGAACACCTCGCGCAGCCGGGTGCGCAGCTCGTGCACCCGCCGGAGGTCGTCCTCGGTCAGCGAGTCGATCTCGCTGATCTCCCGGCGGACCACGAAGGCGTCCAGCGCGGCGACGTCCGGCAGCCGCTCGGCGCCGCACACCTCGGGTGCGGTGTTGAGCAGCTCCACGAGGAGGCTCAGCGCGCACTCGGTGTCATGGGTGATCAGCACGTTGGGGGCTCCTCGCGCAGGGGACTCCGATACCCCGCGTCCACGGTTACCCCAGACCATACCGGGCCTTGTGCCGGTAGGGCGGCGCCTTCTTTCGAAGATGCGTGCGCAGTCCGACAAGGCGTCCGAAACCGGGCGCCGCCGGGGCCGGCCGGCCCCCGAACCGGCCCCCGAGGGCGTGCCGCCACCCGCCGGAAGACGTCGGCGCCCGGCACCGAGGCCGGCCACCCGTGAGGATGGCCGGCCTCGGTGCCGGGCGCCTGCGGTGCTGTGGACCCGCTCCGGTGGGAGCGGAGCCGCTCACCGGCCCCGAGACCGCGTCGTGCGCGGCTGAGTCCGCTGCCGTGCCCCCGAGTAGGACGGCTGCGATGAGGCAGGGGGTAGGGCCCCGCCGTCGGCGGGGCGTGACCGCCTCCGGACGGGGTCAGCTTTCGGCGAGGATGTGGGACAGCTCCCGGTCGAGGTCGAAGTGACGGTGTTCGGTGCCGGGGGGCACCGCGGCGTCCGTCCGCTTGAGGAACGACTCAAGCGCTCGGGCCGGGGCCTCCAGCAGGGCTTCTCCTTCCGGAGAGCTCAGTGCGATGCAGACCACCCCTTGCCCGTGGCTGCGCGACGGCCACACCCGGACGTCGCCGGTACCAGTGGGTCGGTGCAGCCCCTCCGCGAGGAGATCTCGGGCGAACACCCACTCCACGGTCTCGTCGGCGCCTGTGTGGAACGTGGCGTGCACGGCATAGGGGTCGGCGGTGTCGTAGCGCAGGCCCGCGGGGACGGGCAGTGATGACTCGCTGGACACGATGAGGCGCAGGTGCAGCTCGCAGCTGACCGTGGTGTTCATAAGCGCCATGGCCTTTCGCTCAGTGTGCGCTCGGGGAATCGCACGTCGGCGAACGGACCATCCCACCCCCAAGACCGATGTAAACCCCTCTGTCCCGATTCGGGCGCGAGTCGTACCCCTTACGGCGCATTGCGGAATCGCCCCGCAGCGGCCGGGCCGGGCATTACCCGGCGCTTCTTGGTTAGTTTCCTGGCATGACTGTGCGAAACGACAAGACGGCCGGGAACACGGGAACGGGTGAAGCGGCTGTGGCGGTTGACGCGGCCGTCGACGGCGGACGGGCGGTCGGATCGCGGGCCCCGGCCTTCGTCCGCCGCTCGCCCGCACTGCACCGGGTCTGGCAGGTGGCGATCTTCCTGGCGGGCCTCGCCGTGGTGGTGCTCGGGCTGATCATGCTGCCGCTGCCCGGCCCCGGCTGGCTGGTGATCTTCCTGGGCATGGGGATCTGGGCGACCGAGTTCGTCTGGGCCCAGCTGGCCCTGCGCTGGACCCGCCGCAAGGTCGCCGAGGCCGCCCAGCGGGCCATGGACCCGCGGGTGCGCCGCCGCAACCTGACGCTCACCGCGATCGGGTTGGCCGCCCTCGTCGGGGTGGGCGGCTGGTACTTCGCCCGCTACGGCCTGGCCGCCCCCTGGCAGCTGGACGGGAGCTGACCCGCCCGGACGCGGGGCCGCGGGCGGGGAGCGTGTTCGGAGCACCCTCCGGGATGCGGTAATGTTTTCTCTGCACCCGGGCGATTAGCTCAGCGGGAGAGCACTTCGTTCACACCGAAGGGGTCACTGGTTCGATCCCAGTATCGCCCACCGGAATGCATTGTGATACGTGAGGCCCAGCCGATTATCGGCTGGGCCTCACGTGTATTTCCGGAATCCGCCTGAAGGGCCGCCGGTAATCGGCTGAGGGACAGTCACCTTCCCTGCGGGGCGCGAGTTCTGCGGAGGCGTCGGCGGTACCCGGAACGGGCGAGTTGTACGACCGGCCCCGAATGGTGCTAGAGTTCTTCTCGTTGCCCGGGCGATTAGCTCAGCGGGAGAGCACTTCGTTCACACCGAAGGGGTCACTGGTTCGATCCCAGTATCGCCCACCGGACAGCACGCAGGCCCTGACCAGGAAACCGGTCAGGGCCTGCGGCGCGTTTCGGGCCCGGAACGCCGGGCCGCGCGTCACGCCGCCGCCTCGCAACGGTGCTCCGGCTCCAGCCGGCGCCCGCATCCGCACCGGGCCGGCCGCAGCGGCCAGGACAGGTCCACCCGCTCCGGCGTCCCCGAGCGGTCGAACCAGTTCTGCAGCCCGCGTGCCTGCGCCGCGTGCCAGATCGCCTGCCGCAGGTGCAGCTCCGCCGCCGACAGCCCGCCGAGCGCCGCCGGGTAGCGGGAGCCGATCCGCCGGGTCAGCGCCAGTGCCGCCGCCGCGTCCGCCGCCGCGTCGTGCGCCCCGGCCAGGACGACGCCGTAGTGGGCGCACAGGTCGGTCAGTGTCCGGCGGCCCTTGCGGTAGCGGTCCACGTGCTTGTCCAGCACCCGGGGATCCAGCACCACCAGCCCGGACGCCGCCAGCCCCGCGGTCAGCGTCAGCCCGTGATGGCGGCGCAGTTCCCGGTCCAGCAGCGTCAGGTCGTAGGGCGCGTTCATCACCACCACCGGACGCCCGGCCCGCGCCTCGGCCGCCAGCGCCCGGGTGACCTCCGCCACCACCGTGCGGGCCGGGCGGCCGTGGGCGCGCACCTGCTCGTCGGTGATGCCGTGCACCGCGCGGGCGCCGTCCGGGATCGGAACCCCCGGATCGGCGAGCCAGGTCGTGGTCCGGGCCGGCTCGCCCGGCGCGAGCTGGACGACCAGGGCGGCGGAGACGATCCGGTCGTTCTCCACGTCCACGCCGGTCGTCTCGGTGTCGAAGGAGGCGAGCGGGCCGGTGTACCAGTGCTGCTGCATGACTGCCCCTCAGACGAGCGTTGCGCCCGGTTGATACCCGGTTCTGACGCCCCTTCAACCCGTTTGGCCCAAGCCCGGCCGGG
This sequence comes from Kitasatospora sp. NPDC041917, assembly GCF_055589745.1. NCBI lineage: Bacteria > Bacillati > Actinomycetota > Actinomycetes > Kitasatosporales > Streptomycetaceae > Kitasatospora > Kitasatospora sp. NPDC041917. The sequence continues at coordinate 316,026 of NZ_JBVJBI010000001.1, read as the reverse complement.
GATCCTGCCCATGACTGTCCCGTTCGAATCGACCGGCCCGTCCGGAGCGGGACGGGCCCGGAACCGGGGGAGGGCACGGGGCGATGGCACTGACCCAGCCGCAGCCCGAGGAGGCGGCGGCGGCCGTACTGCGCGGGAACCTCGCGGTCACCGCCTGCATGGAGACCCTGCAGGTCGGCTACCTGCACGCGGTCGCCGCCGCGGCCGGCTGCTCGCTCTCCCAGCCGTTCCCGGACAACGGCATCGACTGGCACGTCAGCCACGGCTCCCGGGCGCACGAGGTGGACGACGAGGTCACCGTCAAGATCCAGCTCAAGGCCACCCAGCAGGTCGCGCCCGACCCGGCCGGGCCGTTCTTCAGCTTCACCCTGGACAACGACCACCTGCGCAAGCTCGCCCGGCCCCGGGTCGCCGTGCCGCGGATCCTGGTCGTGCTGCTGCTGCCGCGCCGGGTCGACCAGTGGCTGCGGGCCCGCCCGGACGCCTTGGAACTGCGGCACTGCTGCTACTGGGTCAACCTGGCCGGCCACCCGGTCACCGGGCAGCGGCGCACCAACGTCCGGGTGCCCACCGCCAAGGTCTTCGACGACCGCGCGCTCTGCGACATCATGGCCCGGGTCGGCGCGGGCGGCAGCCCGTGACGGCCCGGGCCCGGCAGGGAGGAACCGGACCCATGGCACCGCCGCACGCACCGGGCGAACCGGCCCGGCCCCTGCCCGACCCGGCCACCGTCGACCCGACGGTCCTGGCCACCCTGCTCGCCCGGCACGGCTGGGTCCGCCGCGGCGGACCGGCCGCCCGGTACGGACGCTGGACCCCGCCCGACGACGAGCCCGGCACCAGCCTGCTCGTCCCGGCCGGGGACGGCTTCGACGACGCCGTCGAACTCCTCGCCGACGCCGTCACCGCGCTCTCCCGCTCCCGCACCCCCTCCGCCCGCTCGATCCTGCTCGCCCTCACCGTCCCCGGCGACGAACTGCGCTGGCACCGCGAACCGTCCGGCCCCGCCGGGGCCACCCCCTGGGACGAGGCCGAGCGGCTCCGGCGGGCCGCCCGCGGGATGCTCGCCGCCGGCGCCAAGGCGGCCCGCACCAGGGCCGGCTACTTCGGCGCCCGGCTGGACGCCCTCGCCGGGGACTTCCTGGACCGCGTCCTGCTGGTCGAACAGGGCGCCGTGCTCACCGCCCACACCCCCGCCCCCGAGGGCCGCGCCGCCGTCACCACCCTGGTCCGCGCCCTGGAGGCACTGCGCGACGCCGTCGACTACCGCCGGGTCAGCGGCGGGCCCGAGGCCTTCGGGACCGCCGTCCGGGCCGGGGTCAGCCGGGAGCTCGTCCGGTCCGTCGAGGAGCTGGTGCGCGACGCGACGGCCGCCCGGCTCAGCGTCGCGTGGTCGCCCGCCGCCGGGACCCCGGGCGGCTTCGGGGACCGCCGGATCGACCTCGACTTCTCGCCCGGCGACCTGCCCGCCCTGGCGGAGGCCGCCGACCTGCTGGAACGGATCGAGCCCGCCGTCGACGTCACCGTGGTCGGCGTGGTCACCCGGCTCAAGCGCGCCGACCCGGCCGGTCCCGGCTCGGTACGACTGCGGGTGCTCACCGGCGCCGAGGTCCGCGAGCTCAAGCTCCGCCTGCCCGACCCCGACTACCGGCTCGCCGCCGAGGCCCACCTCGCGGGCCTGCCGGTCCGGGTCTCCGGCCGGCTGGACCGGCACGGCGGCTTCCGCCGGCTGACCCGCCCGCACGGACTGGAACTCCGCGGCTGGGAGGAAGGGGACCGCGAGCGGCTGCTGAAGGCGCTCGGGGAGAAGGCGGAGCGAGAGGGGGAAGGGGCGTAGGTGGACGGCGGGGGCGGCGCTCTCGGTACCATCGTCACGCGCAGCGCAGTGTTGCGTCCTCTGAAATCCAGCACGTCAGGAGAGACCGGTGACGGACGTCCGGGTAATCATCAGCCGCGAACCCGATCGGGAAGAGCGCGTGGTGACGACGGGCACCACGGCCGCCGAGCTCTTCGCCGACGACCGCTCGATCATCGCCGCCCGCGTCGGCGGCCAGCTCAAGGACCTCGCCTACGCCGTCCAGGACGGCGACGAGGTCGAGCCGGTCGAGATCGGCAGCAAGGACGGCCTCGACATCCTGCGCCACTCCACCGCGCACGTCATGGCCCAGGCCGTGCAGCAGCTCTACCCCGAGGCCAAGCTGGGCATCGGCCCGCCGGTCAAGGACGGTTTCTACTACGACTTCGACGTCGAGAAGCCCTTCCACCCCGATGACCTCAAGGCCATCGAGAAGAAGATGCAGGAGATCATCAAGCGCGGGCAGAAGTTCTCCCGCCGCGTGGTCACCGACGAGTCCGCCCGCGAGGAGCTGGCCGCCGAGCCGTACAAGCTCGAACTGATCGGCCTCAAGGGTTCCGCCGCCACCGCCGGCGAGGGTGCCGACGTCGAGGTCGGCGCCGGCGAGCTCACCATCTACGACAACCTGGACGCCAAGACCGGCGAGCAGTGCTGGGGCGACCTCTGCCGCGGCCCGCACCTGCCCAGCACCCGGAACATCCCGGCGTTCAAGCTGATGCGCAACGCGGCCGCCTACTGGCGCGGCAGCGAGAAGAACCCCATGCTGCAGCGCATCTACGGCACCGCCTGGCCGACCAAGGACGAGCTCAAGGCCCACCTCGACTTCCTCGTCGAGGCCGAGAAGCGCGACCACCGCAAGCTCGGCAACGAGCTCGACCTCTTCTCCATCCCCGAGGAGATCGGCTCCGGCCTCGCCGTCTTCCACCCCAAGGGCGGCATCATCCGCCGGGCCATGGAGGACTACTCGCGCAAGCGGCACGAGGAGGAGGGCTACGAGTTCGTCTACACCCCGCACGCCACCAAGGGGAAGCTCTTCGAGAAGAGCGGCCACCTCGACTGGTACGCGGACGGTATGTACCCGCCCATGCAGCTCGACGAGGGCGTGGACTACTACCTCAAGCCGATGAACTGCCCGATGCACAACCTGATCTTCGACGCGCGCGGCCGCTCGTACCGTGAACTGCCGCTGCGCCTCTTCGAGTTCGGGACGGTGTACCGCTACGAGAAGTCCGGCGTCGTGCACGGCCTGACCCGTGCCCGCGGCTTCACGCAGGACGACGCGCACATCTACTGCACCCGCGAGCAGATGGCGGAGGAGCTCGACTCCACGCTGACCTTCGTGCTCAACCTGCTCCGCGACTACGGTCTGACCGACTTCTACCTGGAGCTGTCGACCAAGGACCCGGTCAAGTACGTCGGCAGCGACGAGACCTGGGAGGAGGCCACCGCCGTCCTGGCGAGCGTGGCCGAGAAGCAGGGCCTGCCGCTGGTGCCGGACCCGGGTGGCGCGGCCTTCTACGGCCCGAAGATCTCGGTGCAGGCGCGGGACGCCATCGGCCGCACCTGGCAGATGAGCACCATCCAGCTGGACTTCAACCTGCCCGAGCGCTTCGACCTGGAGTACACCGCGGCGGACGGCTCGCGCCAGCGGCCGGTCATGATCCACCGGGCGCTGTTCGGCTCGATCGAGCGCTTCTTCGCGGTGCTGCTGGAGCACTACGCCGGCGCCATGCCGCCGTGGCTGGCCCCGGTCACCGTCACCGGCATCCCGATCACCGACGAGCACGTGCCGTACCTGCTGGAGGTCGCGGCCGAGCTGAAGAAGCACGGGATCCGGGTCGAGGTCGACACCTCGGACGACCGCATGCAGAAGAAGATCAGGAACGCACAGAAGACCAAGGTGCCGTTCATGCTGATCGCCGGCAACGACGACGTCGAGGCGGGGGCGGTGTCGTTCCGCTACCGCAACGGCGAACAGAAGAACGGCGTTCCGCTGGCGGACGCGGTTCAGGAGATCGTGGATGCGGTGAAGAGTCGCATCCAGGTGTGACGCGGGCCCCGCCTGGGCGGGGTATCTCTGGCGTTCCGGTCGAGGACGCCATTGCCGGGATCTCGGCCCCGCGTTCGCGGGGACAGCGCGGGGCAGGCTCTCGATGAGTCTGCCCCGCGCGGCTTTGCAAGCACCGTCGGGCGAATATGCTGATCAGCATGACGACTGAGCCGGAACTTCAGCGGGGCGTCGGTGAGCCGGACGGCTTCCGCCGCTTGTGGACGCCTCATCGGATGGCGTACATCCAGGGTGAGAACAAGCCCACCGGCCCGGCTCCGGACGACGGTTGTCCGTTCTGCTCGATCCCGTCCCTGAGCGACGAGGACGGGCTGATCATCGCCCGGGGGAGTGCCGTGTTCGCGGTGCTGAACCTGTACCCGTACAACGGCGGGCACCTGATGGTGGTCCCGTACCGGCACGTCGCCGACTACACCGACCTGGACGAGGCCGAGACGGCCGAGCTCGCGGACTTCACCAAGAAGGCGATGACGGCGCTGCGGGCGGCCTCCGGGGCGCACGGGTTCAACATCGGGATGAACCAGGGCGCGGCGGCCGGGGCCGGGATCGCGGCGCACCTGCACCAGCACGTGGTGCCGCGCTGGGGCGGGGACACCAACTTCATGCCGGTGGTCGGCCACACCAAGGTGCTGCCGCAGCTGCTGGCGGACACCCGGAAGATGCTGGCCGAGGCCTGGCCGCAGGGCTGATCCGAGGAACAACGCGGGAGGGCCCCACCGAGATCCTCGGTGGGGCCCTCCCGCATGCGCTGCGCCGGATCAGCCGGCGTTGAAGGTGTCGACGTCGTAGGGGCGGGGGCTCTGCGCCTCGGACTTGATGATCGAGGTGCGGTTCTTGAAGAAGCGGTCGGCGTCCAGGTCGTGCTCCTCCAGGAACTCCAGCGTGGCGGCGTGGACCGCCGCGAGCACCGGGACGGCGGCGTTCTGGGCGTTGTCGACCATGGAGCGGTTCTCCCAGGCGCGGCCTGCCCAGATGTGCCGCAGCCCGAAGGGCTCGGGCAGGCCGAGTCCGCCGCCGAGCCAGCCGAGCAGGCCGGGCATCCGGTAGAAGGGGGCGCGGACGGCCTGGCGGACGACCTCGTCGTTGTCGATCAGGGGGAGCTTGACGGTGCGCTCCTCCCAGAACCGCACGGTCTTGGCGACCGACTTCTCCTTGTCCTTGGGCTTGTCGAAGAAGACGCCCTTGACCGGGCCGAGCGCGTAGCCGGACACGGTGATGTTCAGGACGTTGGCGAGCAGGGTGACGGTGACGGTGAAGGTGAGGACCAGCTTGCCGTCGTGGGTGATGAACTGGGTGGCGAGGTAGTGCCGGGGGCCGCCGGAGAAGGTCTGCTTGTCGGCGACGCTCTGCACGGCGAAGTCGCGCATCCGGTCGCCGTCCATGTCGGCGTTGCCGGGGCGGCTGATCTCGTCGGCGCCCTCGCCGATGTCGAAGACCACCCACTGCTTGATGGCGACGTTGGGCATGCCGCTGTTGGCGACGTGGCTGACGCCGAGGCCCTTGAGGTGGGAGGAGATCCGGCGGATCAGGTCCCAGGGGTGGAAGGCGCGGAAGTCGACGTGGCCCTCCGCGGGGTGGAGGGTGTCGGCGAGGCGCCATTCGCCCCAGCGGCGGCCGGCACCGAGGATGCCCTTGGGGCCGGCGTAGTGGTGGATGTTGGTCTCCTGCTCGGCGTCCAGGCGGCCGAGCTTGTCGCGCAGGTCGGCGGCCTTCTTGTCGAGGTCGTCCCGGGGGACGGCCTTGGCGACGGAGGCGGCCACCACGCTGCCCTCGACCAGCGCCTGCCAGCGGGAGCGCAGGTCCTTGGCGGAGCGCTCGACGATCCGGCGGGCGAGGTACCAGCCGACGACCGGGGCGAGCATGGTCACGCGCAGGTAGACGCCGATGAACCCGCTGGCCGGCGGGCGCAGCGCGAGCAGGACGGCGAGGGCGGCGGTCGCGGCGAGCACGATGCCGCCGTAGACGGCCGCGTTCTTCGGGTTGTCCCGCTTGAGCCAGGCGCGGAGCTGGAAGGCGCCGAGCCAGATCAGGGTGCCGGGGAGGAAGAGCACACCGGTGGCGATGGAGACGGTGCTGAGTTGCCGGTCGCGGGTGTTGCGTAGTTCCTCGGCGGCCAGGCAGTGTTCGACGACCTGGCGGGTGTCGACTCCGAAGGCCGGGACGATGGGTTTGCGGCCGCCGCCCAGGGCACGGGAGATCAGCGCCTTGCTGAAGGCCTCGCCGAGGTTGGGGCGGAAGAGCGCGAAGCGGCCCTTCTTCTCGGTGGCGTCGGTGACGGCGCCGACGAAGCCCTTGATCTCGCCGTCGCGGTACGCGGTCGAGGAGAGTCCCTGGGTGATGGCGGTCTGCGGGCCGGCGTCGGTCCGGGGTATCTGCGCACCCGGGGTCATGTCGAGTGTGGTCACGGTGGCGTCCCCTCCTCCCCTTGTCAGCGGCAGGTTACCGTGCCGTGGCACCCCCGCGCGGATGATCGTCTGAAGTACCGTCACCGGAGGCCTGAGGGGCATGATGCCCAGCTTCGGGCGGGTCGATACCCGTCGCGAGGAGGATGGGGGAGGTGGGGCAGGATGGACGGTGGGAGCGAGGAAAGGGGAGCGGCCGTGAAGGATCCGGTGCTGGTCTACGACGGGGACTGTTCGTTCTGTTCGTCCTGCGTGCGCTGGTCGGAGCGGTACCTGCGACAGACGCTGGCCTCGGGGGGCTGGGAGGCGGTGCCGTTCCAGTTCGCGGATCTGGCGGGCCTGGACGGGTACGCGGGCGGCCGGGGCGAGGTGTCGGCGGAGCGGGCGGAGCGCGAGGTGCTCTGGGTGACGCCGAGCGGCCGGGTGTACGGGGGCGCGCAGGCGGTTGCGCGGCTTCTGATGCGCTCCGGCGGGGTGTGGGCGTACCTGGGCGCTGTGTTGACGGCGGCGCCGGTGCGGCCGCTCGCGGGGCTGGCCTACCGCTGGGTGGCGCGCAACCGGCACCGGATGCCGGGGGGGACGGCGGCGTGCGAGCTGCCGGCCCGGAAGCCCGTCCGGCCGTGAGGCCGCCCGGCCGTGGGGCCGCTCAGTCGGTGTAGCGCTGGGCGAGGGCGGGGGGCATGGGTTCGTGGCGCAGGTAGGCGCGGGAGAACTCGGCGGTGCCGTGGGTGAGCGAGCGCAGGTCGATCGGGTAGCGGACGAGTTCGAGCTCGGGGACCTCGGCGCGCAGCAGGGTGAGGCCGGTGCCGCCGGTCTCGCTGCCGAGGACGCGGCCGCGGCGGGCGGAGAGGTCGCCGAGGACGGCGCCGAGGTAGTCGTCGGGGAGCAGGACGCTGACGGCGGCGACGGGTTCGAGCAGGCGGATGACGGCGTGCTCGGCGGCGTCGCGCAGGGCGAGGGCGGCGGCGTTCTGGAAGGACGCGTCGGAGGAGTCGACGGAGTGCGCCTTGCCGTCGGTGAGGGTGACCCGGACGTCGACGAGCGGGTACCCGGTGGTGACGCCCTTGGCGAGCTGGGCGCGGACGCCCTTCTCGACGGACGGGATGAAGTGCTTGGGGACGGAGCCGCCGACGACGTGCTCCTGGAACTCGAAGCCGGAGCCGGCGGGGAGCGGTTCGACCTCCAGGTCGCAGATGGCGTACTGGCCGTGGCCGCCGGACTGCTTGACCAGGCGGCCGTGGCCGGCGGCGGCGGTGCCGAAGGTCTCGCGCAGGGCGACCTTGGGTTCGACGATGTCGACGTGGACGCCGTGGCGGGTGCGGAGGCGGTCGAGGACGACGTCGGCGTGGGCCTCGCCGGTGCACCAGAGGACGAGCTGGTGGGTGTCGGGGTTCTGTTCCAGGCGTAGCGCCGGGTCCTCGGCGGTGAGGCGGGCGAGGGCCTGGGAGAGCTTGTCGTCGTCGGCCTTGCTGTGGGCCTCGACGGCGATCGGGAGGAGCGGCTCGGGGAGGGTCCAGCCGTCGAGGGCGACGGGGTGGCCGGGGTCGTGGACGATGTCGCCGGCGCGGGCGGTGGTGAGTTTGGCGGCGCAGACGAGGTCGCCGGCGACGGCGTGCGGGACGGGGCGCTGCGCCTTGCCGAAGGGGCTGGAGAGGGCGGTGACGCGTTCGTCGCCGTTCTGGTCGGCGGTGTGGGCGGGGCCGACGAGGTGGATCCTGGTGTCGGGGCGCAGGGTGCCGGCGTACAGGCGCAGCAGGCTGATCCGTCCGACGTAGGCGTCGCCGGTGACGCGGACGACCTGGGCGGCGAGCGGGGCGTCGGGGTCGCACTCGGGGGCGGGGCGGGTGCGTTCGGTGGGGTCGGGGAAGGTGTGCGCGACGAGGTCGAGGAGTTCGGCGGCGCCGAGGCCGTTCTCGCTGGTGGGGACGGCGGGGTGGAGGGCGCAGGAGAGGACCTCGCGGCGCAGGCCGGCTTCGAGGGAGTCGGTGTCGAGGGTGTCGCCGGAGAGGTAGCGCTCCATGAGGGTGTCGTCCTGGCCGGAGATGGCTTCGACGAGGCTGTCGTGGGCGGGGGCGGTGTCGGGCAGGGGGTCGGCGTCGCCGTAGGTGTCGCCGGTGAGGAGGTCGACGCTGCCGTCGGGGTGTCCGTCGTGGTGGACGGGCAGGAAGAGCGGGCGCAGGGTGTCCGGGCCGAGTCCGAAGGCGTCGTGGCAGGCGGTGAGGATGTCGTCGAAGCCGGTGTGGGCGAGGTCGAGTTTGGCGACGGCGATGGCGCGGGGGATGCCTTCGGCGGCGCATTCGCGCCACAGGGCGCGGGTGGGGGCGGTGACCGGGTCGGTGGCGGAGACGACGAAGACGGCGGCGTCGGCGGCGTGCAGGGCGGCGCGCAGGTCGGCGGCGAAGTCGGGGTGGCCGGGCGGGTCGATCAGGTTGATCTTGACGCCCTTCCATTCGAGCGGGAGGAGCGAGAGCTGGACGGAGCGCTGCTGCTGGTGCTCGATGTCCTCGTGGTCGGAGACGGTGGTGCCGTCGGTGACGCGGCCGGCCCGGCCGGTGGCGCCGGCGGCGAGGGCGAGGGATTCGGCGAGGGTGGTCTTGCCCACACCGCTGGGGCCGATGAGGACGACGTTGCGCAGATCCTTCGGGCCGGTGACGGCGGGTGCCTGGCCGGCTCGTGCCGTGCTGCGGTCGGGCATCGGGGTCTCCTCCCGTGGCGCCGAGGCTTGTCCATCGCAGTCTAGGGTCGGGTGTCGAAGTGGCGCGTGTCGTACGGCCGATCGGTGATCGTGCGTGTGCACGGCGTGGCGGGGGCGGTGTCCGGCGGTGCGTGCGCCGGAGCGTGTCCTCGGCCTGGCTACGATGGGTGGGCCGGACGGGCTGATCCGCCCGGCCGTCTGCCGCGCGTTCTGCGCCAGGCGGGTATCTGGGAGATCGGAGCGGCTGGGAAGGCCATGCTCAACAAATACGCGCGTGCCTTCTTCACACGTGTCCTGACCCCGTTCGCCGCGTTCCTGATCCGGCTGGGCGTGAGCCCGGACGCCGTGACGCTGATCGGTACCGCCGGCTCGGTGGCCGGTGCGCTGGTGTTCTTCCCGCGCGGGGAGTTCTTCTGGGGCACCATCACGATCACGCTGTTCATCTTCTCGGACCTGGTGGACGGGAACATGGCCCGCCAGCTGGGCCGGAGCACGAAGTGGGGGGCGTTCCTCGACTCCACCCTGGACCGGGTCGCCGATGCGGCGATCTTCGGCGGTCTGGCGATGTGGTACGCGGGCAAGGGTGACAACAACCTGCTCTGTGCGGTGGCGATCTTCTGCCTGGCGAGCGGTCTGGTGGTGTCGTACACGAAGGCGCGGGCGGAGAGCCAGGGCCTGCCGTGCGACGTGTCGGGGCTGGTGGAGCGGGCCGAGCGGCTGGTGGCCAGCCTGGTGGCGGCCGGGGTCGCGGGTCTGCACACATTCGGTGTGCCGTACGTGGAGTGGCTGCTGCCGGTGGCGTTGTGGCTGGTGGCGGCGGGCAGCCTGGTGACGGTGTTCCAGCGGATGCTGACCGTGCGCCGGGAGGCGTTCGAGGCCGACCGAGCGGCGGCCGGGAGCTGATGGGGGGCGTCCTGCGGTGACGGACCGACTGGTGTACTGGGCGTACGCGCTGGGGTGGGGGCTGCTGAAGCACCTGCCGGAGCGGGTGGCCCGGGGGCTGTTCGACCGGCTGGCGGACTACGCGTGGCGCAAGCGCGGCAAGCGGGTGCTCCAGCTGGAGGCGAATCTGCGCCGGGTCCGTCCGGGCCTGGACGAGGCCGCGGTGCGGGAGCTGTCCCGGGCCGGGATGCGCTCGTACCTGCGGTACTGGATGGAGTCGTTCCGGCTGCCGGTGTGGAGCCGGGAGCGGGTGGCCCGGGACGTCCGGGTGGAGGGCTTCGAGCACCTGCGGGAGTCGTTGGAGGCGGGGCGGGGCGCGATGATAGCGCTGCCGCACATGGGCAACTGGGACCTCGCGGGGGCCTGGGTGGCGCAGCAGGGCTACCCGTTCACCACGGTCGCGGAGCGGTTGAAGCCGGAGCGGCTGTTCGACCGGTTCGTGGCGTTCCGGGAGGGCCTGGGCATGGAGGTCTTGGCGCTGACCGGCGGTTCGGTGAACGTGATCGGCACGCTGGCGCGGCGGTTGCGCGAGGGCCGGCTGGTCTGCCTGGTGGGGGACCGGGACCTGTCGGAGGCGGGCATCGGGGTGTCGTTCTTCGGTGAGCCGACCCGGATGCCGGCCGGTCCGGCGGCGCTGTGCCAGCGCACCGGGGCGGCGCTGCTGCCGGTGACGCTCTGGTACGACGGCCCGGTGCTGCGGGCGCGGATCCATCCCGAGGTGCCGGTGCCCGAGGAGGGCGACCGCAAGGAGCGCACCCGGGCGATGACCCAGGCGATGGCGCAGGTGTGGGAGCGGAGCATCCGCGAGCACCCGCAGGACTGGCACATGCTGCAGAAGTTCTGGCTGGCCGACCTGCCGGTCCGTGAGACGGTGAAGGCGGCGCCCGCGGAGCGCGCGGAGGCGGTCCCGGAGCCCGCGGCCGAGGCCTCCGGGTCCTGAGCCGTTCCGTCCTGCCCGCCCGCACCACTGTCCGAAGGAGCTTGAGGAACCCGTGAAGATCGGCATCGTCTGCCCGTACGACTGGGACGTCCCCGGTGGGGTCCAGTTCCACATCCGGGACCTGGCCGAGCACCTGATCGGTCTGGGGCACGAGGTGTCGGTGCTGGCGCCGGCCGAGGACGACGAGGCGCTGCCGCCGTACGTGGTCCCGGCCGGGCGGTCGGTGGCGGTGCCGTACAACGGGTCGGTGGCGCGGCTGAGTTTCGGGATCCTGTCGGCGGCCCGGGTGCGGCGCTGGCTGCACGACGGGCGCTTCGACATCCTGCACGTGCACGAGCCGGCCGCGCCGAGCCTGTCGATGCTGGCCGCCTGGTCGGCGACCGGGCCGATGGTGGGGACCTTCCACACCTCCAACCCGCGTTCGCGGGTGATGATCGCGGCCTCGCCGATCCTCCAGCCGGGGCTGGAGAAGATGCGGGCCCGGATCGCGGTGTCGGAGTACGCCCGGCGCACCCTGGTGGAGCACCTGGGCGGGGACGCGGTGGTGATCCCGAACGGCGTGGACGTGGGGTTCTTCGCGGCGGCCGAGCCGGACGAGCGGTGGACCGGCGGCGCGGCGAAGGGGGAGCCGGGCACGATCGGCTTCATCGGCCGGATCAACGAGCCGCGCAAGGGCCTGCCGACGCTGCTGGCGGCGCTGCCGGGGATCCTGGCGGAGCGGCCGGGGGTGCGGCTGCTGGTGGCGGGCAAGGGCGACGAGGAGGAGGCCGTCGCGGGCCTGGCGCCCGAGGTGCGCCGACAGGTGGAGTTCCTCGGCATGGTGAGCGACCGGGACAAGGCCCGGCTGCTGCGCAGCGTGGACCTGTACGTGGCGCCGAACACCGGGGGCGAGAGCTTCGGGATCATCCTGGTCGAGGCGATGTCGGCGGGCGCGCCGGTGCTGGCGAGCGATCTGGACGCGTTCAAGCAGGTGCTGGACGGCGGCGACGCGGGCGAGCTGTTCCCGGTGGAGGACGCGGACGCGCTGGCCCGTACGGCGCTGCGGCTGCTGGGTGATCCGGCGCGGCTGGAGGAGCTGCGGGAGGCGGCCTCGCGGCATGTGCGGCGGTTCGACTGGTCGACGGTGGGCGCGGACATCCTGGCGGTGTACGAGACGGTGACGGCCGGCGAGGCGGCGGTGGTCGAGGAGGACGTGCGCGGCGGGCGGCGCCGGTTCGGGCTGGCCCGGGACTGATCCGCCGCGGCGGTTCGGTCCGGGACCGGTCCCGCGCGGCGGGCCGGGGTGCCGGTGGCGTTAGGGTCGGGCGTCCGTACCACTGCGATCCACGGGGGCAACATGCCGCAGATCTCCGTCGACTACTCGGCCGGCCTGGCCGGAACCTTCGACCGCCGGGGCCTCGGCCTGGCGATCAACCGGCTGGCGGAGGCGACGATCGACGCGAAGCCGGAGTCCTGCAAGACGGTGTTCCGGCAGAGCGAGGTGCTGGTGGTCGGTACCAGCGGGGCGGCCGCCGACGCCCAGGTGTTCGTGGAGTTCCAGATCTTCCCGGGCCGTTCGCCGGAGGCGAAGGCGGCGCTGAGCGAGGGCGTGTTGGCGCTGCTGGCGCAGTACGTCCGGCCGCGGCCGGGTACCCGGCTGTTCACGGCGGTGAACATCGCGGACATCGACCGGGAGAGCTACCGGAACGCGACCGCCCAGGGCTGAACCGGTGACACCCGGTAACGTAGCGGCCCGTGACTACCTGGATCTGGGCCGGCGTGGCCGTGGTGCTGTTCGGCATGTACCTGAGTTGGACGGCCGGTCGTCTGGACCGGCTGCACGCCCGGATCGACGCCGCCCGGGCGGCGCTGGACGCGCAGCTGGTCCGCCGGGCCTCGGTGGCGTTGGAGCTGGCGACGTCCTCGTTGCTGGATCCGGCGGCCTCGCTGCTGCTGCTGGACGCGGCGCACGCGGCCCGGCAGGCCGAGGACGAGCAGCGCGAGGTGGCGGAGAGCCAGCTGAGCCTGGCGCTGCGGGCGGTGTTCGAGGAGCCGGAGCAGATGGCGGCGCTGGTGGCCGAGCCGGGTGGCGAGGACGCGGTTCGTGATCTGACGGCCGCGGTGCGGCGGGTGCCGATGGCCCGCCGGTTCCACAACGACGCGGTGCGGGCGGCCCGGGCGGTGCGCGAGCACCGGCTGGTGCGGTACTTCCGGCTGGCGGGGAAGGCGCCCTTCCCGCTGGCGTTCGAAATGGACGATGCCCCGCCGCCCGCTCTCACGCCCGAAGGGGCACCTGCTTAAGGTGTCCCCCGGATACGGCCCGTTTGTCGTGTCCCGTCGTCCTGGCTGGACTTGGTGGCGCATGGTTGGGTCACCCGTTCTGCCTACCATAGGGCGATAGCACTGATTCATCTTCGAGTGAGGTCTCACGTGTCCACCACCCCCACCACCGCAGACCAGCCGCAGATCGGCACCGCCCGGGTCAAGCGCGGCATGGCCGAGCAGCTCAAGGGCGGTGTGATCATGGACGTGGTCAACGCCGAGCAGGCCAAGATCGCCGAGGACGCCGGCGCGGTCGCCGTCATGGCCCTGGAGCGGGTCCCCGCGGACATCCGCAAGGACGGCGGCGTGGCCCGCATGTCCGACCCGAACATGATCGAGGAGATCATCGCCGCGGTCTCCATCCCGGTGATGGCCAAGTCCCGCATCGGCCACTTCGTCGAGGCCCAGGTGCTCCAGTCGCTGGGCGTCGACTACATCGACGAGTCCGAGGTGCTGACCCCGGCCGACGAGGTCAACCACTCGGACAAGTTCGCCTTCACCACCCCCTTCGTCTGCGGTGCCACCAACCTGGGCGAGGCCCTGCGCCGCATCGCCGAGGGCGCGGCCATGATCCGCTCGAAGGGCGAGGCCGGCACCGGCAACGTCGTCGAGGCCGTCCGCCACCTGCGCCAGATCAAGAACGAGATCGGCCAGCTGCGCGCCCTGGACAACAACGAGCTGTACGCCGCCGCCAAGGAGCTGCGCGCCCCGTACGAGCTGGTCAAGGAGGTCGCCGAGCTCGGCAAGCTGCCGGTCGTGCTGTTCTCCGCCGGTGGCGTCGCCACCCCGGCCGACGCCGCGCTGATGCGCCAGCTGGGCGCCGAGGGCGTCTTCGTCGGCTCCGGCATCTTCAAGTCGGGCGACCCGGCCAAGCGCGCCGCCGCCATCGTGAAGGCCACCACCTTCTTCGACGACCCGAAGGTCATCGCGGACGCGTCCCGCAACCTGGGCGAGGCCATGGTCGGCATCAACTGCGACACCCTGCCGGAGACCGAGCGCTACGCCAAGCGCGGCTGGTAGTCGCCCGGTAGTCCTGGGCCGGCCCGCCGCAGCGCCTCGGCGCGCGGCGGGCCGCGCCACGTAGTCCGTCGTAACGATCGATAGAGGTTGAAGACCGTGAGCACTCCTGTCATCGGCGTCCTCGCCCTCCAGGGCGACGTCCGCGAGCACCTGGTGGCGCTGGCCGAGGCCGACGCGCTCGCCCGTCCGGTGCGCCGCGCCGAGGAGCTGGCCGAGGTCGACGCGCTGGTGATCCCCGGCGGGGAGTCCACCACCATGTCCAAGCTGGCGCTGCTGTTCGGCGTGATGGACCCGCTGCGCGAGCGGGTCGCCGCCGGGATGCCGGTCTACGGCACCTGCGCGGGCATGATCATGCTGGCGGACAAGATCCTGGACGGCCGCGAGGACCAGGAGACCGTCGGCGGCATCGACATGACGGTGCGCCGCAACGCCTTCGGGCGCCAGAACGAGTCCTTCGAGTCCGGGATCGACTTCACGGGCCTGGCCGACGCGCCGGTGCACGGCGTCTTCATCCGCGCCCCCTGGGTCGAGTCGGTCGGCGCGGGCGTCGAGGTGCTGGCCGAGCTGCCCGCCGCGGACGGCCCGGAGAGCCGGATCGTGGCGGTGCGCCAGGGCAACCTGCTCGCCACCTCCTTCCACCCGGAGCTGACCGGCGACCACCGGGTGCACGCGTACTTCGTGCGGATGGTCGAGGAGCACCTCGCCGGGGACGCGCGCTGACGGCGTCGACCACGCGCTGACCGTGTGCGCTTCACCGGTGACGACACCGGTAAGATCTCATCTGTTCATTTCCCTTTGGCGACGTAAAGGAGCTGGCGATGTCCGGCCACTCTAAGTGGGCTACCACCAAGCACAAGAAGGCCGTGATCGACGCCAAGCGCGGCAAGCTCTTCGCCAAGATGATCAAGAACATCGAGGTGGCGGCGCGCACGGGCGGTCCCGACCCGGCGGGCAACCCGACCCTCTACGACGCCATCCAGAAGGCCAAGAAGAGCTCGGTCCCGATCGACAACATCAACCGCGCCGTCAAGCGCGGTGGCGGTCTGGAGGCCGGCGGCGCCGACTACCAGACCATCATGTACGAGGGCTACGGCCCGAACGGCGTCGCGGTCCTGATCGAGTGCCTCACCGACAACCGCAACCGCGCGGCCTCCGACGTGCGCGTCGCGATGACCCGCAACGGCGGCTCGATGGCCGACCCGGGCTCGGTGTCGTACCTGTTCACCCGCAAGGGTGTCGTCATCGTCCCCAAGGCCGACGGCGTGGACGAGGACAAGCTGTTCGAGGTCGTCCTCGACCAGGAGCCGGAGGAGATCAACGACCTCGGCGACTCGTTCGAGATCGTCTCCGAGGCCTCGAAGATGGTCGCCGTGCGCACCGCGCTGGTCGACGCCGGCGTCGACTACGACTCGGCCGAGGCCAACTTCCTCCCCAGCATGCAGGTCGAGCTGGACGTCGACGGCGCCCGCAAGATCCTCAAGCTGATCGACGCCCTGGAGGACAGCGACGACGTGCAGAACGTCTTCGCCAACTTCGACATCTCCGACGAGGTCGGCGCGCAGCTCGACGCCGAGTGATCACTGCCCAGTGATCGTCGGTGAGTGACCGTTCTCACTGCCCGGCCCGGTGGTCCCTGGACCACCGGGCCGGTGTCGTCGGTCGGGTTGTCGGACCCGGGCGGTAGCCTGCGGAGGTCCTTCGTGGCGAGTGACAGGGAGACGGGCGAGTGGTGCGGGTACTGGGCGTGGACCCGGGGCTGACCAGGTGCGGGGTCGGCGTGGTCGAGGGTGCGCCGGGCCGGCCGCTGCGGATGGCCGGGGTCGGCGTGGTGCGCACCCCCGCCGAGGCCGAGATCGGGGAGCGGCTGCTCCAGGTCGAGCAGGGCATCGAGGCCTGGCTGGACGAGCACCGGCCCGACCTGGTCGCCGTCGAGCGGGTCTTCGCCCAGCACAACGTCCGCACCGTGATGGGCACCGCCCAGGCCAGCGCCGTCGCGATGCTCTGCGCCACCCGGCGCGGCATCCCCGTCACCCTGCACACCCCCAGCGAGGTCAAGGCCGCCGTCACCGGCTCCGGCCGGGCCGACAAGGCGCAGGTCACGGCCATGGTGCAGCGCCTGCTGCGGCTGGACGCGCCGCCCAAGCCGGCCGACGCCGCCGACGCGCTGGCGCTGGCCATCTGCCACATCTGGCGCGGCGGGGCGACCAACCGGCTGGAGGCCGCCGTCCGGGCCGCCCGGGCCACCCCCCGCTCCACTCCTCCGAAAGGCACCGTCCGATGATCGCCTTCGTGCAAGGGCCCGTGGCGGCCATCTCCTCCGGGACCGCGGTGGTCGAGGTCGGCGGGGTGGGCATGGCCGTGCAGTGCACCCCGAACACGCTGGCCGGGCTGCGGCTGGGCGAGCCGGCCCGGCTGGCCACCTCGCTGGTGGTCCGGGAGGACTCGCTGACCCTGTTCGGCTTCGCGGACGACGACGAGCGCGGCGTGTTCGAGATCCTCCAGGCCGCGCCCGGCGTCGGCCCCAAGCTGGCGCAGGCGATCCTCGGGGTGCACAGCCCCGACGCGCTGCGCGCCGCGGTCGCGGGCGGCGACGAGAAGGCGCTGGTCGCGGTGCCGGGCATCGGCAAGGCCAAGGCGGCCAAGCTGCTGCTGGAGTACAAGGACAAGCTCGGCGCCCCGCACGGCGCCGTCCCGGCGCAGAAGCCGATCGCCACCGGCCCGGCGCCGTGGAGCGATCAGCTGCACTCCGCGCTGACCGGCCTCGGGTACGCCCCGCGCGAGGCGGACGAGGCGGTCGCGGCCGTCACCCCGGAGGCCGAGGCGCAGGCGACGCCGGACGTCGGCGCCCTGCTCCGGCTCGCCCTGCGCGGCCTCAACCGGGCCCGCTGACCACCTGACGATCTGTCCATTTGTCGATACTGGAGACTCTGGAGCCCGCGACGATGTACGACCCGGAACCCGCCGACCGGCTGGTCACGGCCGCCGCCGACGGTGAGGACCAGGCGGTGGAGGCGGCGC
This sequence comes from Kitasatospora sp. NPDC041917, assembly GCF_055589745.1. Classification (NCBI taxonomy): domain Bacteria; kingdom Bacillati; phylum Actinomycetota; class Actinomycetes; order Kitasatosporales; family Streptomycetaceae; genus Kitasatospora; species Kitasatospora sp. NPDC041917. Next base: position 298,785 of record NZ_JBVJBI010000001.1, on the reverse strand, counting down.
TGCGCCCCAAGCTGCTGGACGAGTTCATCGGCCAGGAGCGGGTGCGCGAGCAGCTGTCGCTGGTGCTCCAGGCGGCCCGCAAGCGCGGCAGCGCGCCCGACCACGTGCTGCTGAGCGGGCCGCCCGGGCTCGGCAAGACCACCCTGTCCATGATCATCGCCGCCGAGCTGGGCGCGCCGATCCGGATCACCTCCGGCCCGGCCATCCAGCACGCCGGGGACCTCGCGGCGATCCTCTCCTCGCTCACCGAGGGCGAGGTGCTCTTCCTCGACGAGATCCACCGGATGTCCCGGCCGGCCGAGGAGATGCTCTACATGGCGATGGAGGACTTCCGGGTCGACGTGATCGTCGGCAAGGGTCCGGGCGCCACCGCCATCCCGCTGGAGCTGCCGCCGTTCACCCTGGTCGGCGCCACCACCCGGGCCGGCCTGCTGCCGCCGCCACTGCGCGACCGCTTCGGCTTCACCGGGCACATGGAGTTCTACGCCCCGGCCGAGCTCCAGCGGGTGGTGCACCGCTCGGCCGCGCTGCTGGACGTGGAGATAGACCCGGCCGGCGCGGCCGAGATCGCCGGGCGCTCGCGCGGCACCCCGCGCATCGCCAACCGGCTGCTGCGCCGGGTCCGCGACTACGCCCAGGTCCGGCACGACGGGCAGGTCACCGTCGAGATCGCCGCTCAGGCGCTGGACGTCTACGAGGTGGACGCCCGCGGTCTGGACCGGCTGGACCGCGCGGTGCTGGACGCGCTGCTGCGGCTGTTCGGCGGCGGTCCGGTCGGCTTGTCGACACTGGCGGTCGCCGTGGGGGAGGAGTCCGAGACGGTCGAGGAGGTCGCCGAGCCGTTCCTGGTCCGCGAGGGCCTGCTCGCCCGCACCCCGCGCGGCCGGATCGCCACCGCCGCGGCCTGGCAGCACCTCGGTCTGACCCCGCCGGTCCAGACCATTCGCGGACGTGTTCCGGCGCAACCGGAGCTGTTCCCCGCCGATGAAAGTTGACCGCCATCGGCTGAACGGGTGAGTCGGTCCGGTCGGTTCCCACCCGGTGCTTCCGTGGTGGCACACGGAGGAGCCGGGAGTGAGGTCCGGGGAAACTGTGCAGGCGGAGGCTCGCCACTTTCGGTGGCAGGATGCGATGCTTGGCGTTGTCCGATCGATTCGGGGTCGCCTAGACTCCGCCGGACCGCCCCTCTCACCTGACGGGCCGACCAATACCACACAGGCCGCCGGCCGGCGGCCCGTAAAGGACCCTGGCTGCAGTGAACCTCATCATCCTTCTCCTCCCGATCATCGCGATCGTGCTCATGTTCCGGTCGCAGAAGAAGCGCCAGTCGCAGATGCAGCAGATGCAGACCGCGCTGGAGCCGGGGGCCGGTGTGCGCACCATCGGCGGTCTTTACGCCCAGGTGAAGGCGGTCAACGACGAGACCGTCGAGCTGGAGATCGCGCCCGGCGTGGTCACCCACTTCACCAAGAGCGCCGTCGCGGCCGTCCTGGACCCCCAGGAGTACGACGCGATCATCAACGGCCGCCCCGCCGATGACGAGCTGCCCGAGCCGGAGGCCGAGGACGCCGACGCCGAGCCGGTCGAGGACAAGCCGCTGTCGCTCAGCAAGGACAGTGCCGAGAAGGGCGACGTCGAGGGCGGGGCTCCCGCGAGCAAGTAGTACGGACGGGCAACCCGCCCGGCCGCGCGGCGCAGTGCCGCGAGCCCACAGGACCTCAGGGCCGCAGAACCGCCGGACCCCTGTCCCGCCACGAGCCGGACGGGGGTCCGGTCGGGGAAGTGGCATGGACAGGGAGAAACGAGCAAGGTGGCAACACCCAAGTCGCGCCCGCGCGACGGCTACCCAGGGCGGGCGCTGGCCCTCATCCTGGTCGTCACCGTCGGACTGGTCGCCCTCATGTTCGGGACGGGCACCACCAAGCCCAGGCTCGGGATCGATCTCGCCGGTGGCACCAGCATCACGCTGACCGCGAAGTCGACCGATCCCAAGGCGATCAGCAAGTCCAACATGGACATCGCCACCGGGATCATCGAGCGCCGCGTCAACGGCATGGGTGTCTCCGAGGCGGAGGTCCAGACCCAGGGCGACAACACGATCATCGTGAACATCCCCAAGGGCGGCAACCAGCAGAACGCGGCGGACCAGGTGGGCACCACCGCCAAGCTGTTCTTCCGTCCGGTCCTGGCCGTGGCGCCCAGCGGCGTCACCGCTCCGGTGCCGACCGGCACCCCGTCCGCGGGCGCCACCGGCACCCCGGGGGCGACCCCGTCCGCCGCCGCGACCGGCAGCCCGTCCGCGAGCGCCACCAAGCAGGGCCGCCCCGCGAGCGAGGCCCTGGCCGCCGAGGGCGCCAGCCCGACCGCCGCCGCCACCGGCGCGAGCACCGCGCCCTCCGCCGCCGCCACCGGCGCCCCGAGTGCCGCGGCCACCCCGCCGAGCGCCGCCGACCTCACCGCGGCGATGACCCAGGGCACCGTGCCGCCGGAGCTGACCGCCGCGTTCGCCGCCCTGGACTGCTCCAAGCCCGAGGTCCGCACCGCCCAGACCGGCGCCGATGACAAGGCCGTCGTCGCCTGCTCGCAGAAGCCCGAGAACGGCTACTACGAGAAGCTCGCCCTCGGCCCCGTCGCCGTGAAGGGCTCGGACGTCTCCAAGGCCCAGCCGAGCCTCGACACCCAGTCGGGCGCCGGCTGGCAGGTCCAGCTCCAGTTCAACGGCACCGGCACCGACGACTTCACCAAGATCACCGGCCAGCTCGCCACCCAGGCCCCGCCGAACAACCAGTTCGCGATCGTGCTGGACAACCAGGTCGTCTCGCACCCCGAGGTCAAGAACGCGATTCCCGGCGGCAGCGCCGTGATCACCGGCCGCTTCACCCAGACCGAGGCGCAGGACCTGTCCAACGTGCTCGGCTACGGCGCCCTGCCGCTGGAGTTCGTCAAGAGCGACATCACCACCGTCTCCCCGGCGCTCGGCAGCGACCAGCTCAAGGCCGGCCTGGTGGCCGGCGCGATCGGCATGCTGCTGGTGGTCGCCTACTCGCTGGTCTACTACCGCGGCCTCGGCCTGGTCTCGATCGCCGGTCTGCTCGTCTCGGCGGCCCTGACCTACTCGATCATGAGCCTGCTCGGCAACGCGATCGGCTTCGCGCTGAACCTGCCGGCGGTCTGCGGTGCGATCGTCGCGATCGGCATCACGGCGGACTCCTTCATCGTGTACTTCGAGCGCATCCGCGACGAGGTCCGCGAGGGCGCCCCGCTGCGCCCGGCGGTCCAGCGGGCCTGGCCGCGCGCCCGGCGCACCATCCTGGTCTCGGACTTCGTGTCCTTCCTCTGTGCCGCCGTGCTCTACGTGGTCTCGGTCGGCAAGGTCCAGGGCTTCGCGTTCACCCTGGGTCTGACCACGGCGCTCGACGTCGTGGTGATCTTCCTCTTCACCAAGCCGATGATCACGCTGCTGGCCCGCCGCAAGTTCTTCCTGAACGGCCACCCGTGGTCCGGCCTGGACCCGAAGCGGCTGGGCGCCCGCCCGCCGCTGCGCAGCAGCCGTCGCCGTAACCCCTCCTCTGCCGCCGTGAAGGAGGCCTGACACCGTGTCACGCTTCTCCAATCTGGGCCACCGGCTCTACCAGGGTGAAGTCAGCTTCGACTTCGTCGGACGCCGCAAGCTCTGGTACTCCATCTCCGGCGTGATCGTGCTGGTCGCGGCGATCGGCCTGGCCATGGGCCTGCACCTGGGCATCGAGTTCAAGGGCGGCTCGGTCTACACCGTGGCCAAGCCCGGCCTGACGGTCTCCCAGGCACAGGAAACCGCGGACGGGGTCGTCTCCTCGCACCCGCTGGTGCAGTCGACCGACAACGGCAAGATCCGCATCCAGGTCAGCACCGAGGAGCCGAAGAGCTCCGACCAGATCCGCGCCGAGCTCTCGCAGAAGCTCGGCGTGCCGCTGGACACCGTCGAGGCCCAGGTGATCGGCCCCAGCTGGGGCAAGCAGATCTCCCAGAAGGCACTCACCGGTCTGATCGTCTTCATGGTCCTGGTGACGGTCTACCTGGCGATCGCCTTCGAGTGGCGGATGGCGGTGTCCGCCCTGGTCGCCCTCATCCACGACCTCCTGATCACCATCGGCGTGTACGCCCTGGTGGGCTTCGAGGTCACCCCGGGTACGGTGATCGGCTTCCTGACCATCCTCGGGTACTCGCTCTACGACACGGTCGTCGTCTTCGACACCGTGAAGGAGAACACCAAGGGGCTCACCAAGCAGAACAAGCTCACCTACAGCGAGGCCGCGAACGCGGGCCTCAACCAGACCCTGGTGCGCTCGCTCAACACCACCGTGGTGGCACTGCTTCCGGTCGCCGCACTGCTGTTCATCGGTGGCGGCCTCCTGGGTGCCGGCACCCTGAACGACATCTCGCTCGCGCTGTTCATCGGCCTCGCGGCCGGTGCCTACTCCTCGATCTGCGTCGCCACCCCGCTGCTGGCGCAGCTCAAGGAGGAGCAGCCGGAGATGAAGGCGCTGCGCAAGCGGGTCCTCCAGCACCGCGCCGCCGCGGCCGCCAAGGCCGAGGCCGCGGACGAGGAGCCGACGGGCGAGGAGCAGCCTGCGGGTATGGTCGGACAGCGTGGCCGCTCGGCCGGCACCTCCCGTGCCAAGGGCCGTCCGTCCACCAAGCGCTGACCCCGACCACGACCCCGGGGCCCCACCAGACCGTGAAGGACACCACCGTGACCACCGCCGACACCGCACTGGCCGAGCTGCTGAACAGCCGGATCCGGGACGTCCCGGACTACCCGAAGCCGGGTGTGCTGTTCAAGGACATCGCGCCGCTGCTCGCCGACGCCGAGGCCTTCGGCGCCCTCACCCGGGCGCTGGCGGACCGGGCCGCGGAGCTCGGTGCGACCAAGGTGGTGGGCCTGGAGGCGCGCGGCTTCGTGCTGGCGGCCCCGGCGGCCTTCGCGGCCGGGCTCGGCTTCGTGCCGATCCGCAAGCAGGGCAAGCTGCCCGGCGAGGTGTTCCGGCGCTCGTACGAGCTGGAGTACGGCTCGGCGACGCTGGAGGTGCAGTGCGACGCCTTCGCGCCCGGTGAGCGGGTGCTGGTGGTGGACGACGTGCTGGCCACCGGTGGCACCATCGGCGCCTCGCTGGACCTGGTGAAGGAGGCCGGGGCCGAGCTGGCGGGCGTCGTGGTGCTGATGGAGCTGGGCTTCCTGGACGGCCGCGAGCGGCTGGCCGGGCACCTGGCCGGCGCTCCGCTGGAGACGCTGGTCACGGTCTGACGGATCCGTCGGGAGGACGGCGGTCGGAACATCCGACCGCCGTCCTCCCGTTTCCTGGCCCGGCCGGATGAACACCCCGGCGCCCGGCTCGGTACCATGAAGATTCATCCCCTCCCGGTTGTCCCCGAACGTCCGGGCCCCGGCAGGGGCCGACCCCGGTGCCCCGAGGAGTTGTCCTTGCCCGACGAGGTTGTGCCCACGGCCGCAGCGGCCGCCCCCGAAGACCGTCCCACGCCCTCGGGGGCCACCCCGGCACGCCCGGCGCCGACCTCCTCGCGTTCGCTCGGCCCCTCCGGCCGCGGTTCCACCGGTGGCATGCGCGCCCGCCTGGCCCGCCTCGGCGGCCAGCGTTCCAGCGTGCTGAACCCCGTCCTGGAGCCGCTGTTCCGCTCGATCCGGGCGAACGACCCCAAGGCCGACCCGGCGCTGCTGCGCGACATCGAGAAGGCGTACGCGGTGGCCGAGAAGTGGCACCGCGGACAGAAGCGCAAGAGCGGCGACCCGTACATCACCCACCCGCTGGCCGTCGCGACGATCCTGGCCGAGCTCGGCATGGACGCCCCGACCCTGATGGCCGGGCTGCTGCACGACACCGTCGAGGACACCGACTACGGCCTGGAGACCCTGCGCAAGGACTTCGGCGACTCGGTGGCCCTGCTGGTGGACGGCGTCACCAAGCTGGACCGGGTCAAGTTCGGCGAGGCCGCGCAGGCCGAGACCGTCCGCAAGATGGTCGTGGCGATGGCCAAGGACCCGCGGGTCCTGGTGATCAAGCTCGCCGACCGCCTGCACAACATGCGCACGATGCGCTACCTCAAGCGGGAGAAGCAGGAGAAGAAGGCCCGCGAGACGCTGGAGATCTACGCCCCGCTGGCGCACCGGCTGGGCATGAACACCATCAAGTGGGAGCTGGAGGACCTCGCCTTCGCGATCCTCTACCCCAAGATGTACGACGAGATCGTCCGGCTGGTCGCCGAGCGCGCCCCCAAGCGGGACGAGTACCTGGCGACCGTCATCGACCAGGTCCAGGCGGACCTGCGCGGTGCCCGGATCACCGCCTCCGTCACCGGCCGGCCGAAGCACTACTACTCGGTCTACCAGAAGATGATCGTCCGGGGCCGGGACTTCGCCGAGATCTACGACCTGGTGGGCATCCGGGTCCTGGTCGACACCGTCCGCGACTGCTACGCGGCGCTGGGCACCATCCACGCGCGGTGGAACCCGGTGCCGGGGCGGTTCAAGGACTACATCGCGATGCCCAAGTTCAACATGTACCAGTCGCTGCACACCACGGTGATCGGTCCCGGGGGCAAGCCGGTCGAGCTGCAGATCCGCACCTTCGACATGCACCGGCGGGCCGAGTACGGCATCGCCGCGCACTGGAAGTACAAGCAGCGCGCGGTGGCCGGGGCGTCCAAGGTCCGCACCGACACCCCGACCCAGGTCCGCAAGGAGGACAAGGCCGGCGCCGTCAACGAGATGGCCTGGCTGCGACAGCTGCTGGACTGGCAGAAGGAGACCGCCGACCCGGGCGAGTTCCTGGAGTCGCTCCGCTTCGACCTGGCCAGCAACGAGGTCTTCGTCTTCACCCCCAAGGGTGATGTGATAGCCCTGCCGGCCGGGGCCACCCCGGTCGACTTCGCCTTCGCGGTGCACACCGAGGTCGGCTACCGGACGATAGGCGCCCGGGTCAACGGGCGGCTGGTGCCGCTGGAGTCGACCCTGGAGAACGGCGACACCGTCGAGGTCTTCACCTCCAAGGCGGAGAACGCCGGACCCTCCCGGGACTGGCTGGGCTTCGTCAAGTCCCCACGCGCCCGCAACAAGATCCGGGCCTGGTTCTCCAAGGAGCGCCGCGAGGAGGCGATCGAGCACGGCAAGGAGGCGATCGTCCGGGCGATGCGCAAGCAGGGCCTGCCGATCCAGCGGATCCTGACCGGCGACTCGCTGGTCACCCTGGCCCACGAGATGCGCTACCCCGACATCTCCTCGCTCTACGCCGCGATCGGCGAGGGCCACGTCGCCGCGCCGAACATCGTGCAGAAGCTGGTGCAGGCGCTCGGCGGCGAGGAGGGGGCGACCGAGGACCTGGCGGAGACCGCCACCCCGACCCACGACAACCGCCGCGCGGCGCGCCGCCGGGCCAAGGGCGACCCGGGCGTGATCGTCAAGGGCGTCGAGGACGTCTGGGTCAAGCTCTCCCGCTGCTGCACCCCGGTGCCCGGCGACCCGATCGTCGGCTTCGTGACCCGCGGCAACGGCGTCTCGGTGCACCGCGCCGACTGCGTCAACGTGGAGGCGCTGAGCCAGCAGCCGGAGCGCATGATCGACGTCGAGTGGGCGGCCACCCAGTCCTCGGTCTTCCTGGTGGCCATCCAGGTCGAGGCGCTGGACCGCTCCCGGCTGCTCTCGGACGTCACCCGGGTGCTCTCCGACCAGCACGTCAACATCCTGTCGGCGGCGGTGCAGACCTCCCGGGACCGGGTGGCGATGAGCCGCTTCACCTTCGAGATGGGCGACCCGAAGCACCTGGGCCACGTGCTCAAGGCGGTGCGCGGCGTCGAGGGCGTGTACGACGTCTACCGCGTCACCTCCGCCCGCAAGTAGCGCGCGGGTACGCGGAAGGCCCCCGGGAGCGTTCCCGGGGGCCTTCGCCGTTCAGCGCTCGGGGCGGTCAGCCGCTGAACTCCTCCTGGCTCCGGTGCGCCTGCTCCAGCAGGGTCTGCACACCGGCCAGCTCGGACTCCAGCTTGGCGGTCCTGGACGCGTTTCCGGCCGCGCGGGCCTTGGCCAGGTCGGCCTGGATCTTGTCGGCCTTGGCCTGGAACAGGCCGACCATGCCGGCCGCGCGGGCCTTGGCCTCCGGGTTGGACCGCCTCCACTCGGCGTCCTCGGCCTCGCGGATGGCCCGCTCGACCGTGTTCAGCCGGCCGTCCAGCTTCGGACGGACCTCGCGCGGCACGTGGCCGATGGCCTCCCAGCGCTCGTTGACCTCGCGCAGCGCGGCCTTGGCGGTCTTGAGGTCGGTGATCGGCAGGATCGCCTCGGCCTCGGCGGCCAGCGCCTCCTTGAGCTTCTGGTTCTCCACCTGCTCGGCGTCCCGCTCGCTGAACACCGAGGAGCGGGCCTGGAAGAAGACGTCCTGGGCGCCGCGGAACCGCGCCCACAGCTCGTCCTCGATGTCCCGCTGGGCCCGGCCGGCGGACTTCCAGCGCGCCATCAGGTCGCGGTAGGCGGCCGCGGTGCTGCCCCACTCCGTGGACGAGGACAGCGCCTCGGCCTCGGTGACCAGCGCCTCCTTGGTCTGCCGGGCCTTCTCGCGCTCGGCGTCCAGGGTGGCGAAGTGCGCCTTGCGGTGCTTGGAGAAGACCGAGCGGGCGTGCGAGAAGCGGTGCCACAGCTCGTCGTCGCTCTTGCGGTCCAGCCGCGGCAGGCCCTTCCAGGTGTCCACCAGGGCGCGCAGCCGGTCCCCGGCCTCCCGCCACTGGGTCGACTCGGCGAGCTGCTCGGCCTCGGTGACCAGGGCCTCCTTGGCCGCACGGGCCTCGTCCTGGGCCTTGGCGCGAGCGGCCTTGCGCTCCTCGCGCCGGCTCTCGATCTCGCCGGCGAGCGTGTCCAGCCGCTTGGCCAGGCCCTCCAGGTCGCCGACCGCGTGTCCCTCGACCACCTGGGCGCGCAGGTGCTCCAGCGCGGTCTGGGCGTCCTTGGCGGCCAGGTCGGTGGTGCGCACCCGCTTCTCCAGCAGGCCGATCTCCACCTCGATGCCCTGGTACTTGCGCTCGAAGTAGGCGAGGGCCTCCTCGGGCGAGCCGGCCTGCCAGGAACCGACGACGCGTTCACCGTCGGCCGTCCTGACGTAGACCGTGCCCTGCTCGTCCACACGGCCCCACGGGTCGCTGCTCATAGCGCGTCCTCCACATGACGTCGCGCCCGCGCCGGGGCGGCGCGCGTCCGTCGTCCACAGTTGATGTGCGACGGACCGAAAGAGTCCGCCGTCCCCGTCCGCCGTGCCTTGCTGCCGAGGGTGACGGCCAGGCGGGTGCGGGCACCCTATACAACGCCAACATAGGCGACCGGGACCGGTGCTGTCCGCATCCGGGCCGGGCGATTTCGGTCCGGGGCCCTGCGGGGACGGCGCGCAGGCCGCCCCCGCAGGGCCCCGGAGTAGGTCAACCCTTCGCCACCGTAACGGAGTTGAAGGTGACGTCGGCCATCGGGTGGCCGTCCGGCGAGCCCTCCAGGGTGCCCGCGGCGGCGATCTTCTGCACCACGTCCAGGCCCCCGGTGATCTTGCCGAAGGGGGTGTAGTTCGGCGGCAGCTTGGTGTCCTTGTAGACCAGGAAGAACTGGCTGCCGTTGGTGCCCGGGCCGGAGTTGGCCATCGCCACGGTGCCGGCCGGGTAGGTCGCGCCGGTCAGGTTCTCGTCCGCGAACTTGTAGCCGGGGCCGCCGGTGCCGCCCGGGACGGTCGCGCTGGCGGTCGGGTCGCCGCACTGGAGCACGAAGATGCCGTCGGTGGTGAGCCGGTGGCACTTGGTGTGGTCGAAGTACTGCTCGCCGGCCAGGAAGGCGAAGGAGTTCACGGTGTGCGGGGCCTTCGCGGCCTCCAGCGCGATCGTCACCTTGCCGCAGTTGCTGTCCAGCGTCATGGCGTACGAGCCGCTCGGGTCGATCGTCATGGGCGGCTCGGCCTGCCACTGCTTGCCGTTGGGCGCGCCCGGCGCCGGAGCGGCGCAGCCCTCGACCGGCTTGCGGGTCGGGGTGGTCGGCTCGTCGGTGCTGGTCGGCGCCGCCTGGGCGCTGTTCGCCGAGGCCTTCTTGTCGCCCTTGTCGTCCGAGCTGAACGCGCCGGTGGCGATCAGGGTGCCACCGCCGGCCAGCACCACGACGGCGAGCGAGGCGCCCAGGATCGTGTTGCGCCGCCTGCGTGCGGCCGCGGCCGCGACCCGGCGCTCCAACTGGCGCTCGTACTTGTCTCGGGCGAGCTGCCGCCGCCGTTGTTCGCTGTTGACCACCGGCCGTGTCTCCTACGGATGTGCGGGAAAAGTGGATGGATTCCGGAGCGGATCATCGCATCCCTCGGCGGCCAAGTGTAGGGACCGGGCCTGTAAGAACCCGGTGAACCTGCCGGGCCGCGGCGCTCCGTCACCGCTATCTGGTTCGCAACCGGACCCGCGGCGCCGGTAGGCTGCACCTACATCACCACTGGCAGCGATCACGACTGGTAGCCGCCGCAGCCGACCGCCGCACACCCGAAGGACGCGCGTGTTCATCGCCGGATTCCCCGCTGGAGCCTGGGGCACCAACTGCTACCTGGTCGCTCCGGCGGCGGGCGAGGAGTGCGTCATCGTCGATCCCGGCCACCAGGCGGCCCGCGGCGTCGAGGACATGGTCCGCGAGCACCGGCTGAAGCCCGTCGCCGTGCTGCTCACCCACGGCCACATCGACCACGTGGCCTCGGTGGTCCCGGTCTGCGGCGCCCGCGGCGTCCCGGCCTGGATCCACCCCGAGGACCGGTACATGATGTCCGACCCGGAGAAGGCGCTCGGCCGCTCCCTGGGCACCCAGCTGATGGGCGAGCTCACCGTCGGCGAGCCCGACGACGTGCGCGAGCTCACCGACGGCAGCGTGCTGGAGCTGGCCGGCCTGAAGCTCACCGTGGACCACGCCCCGGGCCATACCGGGGGGTCGGTGACCTTCCGGACGCCCGGTGCCGAGGACCTCCCCCCGGTGCTGTTCTCGGGCGACCTGCTGTTCGCCGGCTCCATCGGGCGTACCGACCTCCCGGGCGGGGACAGCGCGGCGATCATGAACTCGCTGGCCCGGGTGTGCCTGCCCCTCGACGATTCCACCGTGGTCCTCTCCGGCCACGGCGGTCAGACCACCATCGGCCGCGAGCGCGCCACCAACCCCTACCTCCGACAGGCAGCGGGGGCGGCCGGCGCCCCGGCTTTCCCGCGACGAGGAATGTGACGGAAGAGAAGTTGAGCACCTTCACCGCCCCCAAGGGCACCTACGACCTGCTGCCCCCCAGCTCCGCGACGTTCCTGGCGATCCGCGAGCGCATCGCCGCGCCCGCCCGCCGGGCCGGCTACGGCTACGTCGAGACCCCGGTCTTCGAGGACGTGAAGCTGTTCTCCCGCGGTGTCGGCGAGTCCACCGACATCGTCTCCAAGGAGATGTACACCCTCACCACCAAGGGCGGCGACGAGCTGGCGCTGCGCCCGGAGGGCACCGCCTCGGTGCTGCGCGCCGCCCTCCAGGCCAACCTGCACAAGCAGGGCAACCTGCCGGTCAAGCTCTGGTACTCCGGCTCGTACTACCGCTACGAGCGGGCCCAGAAGGGCCGCTACCGCCAGTTCTCCCAGGTCGGTGCCGAGGCGATCGGCGCCGAGGACCCGGCGCTGGACGCCGAGCTGATCATCCTGGCCGACGACGCCTTCCGCTCGCTGGGCCTGGGCAACTACTCGCTGCTGCTCAACAGCCTCGGCGACAAGCAGTGCCGCCCGGTCTACCGCGCCGCCCTGATCGAGTTCCTCTCGGGCCTGGACCTGGACGAGGAGACCCGCCGCCGCGCCGAGATCAACCCGCTGCGCGTCCTCGACGACAAGCGCGAGTCGGTGCAGGCCCAGCTCACCGACGCCCCGATGCTCCGCGACTACCTGTGCGAGGAGTGCAAGGCGTACGACGAGAAGGTCCGCGAGCTGCTCACCGCCAACGGCGTCGCCTTCGTCGACGACCCGAAGCTGGTCCGCGGCCTGGACTACTACACCCGCACCACCTTCGAGTTCGTGCACAACGGCCTCGGCGCCCAGTCCGCGATCGGCGGCGGCGGCCGCTACGACGGCCTGTCCGAGATGATCGGCGGCCCCGCGCTGCCGTCCGTCGGCTGGGCCCTCGGCGTGGACCGCACCTTCCTCGCCCTGGAGGCCGAGGGCGTGGACCTCGACCTGCCGGCCGCCACCTCCGTCTACGCCGTCGCGCTCGGCGAGGAGGCCAAGAACATCCTGTTCGCCAAGGTGGTCGAGCTGCGCCGGGCCGGCGTCGCCACCGACCTCGCCTTCGGCGTCAAGAGCATCAAGAACGCCATGAAGTCCGCCGACCGGTCCGGCGCCCGCTTCGCCCTGATCGCCGGGGACCGGGACCTCGCCGAGGGCGTCGTCCAGCTCAAGGACCTGAGCACCGGCGAACAGGCCCCCGTCGCCCTCGACGCACTCGTCACCACCCTGAAGGAGAAGCAGCTGTGATCCGCACGCACGACGCGGGCACGCTCCGCCCGGAGCACGCAGGCACCACCGTCACCCTGGCCGGCTGGGTCGCCCGCCGCCGCGACCACGGCGGCGTCGCCTTCATCGATCTGCGCGACGCCTCCGGCACCGTGCAGATCGTGGTCCGCGACCTCGACTCGGTGCACGGCCTGCGCGCCGAGTACTGCGTCAAGGTCGTCGGCGACGTCCGGGTCCGCCCCGAGGGCAATGAGAACCCGGACATCCCGACCGGCGCGGTCGAGGTCGTCGTCAGCGCGATCGAGGTGCTCTCCGAGGCCGCCCCGCTGCCCTTCCCGGTCGCCGAGTACGAGCCGGGCACGGTCAACGAGGAGGTCCGGCTGCGCTACCGCTACCTGGACCTGCGCCGCGAGGGCCCGGCCAAGGGCCTGCGCCTGCGCTCCAAGGTCAACAACATCATCCGCCGGGTGATGGAGGAGAACGACTACCTCGACATCGAGACGCCGTACCTCACCCGTTCCACCCCCGAGGGCGCCCGCGACTTCCTGGTCCCGGTCCGCCTCCAGCCCGGCCACTGGTACGCCCTGCCGCAGTCGCCCCAGCTGTTCAAGCAGCTGCTGATGGTGGCCGGCATGGAGCGCTACTACCAGATCGCCCGCTGCTTCCGCGACGAGGACTTCCGCGCCGACCGGCAGCCGGAGTTCACCCAGCTGGACATCGAGGCCTCGTTCGTCGACCAGGAGGACATCCTGGCCCTCGGCGAGAAGATCATCGGCTCCGTCTGGCGCGAGGTCCACGGCTACGAGATCCCCAACCCGCTGCCGCGGATGACCTACGCGGACGCCATGGGCCGCTACGGCTCGGACAAGCCGGACGTCCGCTTCGGCCAGGAGCTCACCGACCTGACCGCGTACTTCAAGGGCACCGACTTCCGCGTCTTCCAGGCCCCGTACGTCGGCGCCGTGGTCATGCCCGGCGGTGCCTCGCAGCCGCGCAAGCAGCTGGACGCCTGGCAGGACTGGGCCAAGGCGCGCGGCGCCAGGGGCCTGGCCTACGTCCTCATCGACGCCGAGACCGGCGAGCTGCGCGGCCCGGTCGCCAAGAACCTCTCCGAGGAGCACCTGGCCGGCCTCGCCGCCGCCGCGGGCGCCAAGAACGGCGACGCGATCTTCTTCGCGGCCGGCAAGGAGCGCGCCTCGCAGGAGCTGCTCGGCGCCGCCCGTCTGGAGATCGGCCGCCGCTGCGAGCTGATCGACGAGTCCCAGTGGGCCTTCCTCTGGGTCGTCGACTTCCCGATGTTCGAGCCGATCGAGGACGACAAGGGACAGTTCCAGGGCTGGCACGCGGTGCACCACCCGTTCACCGCCCCGACCGCGGAGTCGCTGGCCACCTTCGACACCGACCCGGGCTCGGCGCTCTCCAACGCCTACGACCTGGTCCTCAACGGCTCGGAGCTGGGCGGCGGTTCGATCCGTATCCACCAGCGCGACGTGCAGAAGCGGGCGTTCGACGCGATCGGCCTCTCCGAGGAGGAGGCGGCCTCGCAGTTCGGCTTCCTGCTGGACGCCTTCAACTACGGCCCGCCGCCGCACGGTGGCGTCGCCTTCGGCCTGGACCGCATCGTCACGCTGCTGGGCGGGTACGACACCATCCGGGACGTCATCGCCTTCCCGAAGACGTCCACCGGCGGCGACCCGCTGACCGGCGCCCCGACCCCGATCACCCCGGCGCAGCGTCGCGAGGCCGGTGTGGACGCCCAGCCGAAGGTCCGCGAGGACGCCAAGGGCGAGGCTCAGCCCAAGTCCTGACGTCGCGTCATCCGCTAACCTGCAACGGCCCCGGACGGCTCGCCCGTCGTCCGGGGCCGGTCCACAACGGTGTGTGACACAGGGAGGGTTGACTCAATGCAGGTCACGACGAGAGTCGAATGTCCGGACGACGTCCCGGCGACCAGACGCGTCCACATGGCCGCGTTCCCGGGGCCGGACGAGGCGGATCTGGTGGACGCGCTGCGCCGCGATCCCGCCTGGCTGCCCGGGCTGTCCGTGGTGGCGGTCGACGGTGCCGGGCTGGTGATCGGACACGCGCTGCTGACCCGGTTGCGGGTCGGCGACGGCAAGGCGCTGGCGCTCGCGCCGGTCGCGGTGGCGCCCGAGTGGCAGCGCCGGGGCGTCGGCGAGCTGGTCGTCCGGGCCGTGCTGGCGGCGGCCGAGGAGGCGGGCGAGAAGCTCGTGGTCGTCCTCGGCGATCCGGAGTACTACGGGCGGTTCGGCTTCGCGCCGGCCGGGCGACACGAGGTCACCGGCCCGTTCGAGGTGCCGGAGGCGTACTTCCAGGCGCTGCCGCTGGCGGCGTACGACGGTGCCCCTCGCGGGCTCTGCCGCTACCCCGAGCCCTTCGTCGCCGTATAGAGCCTGCCTCCAGGCTCTTGCCCCACCCCGAGCGCCGCTCCCTCGGGCGCCTCTCCCGGGGCCGGTCCACGAGACCGGCCCGGTCGCCACGGCCTCGCCGACCTGCGGATCCGGCCGTCGGCGCCTACGGTGAATGCTCATCAGCATTCGACCGAACGGAGGACCCGAGGGTGGCCGAGCAGCGGCGGACCGGGAAGCCGGAGAAACTGGCCAGGAAGCCGTACGAGCGGGAGCTGCTGCGGCTCCAGGAGGAGCTGGTGAAGCTCCAGGAGTGGGTGCGGGCCGAGGGCGCCCGGCTGGTGGTGGTCTTCGAGGGACGCGACGCCGCCGGAAAGGGCGGAGCGATCAAGCGGGTGACGGAGTACCTGAACCCGCGCATCGCCCGGGTCGCGGCGCTGCCCACGCCGACCGAACGGCAGAAGACCCAGTGGTACTTCCAGCGGTACGTCGAGCACCTGCCGGCCGCCGGGGAGATCGTGCTGTTCGACCGCAGCTGGTACAACCGCGCGGGCGTCGAGCGCGTGATGGGCTTCTGCAACGACGAGGAGTACTGGCAGTTCCTGCACCAGTGCCCGACCTTCGAGCGGATGCTGACCGAGTCGGGCATCCTGCTGCGCAAGTACTGGTTCTCGGTGAGCGACACCGAGCAGGAGCGGCGCTTCCGGGACCGCCTGGGCGACCCGATGAAGGGCTGGAAGCTCTCCCCGATGGACGTCGAGTCGATCACCCGCTGGGAGGACTACTCGCGGGCCAAGGACGAGATGTTCATCCACACCGACACCCCGGACTCGCCCTGGCACGTGGTGGAGAGCGACGACAAGCGCCGGGCCCGGATCAACATGATCGCCCACCTGCTGTCCACCGTGCCGTACCGCGAGATCAAGGCCCGGCAGGTCGAACTGCCGCCCCGCCCCGCGTCGCGCGGCTACCAGCGGCCCCCGCGCGACCTGCAGAAGTACGTCCCGGACCACGCCGCCGGGCTGGAGTAGGGCGGGGCCCGTCGCGTGCCTTGCCGGGCTGTCCGGGGCCTCGCATAGGCTTCCGGTGTGGACGAACCGGACCTCTTCACCGCCGCAGCCGAGGAACGCCAGACCAGGGAGCCCGGCCGGGCGCCGCTGGCCGTACGGATGCGTCCGCGCACCCTGGACGAGGTGGCGGGGCAGCGGCAGCTGCTGAAGCCCGGCTCGCCGCTGCGCCGGCTGGTCGCGGGCTCGCGGGGCCCGGCGGCGACCAGTTCGGTGATCCTCTGGGGGCCGCCCGGCACCGGCAAGACCACCCTGGCGCACGTGATCAGCCAGGCGGTCGAGGGCCGCTTCGTGGAGCTGTCCGCGATCACCGCCGGGGTCAAGGAGGTCCGGGCGGTGATCGACGGCGCCCGGCGGGCGGTCGGGATGTCCGGCCGGGAGACGGTGCTCTTCCTGGACGAGATCCACCGCTTCTCCAAGGCCCAGCAGGACTCGCTGCTGCCGGCCGTGGAGAACCGCTGGGTGACCCTGATCGCGGCGACGACCGAGAACCCGTACTTCTCGGTGATCTCCCCGCTGCTGTCCCGCTCGCTGCTGCTCACCCTGGAGTCGCTGACCGACGAGGACATCCGGGCGCTGCTGCGCCGCGCGGTGGCCGACGAGCGCGGCCTGGAGGGCGCGCTGGAGCTGTCCGCGGAGGCCGAGGACCACCTGGTGCGGCTGGCCGGCGGGGACGCCCGGCGGGCGCTCACCACCCTGGAGGCGGCGGCCGGTGCGGCGCTGGAGAAGGGCGAGTCGAGCATCACGCTGGCCACCACCGAGACGGCGGTCAACCAGGCGGCGGTGCGCTACGACAAGGACGGCGACCAGCACTACGACGTGGCGAGCGCGCTGATCAAGTCGATCCGCGGCAGCGACGTGGACGCCACCCTGCACTACCTGGCCCGAATGATCGAGGCGGGGGAGGACCCGCGGTTCATCGCCCGCCGGCTGATGATCTCGGCCAGCGAGGACGTCGGCCTGGCCGACCCGACGGCCCTGCAGACGGCGGTGGCGGCGGCCCAGGCGGTGGCCCTGATCGGCTTCCCGGAGGCCCGGATCATCCTCTCCCAGGCGGCCATCGCGCTGGCCCTGGCGCCCAAGTCCAACGCCGCCTACCTGGCGATCGACGCGGCGCTGGCGGACGTCCGGCAGGGCCTGGCGGGCGCCGTCCCGCCCCACCTGCGCGACGCGCACTACGGCGGCGCGGGCAAGCTCGGCCACGGCCAGGGCTACCGGTACCCGCACGACCTGCCGGAGGGCATCGCCGCCCAGCAGTACGCGCCGGACGCGGTGCACGGCAAGGAGTACTACCGCCCGACCAGGCGCGGCGGCGAGGCCCGGTACGCGGACGTGGTGGAGTGGACGCGCGGGCGGCTGCGGGGGGAGCGCAGGGTGGAGGGCAAGGCCGGGAAGAAGGACGGGAAGGCGCCCGCGAAGCCGGAGCAGAAGGCCGAGGAGCGGCCCGGGGAAAAGGGCGAGTGATCCACCGGTATACTCGGTCGGAGTGCCATGTCCCGGGACGGCGGCGGGGGAGACCCCACCGACCGGCCGCACCAGCGGGACACCGGCCGTAGGCCCCCTCCGAGGGGCCCGCACCAGGAGCGTCGCGCACCGTTTCGGTGTCGCGGGCGGCCCAGATTCTGGGCCGGTCCGTGTGACCAGCACGTTCGTGCCCGGCTCCGGAGAGCGGCTGACCGCATCGCCTCGGCGATGGGTTGTCTCCGGGTCGCGAGATGCGACCTCCGTCAACACCTGGTGAAGCCGTATTCGTAAGCAAGGAAGGTTTGGTTCATGGCGAACCAGAAGCGTCCCAAGGTCAAGATCGCGCGTGCGCTCGGCGTGCCGCTGACCCCGAAGTCCGTCAAGTACTTCGAGGCCCGCCCGTACCCGCCCGGCCAGCACGGCCGTGGCCGCAAGCAGAACTCGGACTACAAGGTCCGTCTGCTCGAGAAGCAGCGTCTGCGCGCCCAGTACGACCTGAGCGAGAAGCAGATGGCGCGCGCGTTCGACCGCGCGAAGAAGGCCGAGGGCAAGACCGGTGAGGCGCTCGTCGCCGACCTGGAGACCCGTCTGGACTCGCTGGTGCTGCGTTCGGGCATCGCCCGCACCATCTACCAGGCCCGCCAGATGGTCGTCCACGGCCACATCGAGGTCAACGGCGGCAAGGTCAACAAGCCGTCGTTCCAGATGAAGCCGGGCTTCGTGGTGACCGTCCGCGAGCGCAGCAAGGAGAAGGTCCCCTTCCAGGTCGCCCGTGAGGGTGGCTACGCGGGTGAGGGCCAGACCCCGAAGTACCTCGAGGTCAACCTGAAGGCCCTGGCCTTCCGCCTGGACCGTGCGCCGCAGCGCAAGGAGGTCCCGGTGATCTGTGACGAGCAGCTGGTCGTCGAGTACTACTCGCGCTGACCCGGTTCCGCTCTTCGCGACACCACGAGCGAGCCCCCGCCGCCTTTCGAGGCGACGGGGGCTCGCCCCTTTTCCGTGCTGTCCTTCCCGCTGCCGTCAGATGCTCTCGCCGGTCATCGCGGCGGCCAGCCGCAGGTGCGGGCGGGCCTCCTCGGGCCGGCCCTGGCGCTCCAGGGTGCGGCCGAGCATCAGCCGGGCGTAGTCCTCGGCCGGGTCGGCCTCCAGGATCCGCAGCAGCTCCGCCTCGGCGCGGCGGAGCTGGGCCGAGTGGAAGTAGCTGCGGGCCAGCAGCATCCGGACGGAGAGGTTGGTCGGCTCCTCGGCCAGGACACCTTCGAGCGTGCGCGCCGCGTCGGTGTACGCCTTGGAATCGAAGTAGAACTTCGCCATGCGGTACTCGTTGGCGGCGTTGTGGACGGCCATGATGCTCCTTCCGGGCAGTTCCTTGCCTCCTCAAGCAATCGGCAAGTTTCAACTATTCCGCGCCGTCGAGGGCGCCGGCGCGGGCGGCACCGAGCGGGGGTCCCGCGCCGATTCCGGGCCCTGCGCCCTGCGCCCGGCCCCCGCCGCCGAGCGCCCGGGCGACCGCCGCGTCCAGGTCCAGCAGGGTCCCGGCCTCGTAGCACTCCTCGTACTCCTGGGCGGTCAGCCCGGCCCGGGCCCGCTCGGCGCACTCCTGGTGGGGGCCGAAGAAGTTCCGCGAGCCCAGGAACGGGTTGCCGACCGTGCGCCAGATCCGGTGCGCGGCCCCCTGCAGCACCCGGGCCTCGCGCAGGTCGCCCGGCTCGCCCGGCTCGCCCGGTCCGCTCGGCTCGGTCTCCAGCAGTGCCAGCAGGTCGATGCCCAGCACGATGCCGAGCCGGTCGCGGAAGAGGTGGTTCAGCCGCACGCACTCCCGGGCCAGCGCCCGGGCGGGCTGCACGGCGCCGTCCAGCCAGTGCGAGTACGCCATCGCGTAGAGCACGTACCCGTAGGCCCACTGCTCGCCGTGCTCCTCGCACAGCTCGCGGGCCTGGCCGAACCAGAGCTCGCCGCTGTCCGGATCGCCCTGGAAGAGGTGGGCCAGGCCCAGCTCCAGCATGGCCATCACCACGTTGCTGTTGAGCTCGCCGATGGTCCGGTAGTGCCAGAGCGCCTCCTCGAACAGTTCGGCGGCCCGGTCGGGGTCGTCGCCGACCAGGGCGACGCAGCCCTGGCGGTGGACGGCGTAGGCCAGCGCCCGGTCGTCGCCGGTGTCCAGGGCCTGCCGGCGGCACTCCTCCAGTGCCGGGCGGGCGAAGCCGAGGTCGCCCTGGAGGGTGGCCATGTAGCCGGTCACCCAGAGGGCCTTGGCCCGGGCCTCGGTGGGCTCGCGGTCCAGCGCGAGCGCGCGGTCCAGCCAGTGCCGGCCCTCGCCGAGGTGGCCGCAGCCGATCCAGTAGAACCAGAGCGTGCCGGCCAGCAGCAGGGCGATCTGCTCCTCGCCCGGCTCGGCGAGGCAGAACTCCAGCGCCGCGCGCAGGTTGCCGTGGGCGAGCCCGGTGCGCTCGGCGGTCTCCGCCTGCCGGGGGCCGAACCACTCGACCTCGCCCCAGGTGGCGACGCCCAAGTACCAGTCCCGGTGGCGGCGCAGCAGCCGCTGCTCCTCGCCGGCGGCGCGCAGCCACTGGCCGCCGTACTCGCGCAGGGTGTCCAGCAGCCGGAAGCGCACGCCGAAGGCGCTGTCCTCGCGCAGCACCACGGACTGGGCGACCAGCTCGTCGAGCAGGTCGAGGACCTCCTCGGCCTCGATGCCCTCGCCGGCGCAGACGTACTCGGCGGCCTCCAGGTCGAATCCGCCGGCGAAGGCCGACAGGCGGGCCCAGAGTAAACGTTCCTGCACGGTGCACAGCTCATGGCTCCAGCCGACCGTCGTGCGCAGCGTCCGGTGCCGCGGCAGGGCCGTCCGGGAGCCGCAGGTGAGCAGCCGGAAACGGTCGTCCAGCCGGGCGGTGACCTGCTCCACCGACAGCGCGCGCAGCCGGCCGGCGGCCAGCTCCAGGGCCAGCGGGATGCCGTCCAGCCGGCGGCAGAGCAGCGCGACCGCCTCCGCGTTGGCCTCCGTCACCTCGAAGGACGGCAGCACCGCCCCGGCCCGTTCGACGAACAGCCGCACCGCGTCCGGCAGCGCGTCCGGCCGCACCGGGCCGGAGGGCGCCGGGCCGACCGGCAGCGGCGTGAGGGCCAGCAGGTGCTCGCCCGAGGCCCGCAGGGTGGTGCGGCTGGTGGTCAGCAGCCGCAGGCCGGGCAGCGCCCGCAGCAGCGCGTCGGCCAACTCGGCGCAGGCCTCCACCAGGTGCTCGCAGCCGTCCAGCACCAGCAGCAGACGCCGGCCCTCCAGCCGCTCGATCAGGACGTCCAGCGGCGGACGGGCGGAGCCGTCGGCGAGCCGCAGCGCCTCCAGGACGGCGTGGCCGAGCAGCAGCGGGTCCTGCACCGGGGCCACGTCCACCAGCCAGGTGCCGTCCGGGAAGGCGTCGGCCGCCCGGGCCGCCGCGCGCAGGGCCAGCCGGCTCTTGCCCACGCCGCCCGGCCCGGTGACGGTCACCAGCCGGGCCGAGTCCAGCAGCCCGGCCAGCTCGGCCAGTTCGCCCCGCCGCCCGACGAAGCCGGTCACCTCGGCCGGCAGCCGGCCGGGCTCCGGCCCGTGCGGCCCCGCCGCGGGCTCCCCGGGCGGTGCTGTCCAGTCCCCGGCCAAAGGCTGCTCCCCGTGCTCCAGGCCGGACCGGTCGGGGTCCGGACGTGCGTCGGGCCGTACGGGCGACGGCCTGCCAGGCAGAACGAGGTGACCGATCGGTAGGTTACGCGCGCGGATCGCACACCCGACCGGATCGCCGGGCGAACAACCCGGTCCGGAAACCGGGCCTGGGCGCGATAGGGTTTCCTGCTGGGGCCTGTCTGACAGGCCCAGGAGAACTGCAAGGCGAGGGAGCGCGCAAAGGTGTCCGTGGGAGAGCTGGCCGGATTGCTCGTCGCCGTGTTCTGGGCGGTCCTGGTCACCCTGCTCGCCGTGGTGCTGGTCCGCCTCTCGCGGGTGCTCAAGGAGGCCGCCGTCCTGGTCTCCGCGGTCACCGAACAGGCCGTTCCGCTGCTGACCGACGCGGGCGCCGCGGTGCGCAGCGCCAACGAGCAGCTGGAGCGGGTCGACGAGATCACCGCCAACGTGCAGGACGCCGCCGCCAACGCCAACGCGCTCTCCTCCACCGTGGCCGCCACCCTGGGCGGACCGCTGGTGAAGGTCGCGGCGTTCAGCTACGGCGTGCGCAAGGCCGTCGCCCGGCAGCAGGGCGGCCTGCCGCCGGTGCCGGCGCAGGCCGGCGAGCGCGAGGAGCTGGCCCGGCTGATCCGGGCCGAGGTGCGCGCCGCGACCGCGCCCAGGAGCGGCCTGTTCTCCCGGGTCCGGCGCGCGGTGAGGGGCTGACGGCATGGTGCGACGCATCTTCTGGATGGCGGTCGGCGCCGGCGCCACCGTCTGGGCCATGAACAAGGCCAACGAGGCCGTGCACCGGCTCACCCCGGACAGCCTCTCCGGCACCGCCGCCCGCGGCGCGCTGCACCTGGGCGACCTGGCCAAGCAGTTCGCCCGGGACGTGCAGGCCGGCATGGCCGAGCGCGAGGAGCAGTTGAAGGACGACCTCGGGCTGCACGGCACCGCCGTGGTGGAGCCCCGCGGCGACCGCCGGTCCCTCCTGGGGAAGCGTTCCGCGCCGCCCCCCTCCGGCGAGCCGCAGTACCGAGCTATCTCGGCGGCGCCCGGTAGCCCGGCCGCCGCCCTGCCTCCGTCCCGCAGCTCCCGCACCACCCCCCGGACCACTGAAGAAACGCCCCGCCGCGCCCTGCCGCCGCGGGGCGGCACCCCGAACCGGAAGGACCACTAATGGAGTCGGCTGAGATCCGCCGCCGCTGGCTGCGCTTCTTCGAGGAGCGCGGCCACACCGTCGTTCCGTCGGCGTCCCTGGTCGCCGACGACCCCACCCTGCTGCTCGTCAACGCCGGCATGGTGCCGTTCAAGCCCTACTTCCTGGGCGAGGTCAAGCCGCAGTTCTCGCGCGCCACCAGCGTCCAGAAGTGCGTGCGCACCCTGGACATCGAGGAGGTCGGGAAGACCACCCGGCACGGCTCCTTCTTCCAGATGTGCGGCAACTTCTCCTTCGGCGACTACTTCAAGGAAGGAGCCATCAAGTTCGCGTGGGACCTGCTCACCACCCCCGTCGCGGACGGTGGCTACGGCCTGGAGAAGGAGAAGCTCTGGATCACCGTCTACAAGGACGACGACGAGGCCGAGCAGATCTGGCGTGACGTCATCGGCGTGCCCTCGGAGCGCATCCAGCGCCTGGGCATGAAGGACAACTTCTGGTCGATGGGCGTCCCCGGCCCGTGCGGCCCGTGCTCGGAGATCAACTACGACCGCGGCCCCGCGTACGGCGAGGAGGGCGGCCCGGCCGTCAACGGCGAGCGCTACCTGGAGATCTGGAACCTGGTCTTCATGCAGTACGAGCGCGGCCACGGCGACGGCAAGGACGGCTTCGAGATCCTCGGCGACCTGCCGAGCAAGAACATCGACACCGGCCTCGGCCTGGAGCGCCTCGCCGCCATCCTGCAGGACGTCGACAACCTCTTCGAGATCGACACCAGCCGGATGATCCTCGACCGCGCCGCCGAGCTCACCGGCCACACCTACGGCGCCGACCACAAGTCGGACGTCTCGCTGCGCGTGGTCACCGACCACATCCGCACCGCGCTGATGCTGGTCGGCGACGGCGTCACCCCCGGCAACGAGGGCCGCGGCTACGTGCTGCGCCGCATCCTGCGCCGCGCCATCCGCAACATGCGCCTGCTGGGCGCCACCGAGCCGGTGGCCAAGGAGCTCATCGACGTCGCGATCAAGGCGATGGCCCCGCAGTACCCCGAGCTGGAGAGCGACCGCAAGCGCATCGAGACGGTCGTCGTCGGCGAGGAGGGCGCCTTCCTCCAGACCCTGAAGGCCGGCACCAACCTGCTGGACGTCGCGGTCACCGAGACCAAGCAGGCCGGCGGCGCGGTGCTCTCCGGCGAGCAGGCGTTCAAGCTGCACGACACCTACGGCTTCCCGATCGACCTCACCCTGGAGATGGCCGAGGAGCAGGGCCTCCAGGTGGACGAGTCCGGCTTCCGCCGCCTGATGCAGGAGCAGCGGGACCGGGCCAAGGCGGACGCCAAGGCCAAGAAGATGGGCCACGCCGACGTCGCCGCGTACCGCGAGGTCGCCGACAAGTCCGGCGCGAGCGTCTTCACCGGCTACGCCCTCACCGAGGGCGAGGCCACCGTGGTCGGCCTGCTGGTGGACGGCGTCCCGTCGCCGGCCGCCTCCGAGGGCGACGAGGTCGAGATCATCCTCGACCGCACCCCGTTCTACGCCGAGGGCGGCGGCCAGCTCGCCGACCAGGGCCGGATCCGGCTGGAGTCCGGCGCGGTGGTGGAGATCCGCGACGTGCAGCAGCCCGTCCCGGGCGTCGTCGTGCACTCCGGCGGGGTGCTGTTCGGCGAGGTCGTGCTGGGCGCCTCGGCGTACGCCACGATCGACATCGAGCGCCGCCGGGCGATCGCCCGTGCCCACTCGGCCACCCACCTGACCCACCAGGCGCTGCGCGACGCGCTCGGCCCGACGGCCGCCCAGGCCGGCTCCGAGAACGCCCCCGGCCGCTTCCGCTTCGACTTCGGCTCGCCCGCCGCCGTTCCCGGCAGCGTGCTGGTCGACGTCGAGCAGAAGATCAACGACGTGCTGGGCCGCGAGCTGGAGGTCACCGCCGAGGTCATGACGATGGACCAGGCCCGCAAGGCCGGCGCCATCGCGATGTTCGGCGAGAAGTACGGCGACGAGGTCCGGGTCGTCACCATCGGCGACTTCTCCAAGGAGCTGTGCGGTGGCACCCACGTCGGCAACACCGCCCAGCTGGGCCTGGTGAAGCTGCTCGGCGAGTCCTCGATCGGCTCCGGCGTGCGCCGCGTCGAGGCGCTGGTCGGCACCGACGCGTACCGCTTCCTGGCCCGTGAGCACACCGTGGTCGCCCAGCTCACCGAGCTGGTCAAGGGCCGCCCGGAGGAGCTGCCGGAGAAGATCTCGGGCATGCTCGCCAAGCTCAAGGACGCCGAGAAGGAGATCGAGCGCTTCCGCGCCGAGAAGGTGCTGGCCGCCGCGGCGGGTCTGGCCGACTCGGCCGAGGACGTGCACGGCATCGCGGTGGTCGCCGCGCAGGTCGCCGACGGCGTGGGCGCGGACGAGCTGCGCAAGCTGGTCCTGGACGTGCGCGGCCGCCTCGGCGCCCGCCCGGCCGTGGTCGCCGCCTTCACCGTCGCCAACGACCGCCCGCTGACCGTGATCGCCACCAACGAGGACGCCCGCGGCCGTGGCATCAAGGCCGGCGAGCTGGTCCGGACCGCCGCCAAGACCCTCGGCGGCGGCGGTGGCGGCAAGGACGACGTCGCCCAGGGCGGCGGCTCCAACCCGGCCGCGGTCGGCGAGGCCATCGCCGCGGTGCGCGGCCTGGTCGCGGAGCGCGCCAGCTGATGGAGCAGGAGGAGAGGCCCTTCCGGCGTGGGCGGCGGATCGCCGTCGACGTCGGGGACGCCCGGATCGGGGTCGCGTCCTGCGACCCCGACGGGGTGCTCGCCACGCCCGTGGAGACCGTCCCGGCCGGGGTGAAGTCGCAGGCCAGGATCGCCGCCATCGTCGACGAGTACGGCGCGATGGAGGTGATCGTCGGGCTGCCGCGCTCGCTCAGCGGCAAGGAGGGCCCGGCGGCGGAGAAGGTCCGGGCGTACGCGGCCCGGCTGGCCGACCGGCTCTACCCGGTGCCGGTGCGGCTGGTGGACGAGCGGATGTCGACCGTCACCGCGACCCACGGGCTGCGCGCCTCGGGGGTCAAGGCGAAGAAGGGCCGCTCGGTGGTGGACCAGGCCGCCGCGGTGGTGATCCTCCAGACCGCCCTTGAGTCCGAACGGGTGAGCGGACGCCCGCCCGGTGAGAGCGTCGAGGCGGTCGGCTGACCGGTCTGATCTAACGTCCCGTTTGAGGGGTCCGTGCGGACGCGTCCGCACGGACCCTTTTTCGTTCGCTTCCGTGTCCGTTATGGATCGATTCGCATCGATTCATATTGATCCGGATCGATCCGGGACCACCGAGGGGGCGCGAGCCATGACCGACCAGGACTTCCACCCGGGGCTCACGCCCGGGCATCTGGGCGCTCCGGTGCTGGAACCGGAGGGCCGTCCGCCGGGCGCGCCCCGCCCGCGCTTCGATGCGCCGGATCCGCACCGACGGCGCAACGGACTGGCCTGCGGGCTCACCGCGTTCGCGCTGATCGCGGTGTTCGGCGGGATCGGGCTGACCGGGTACACCTGGCTCCAGGCGCAGCGCAAACCCCCGGCCGCCGCCGACTTCGCCGGGCAGGGCACCGGCAGCGTCCAGGTCTCCGTCCCGGAGGGCGCCGGCCTCTCCCAGATCGCCTCCGCGCTGGTCCGCAACGGGGTGGTGGCCAGCTCGCTCGCCTTCACCCGGGCCGCGAAGGGCAGCGCGGCGGCGGCCGGGCGGATCCAGCCCGGGACGTACACGCTGAAGCAGAAGATGTCGGCCGCGGCGGCGCTGGCGATCCTGATCGACCCGGCCAACGCCAACGGTCTGACCATCCCCGAGGGCTGGCGCGGCTACCAGATCTACGCGGCCATCGACCGGAAGCTGAACCTGCCCGAGGGCACCGCCCGGAAGACCGCCCAGGATCAGGGCGCCGAACTCGGCCTGCCCGACTTCACCAACGGCAGCCCGGAGGGCTACCTGTTCCCGGCGACGTACAGCGTCACCGAGGGCACCACCGCCTTCGACCTGCTGAAGCAGATGGTGGACCGGGCCGGCAAGGAGTTCGGCCGGGACGACGCCACCGTGGTCGCGCAGAACCTCGGGCAGAGCGTGTACGGGCTGATCACCGTGGCCAGCATGGTCCAGGGCGAGGCCGACAACACCGAGGACATGGGCAAGGTGGCCCGGGTGATCTACAACCGGCTGGCCAAGGGCATGCCCCTGCAGCTGGACTCCACCATCAACTACGCGCTCGGCCGCTCGACCCTGAACACCTCGGTGACCGACACCAAGCTGGACTCCCCGTACAACACCTACCTGCACCCCGGGCTGCCGCCGAGCCCGATCTCCAACCCCGGGCGGCAGGCGATCCTGGCCGCGCTGGACCCGACGCCGGGGGACTGGCTGTACTTCGTCACCGTGAAACCGGGGGACACCCGCTTCACCGACAGCTTCGACGTTCATCAACGCAACGTGGCCGAGTTCAACGCCAACCGGGCGGCGGCCAAGCCCGGTGCCCCGGCCGCGGACCCGTCCTCCCCGGCGTCCTCCGGCCCGGGGGGCGCCGGCGGGGCCGGTGCGGGGACGCCGTGACGGTGTCGGGGGCACCGTAACGGTGTCGTGTGCCGTCGGTGAGATCGCTCACCGACCGTGCGTCCGCCCGGGCGGGGGTAAGGCTGCGGTACGGTAACGTCTCCCTCCAGGCGCTGCGCTAGCACGCCGGTTCGAGAATCAGCCGGGACCGCGTCGTCCCGGGCGGCCGGTTCGATCCTCCGGTCGTCACCGTCGGTTAAGGGGATCGATGACCGATCTGGGTGGGGGCTACGGCCCCCAGGGCGAGCCGTGGCACCCCGGTGATCCCGGGTACGACGGCCGGCAGCCGGTCCCCGGCCAGCAGGACGGCCAGTGGCAGCAGCAGTACCCGCAGCAGGGCCAGGCGGCCCAGCAGCAGCCGTACGGGGACGTGCAGCAGGGGTACGCCCAGCAGCAGATGACGCCGCAGATGCAGCAGCAGATGATGGCGCAGCAGGGCTATCCGCAGCAGCAGCAGCAGGCGCAGATGCCGCAGCAGGGTTACCCGGGCGGCCAGCAGGGCTACCCCCAGCAGGTGCAGCAGCAGGTGCCGCAGCAGGGCTACCCCCAGCAGGGGTACGTGCAACCGCAGCAGCAGGTGCAGCAGGGCTATCCGCAGCAGCAGATGCCCCAGCAGCAGGCGCCGATGCAGCAGCAGGGCTACCAGCAGGGCTTCCCCGGTGGCCAGCAGGCGCCCCAGCAGCAGGCGCCCCCGCAGCAGACCCCTCAGCAGCAGGAGCCCCTGCCCCAGCAGCACGCCCAGCCCCAGCAGGATCCCCAGCAGCAGCAGACGCCGCGGCGACGACGGCGGCAGCCGGCCCCGGAGCCCGCGCCGGCCTCCGGCCCCGGCCCGGACGGGATCGACTGGGAGGCCGAGGCCGCCGCGCTGGAGGCCGGCGCCGACCCGGTCGGTGCCGCGCGCGAGGCCGGGACGGACGAGTGGGACGGCCACCAGGACGTCCGCCACGAGGACGACGGCTACCTCGACGAGCACGCCGAGGCCGGGGAGGCCGGGGAGGCCGGCTTCCTCGGGGAGCGGGACGAGTCCCGCGAGGCCCAGAAGAAGCGCAAGGAGAAGGGCAAGAAGTCGGGCCGCCGCAACGGCGGCGCCTGTCTGCTGGTCGCGCTGGTGCTGCTCGGCGCCGTGGGCGGGGCCGGCTGGTGGGGCTACGGCTTCTACCAGGACCACTTCGGCCCGCCGGAGGACTTCACCGGCGAGGGCACCGGCTCCGTCCAGGTGGAGGTCAAGAAGGGCGCGGTCGGCGGGCAGATCGGCCTGGCGCTGAAGAACGCCGGCGTGGTCAAGAGCGTCGACGCCTTCTCCGCGGCCTGCAAGGCCGAGCCCAAGTGCGGCACCATCCAGTACGGCTACTACGGGCTGAAGAAGGAGATGCCGGCCGCGGCCGCGCTCAAGGAGCTGCTCGCCCAGGCGGGCGGCGCGGCGATCGTCGTCCCCGAGGGCAAGAACTCCACCGAGATCTACACCCTCATCGACACCAAGCTGAAGTTGCAGGCGGGCACCACGGCGGGCGTCGCCAAGGCCCAGGTCAACGACCTCGGCCTGCCGCCGTACGCCAACGGCAACATCGAGGGCTTCCTCTGGCCGACCCGCTACAACATCGCCGAGGGCATGAAGCCCGAGGACCTGCTCAAGCAGATGGTGAAGAACGCCACCGAGAAGTACGCCGGCCTGGACGCCCAGGCCGCCTCGGTGGGGCTGAAGACCGGCTACGAGGTGCTCATCGAGGCGAGCATCCTCCAGCGCGAGGGCAACAACCCGGAAGACTTCGCCAAGATGGCCAAGACCATCCAGAACCGGCTGGCGGCCGGCGGCGAGATCAACCACCGGCTGGGCATGGACACCACGCTCCAGTACTCGCTGAACCGCAAGGACCTCGACAAGAAGGACATGGACGACGCGTCCAACAAGTACAACACCTACATCAACCCGGGCCTGCCGCCCGGTCCGATCTCCAACCCCGGCGACGAGGCGCTCAACGCGACGCTGCACCCGGCGGACGGAAAGTGGCTGTACTTCATCGCGATGTCCCCGATCCAGACCCGGTTCGCCGAGACGAGCAAGGAGCACTACGCCAACGTCAAGGAGTACTGCCAGTTGGCCGGGCAGGGCTTCGACGAGGCGCGCGGTCACTGCACCACCAAGAAGTAGCCACGGCCGGACGACAGTTCGCCAGTTCGCGGAGAGGCAGCGTTGACCAGCAAGCACCGGGCGGCCGTTCTCGGTTCGCCGATCGCCCACTCGCTCTCGCCGGACCTGCACCGGGCCGCCTTCGCGGCGCTCGGACTGGACGGCTGGCGCTACGACCGCTTCGAGGTCGACGAGGCCGGGCTGCCCGGGTTCGTCGCCGCGCTGGACGAGGCCGAGTGGGCCGGGCTGTCGCTCACCATGCCGCTGAAGCGGGCGGTCATCCCGCTGCTCGACGAGGTCAGCGCGACGGCCCGCTCGGTGGACGCGGTGAACACCGTGGTGTTCACCGCCGACGGTCGGCGCACCGGGGACAACACCGACGTCCCCGGGCTGGTCAACGCGCTGCGCGAGCGCGGGATCACCGAGGTGCCCGAGGCGGCCGTCCTGGGCGCCGGGGCCACCGCCTCCTCGGCGCTGGCCGCGCTCTCCCAGATCTGCACCGGCGAGGTGACGGTCTACGTGCGCAGTGCCGAGCGGGCCCGGGAGATGGCCGAGCTGGGCGACCGGCTGGGCCTGGCCGTCCGCACCGCCGACTGGGAGCGCGGCGCCGAGGCGCTGGCCCGGCCGCTGACCGTCTCCACCACGCCGGTGGGCGCGACGGACGTCTTCGCCGACGCGCTGCCCGCCGAGCCGGGCGCGCTGTTCGACGTGCTGTACCACCCGTGGCCGACGGCGCTGGCCGCCGCCTGCGCCGGGCGCGGGGCGACCGTCCTGGGCGGGCTGGACCTCCTGGTGCACCAGGCGGTGCTGCAGAGCGAGGCCTTCACCGGGCGGACGCCCGGGCCGCTGGCGGCGATGCGCGAGGCGGGGGAGAAGGCGCTCGCCGGGCACTGAGCCC
Source organism: Kitasatospora sp. NPDC041917 (assembly GCF_055589745.1). Classification (NCBI taxonomy): domain Bacteria; kingdom Bacillati; phylum Actinomycetota; class Actinomycetes; order Kitasatosporales; family Streptomycetaceae; genus Kitasatospora; species Kitasatospora sp. NPDC041917. Next base: position 268,982 of record NZ_JBVJBI010000001.1, on the reverse strand, counting down.
CCGCGCCGAGTGCCGGGGCGCCGGTCGTGGGCCCGGTCCTCCGGCCGGGTGCCGGGCCCGCCCTCCGGCCGGTTCCCCGGGTGGTTCCCGGCCGGATGGTGGCCGGTTGCCGTCCGGCACGCGGACTGTGCCCCCAGGTGCTGCTGGGGCATGAAAGGATTCAGGCACAAGGCACGCCCGGGGCGGGCCCCGGCGGTGCCGAGGTCCGGTCCGCTGATGAAGGAGCTCCGTTGGGTACGTTGCGCTGGCTGACGGCGGGGGAGTCGCACGGCCCCGCACTCGTCGCGACGCTGGAAGGCCTGCCCGCCGGTGTACCGGTCACCACCGCTGTGGTGGCCGACGCGCTGGCGCGCCGCCGGCTCGGTTACGGCCGCGGGGCGCGGATGAAGTTCGAGCAGGACGAGGTGACCTTCCTCGGCGGCGTCCGGCACGGTCTGACCATGGGCAGCCCGGTCGCGGTCATGGTCGGCAACACCGAGTGGCCGAAGTGGGAGCAGGTCATGTCGGCCGACCCGGTCGACCCCGAGGTGCTGGCGGGCCTGGCCCGCAACGAGGCGCTCACCCGCCCCCGGCCCGGCCATGCCGACCTGGCCGGCATGCAGAAGTACTCGATCGACGAGGCCCGGCCGATCCTGGAGCGCGCCAGCGCCCGGGAGACGGCCGCCCGGGTCGCGCTGGGCGCCGTCGCCCGCGCGTACCTCCGCGAGGTGGCCGGCATCGAGATCGTCAGCCATGTGGTCGAGCTGGCCGCCGCCAAGGCGCCGGCCGGTGTGGTGCCGCTGCCCTCGGACGAGGCGCGACTGGACGCCGACCCGGTGCGCTGCCTGGACGCCGACGCCTCGAAGGCGATGGTCGCCGAGATCGACCAGGCCCACAAGGACGGCGACACCCTGGGCGGCGTGGTCGAGGTGCTGGCGTACGGCGTGCCGGTGGGCCTCGGCTCGCACGTGCACTGGGACCGCCGGCTGGACGCGCGGCTGGCCGCCGCGCTGATGGGCATCCAGGCGATCAAGGGCGTCGAGGTCGGCGACGGCTTCGAGCTGGCCCGGGTGCCGGGCTCCAAGGCGCACGACGAGATCGTCCCGACCGCCGAGGGCGTCAAGCGAACCTCCGGCCGCTCCGGCGGCACCGAGGGCGGCCTGTCCACCGGTGAGGTGCTGCGGGTGCGCGCCGCGATGAAGCCGATCGCCACCGTGCCGCGGGCGCTCCAGACCCTGGACGTGCGCACCGGCGAGCCGGCCAAGGCGCACCACCAGCGCTCGGACGTCTGCGCGGTGCCGGCCGCGGGCATCGTCGCCGAGGCGATGGTCGCGCTGGTGCTGGCGGACGCGGTGAACGAGAAGTTCGGCGGCGACAACGTCTCCGAGACCCGCCGCAACGTGCAGAGCTACCTCGACAACCTGATCATCCGATGACCAGTCCCGTTGTGGTGCTGGTCGGCCCGCCCGGCAGTGGCAAGTCCACCGTCGGGCGGGTCCTGGCCGAGCGCCTGGGCGTGGGCTTCCGGGACACCGACGCCGACATCGAGGCGACCGTCGGCAAGCCGATCCCGGACATCTTCGTCGACGAGGGCGAGCCGCACTTCCGCGCGCTGGAGGCGGCGGCCGTGCGCGCGGCGGCCGAGGGGCACGACGGGGTCCTGGCGCTCGGCGGCGGCGCGGTGCTGGCCGAGGCCACCCGCGCGCTGCTGCACGAGCTGCCGGTGGTCCTCCTGGAGGTCCCGCTCGCCGACGCCGTCAAGCGGGTCGGCCTGGACGCCCCGCGCCCGCTGCTGGCCGTCAATCCGCGGGCCCGCTGGCGCGAGCTGATGGAGGCCCGCCGCCCCCTCTACCTGGAGGTGGCCACCGCCGTGGTCGACACCGCCGGGCGCAGCCCGGAGCAGGTCGCGGACGCCGTACTGGAAGCACTGGAGCTGAAGACCCCCCATGACTGACACCACCGTCAGGATCCACGTCGGCGGCAGCGCCGGCCACGACCCGTACGACGTGCTGATCGGGCACCAGCTGCTCGGTGAGCTGGCGCCGCTGATCGGTGCCCGGGCCAAGCGGGTCGCGATCATCCACCCGGAGGCGCTGGCCGCCACCGCCGACGCGATCCGCGACGACCTGGTCGGCGAGGGCTACGAGGCCATCGCGCTGCAGGTGCCCAACGCCGAGGAAGCCAAGAGCGTCGAGGTCGCCGCGTACTGCTGGTCGGTGCTCGGGCAGACCGGCTTCACCCGCAGCGACGTCGTGGTCGGCCTCGGCGGCGGCGCCACCACGGACCTGGCCGGCTTCGTCGCCGCCACCTGGCTGCGCGGGGTGCGCTGGATCTCCATGCCCACCACGCTGCTCGGCATGGTCGACGCGGCCGTCGGCGGCAAGACCGGCATCAACATCGCCGAGGGCAAGAACATGGTCGGCGCCTTCCACCCGCCGGTGGGCGTGCTGGCCGACCTCGGCACCCTGGAGACCGTGCCCAAGCACGACTACGTCTCCGGCCTGGCCGAGGTCATCAAGTGCGGCTTCATCGCCGACCCGGCCATCCTCGACCTGATCGAGGCCGACCCGGAGGGCGCGAGGACGCCGGCCGGGCCGCACACCGTCGAGCTGATCCGCCGGGCCATCCAGGTCAAGGCCGACGTGGTCTCCGGGGACCTCAAGGAGTCCGGCCGCCGCGAGATCCTCAACTACGGCCACACCCTCGGTCACGCCATCGAGCGCAACGAGCGGTACAAGTGGCGGCACGGCGCCGCGATCTCCATCGGCATGGTCTTCGCCGCCGAACTCGGCCGCCTGGCCGGGCGGTTGGACGACGAGACGGCCGACCGGCACCGCACCGTTCTGGCCTCGGTCGGCCTGCCGCTGAGCTACCGGGCGGACGCCTGGCCGAAGCTGCTGGACGCGATGAAGATCGACAAGAAGTCGCGCGGCGACCTGATCCGCTTCATCGTGCTGGACGGCCTGGGCAAGACCTCGGTGCTGGAGGGCCCCGACCCGTCGCTGCTGGTCGCCGCGTACGCGGAGGTCTCGGCGTGACCAGGGTGATGGTGCTCAACGGCCCCAACCTGGGCCGGCTGGGCAGCCGGGAGCCGGACGTCTACGGCGCCACCTCGTACGCCGGACTGGTCGAGCGGTGCACCGCGCTGGGCAAGGAGTTCGGCTTCGAGGTCGAGGTGCACGAGACCAACTCCGAGCAGCAGATGGTGGAGTGGCTGCACGAGGCGGCCGACGGGCAGGTGCCGGTGGTGATCAACCCCGGCGCGTTCACCCACTACTCGTACGCGATGCGGGACGCCGCGGCCCAGCGCACCGCGCCGCTGATCGAGGTGCACATCTCCAACCCGTACGCCCGGGAGACCTTCCGGCACACCTCGGTGATCGCCGCGGTGGCCTCCGGCACCATCGCCGGCTTCGGGCTCGGCTCCTACGAGCTGGCGCTGCGCGCGCTGGCCGAGCGGCTCACCACCCGCTGAGGGTACGGGCGGTGGCCCGGCGGCGGACTGTGCCCGCCGCCGGGCCGCCGTGTAGTGTCCCCGCTGAGAGGTGTCGGGAGGTGCCGTGACGCAGTACGCCGGAGGTGGGCAGGTCCCGCCGCGTCCCGTCGCTCCACCGGTACCGCCGGGAGGCGGGACACGGGGGACGTCGTCGGGGGCGCCGCTCGCCCCTCCGTCCCCGCCGGTCCGGCCGGCGCCCGCGGCCCCCGCCGCTCCCGGGCCCGTCGCCCGTTCCGCCCCGGCCCCCGCGGCCGCACCCGTGCCGAGCGCCCCGGTGCCCGCCGGCGGAACCGGGCACTTCGTGCTGCCGTCCGGCGCGCCCGTCCAACTGCCCACCCACCCGCCGCGGCAGCACGCGGCCACCGGGCCGATCGCCGTCCTGCTGATCGGACCGGCCGGGGCCGGCAAGACCACCGTCGCCCGCCACTGGGCCGAGCGGCGGCCCACCCCGACCGCGCACATCAGCCTGGACGACGTCCGCGAGTGGGTGCAGTCCGGCTTCGCCAACCCCCAGTCCGGCTGGAACAACGCCTCCGAGGCGCAGTACCGGCTGGCCCGCCGCACCTGCGGCTTCGCCTGCCGCAACTACCTGGCCAACGGCATCTCCTGCATCATCGACGACGCCGTCTTCCCGGACCGCCCGGCGATCGGCCTCGGCGGCTGGAAGCGGCACATCGGCCCCGGCATGATCCCGGTCGTCCTGTTGCCCAGCCTGGACTCCGTCCTGCACCGCAACGCCCGGCGCAGCGGCAACCGCCGCCTCGGGGACGAGGAGGTCGCCCGCATCCACGGGCGGATGGCCGGCTGGTACAACTCCGGGCTGCCGATCATCGACAACTCCTCCCTGGACGTCGCCGGGACGGCCGCCGAGCTGGACCGCGTCATCCTGGCCCGGCTGATGGGCATCCCGGTCCGCTGAACCGCCGCCCCGGCCCGCGGGAGCCGTGCCTTCCCGGTCCGCCGGCCCGCGGCGTCGCGGAGCTGTCGGAGCCGGCTGCGATGATGGACGGGTCATGTCGCCGCGCCCGGAGGAGCCGACGCCCGTGCCCGAAGGCCACATCATCCACCGCCTCGCCACCGAGAACCGGAAGGCCTTCGGCGGCCGCCCGGTGCGGGTCTCCAGCCCGCAGGGCCGGTTCGCCGACGAGGCCAAGGTGATCGACGGGCAGCTGCTCACCGGTGCGGAGGCCACCGGCAAGCACCTCTTCCTCGGCTTCGAGGAGGGCGCCTGGGTGCACGTCCACCTCGGCCTCTACGGCGGATTCACCTTCGGCACCGGCCCGGCGCCCGAGCCGGTCGGACTGATCCGGCTGCGGCTGGAGAACGAGGACGGCTACGCCGACCTGCGCGGCCCCAACACCTGCGCGCTCGTCACCGAGGGCCGGAAGGCCGCCGTCGCCGCCCGGCTGGGCCCCGACCCGCTGCGCGCCGACGCCGACCCGGAGGCCGCCTGGCGCCGGATATCGGGCAGCCGGACGACCGTCGCGGCACTGCTGATGGACCAGAAGGTGCTGGCCGGGGTGGGCAACGTCTACCGGGCCGAGGTGCTGTTCCGCCACGGCATCGACCCGCACCGGGCCGGGCGCGACCTCACCCGCCGGGAGTGGGACGCGGTCTGGGCCGACCTGGTCGCCCTGATGCGCGAGGGCGTCACCGCCGGCCGGATCGACACCGTCCGCCCGGAGCACACCCCCGAGGCGATGGGCCGCCCGCCCCGGGTGGACGACCACGGCGGCGAGGTGTACGTCTACCGGAGGGCCGCCATGCCCTGCCTGGTCTGCGGCACCGACGTGCGGACGGAGGAGCACGCCGCCCGCAACCTCTTCTGGTGCCCGGGCTGCCAGTCGGCGTGACGGGCGCCCGATCGTGACGCGTGCTGCCCCCGTGTCGTGGACAGCCCTTCTGAGCTGCGACGATGGACGTCGAGCGCGCCGAGCCGCGCGCCCCTGTCCGCACGGCCACGTGTGAACGTGGAGCGAAAGGAAGTCCCATGATCTTCATCACGGTCAAGTTCCCGGTCCGCCCCGAGCGCGCCGACGAGTGGCTGGGCCTGGTCGACGAGTTCACCCGGGCCACCCGCCAGGAGCCCGGCAACCTCTTCTTCGAGTGGTCCCGCGGCGTCGACGACCCCAACGAGTTCGTCCTGGTCGAGGCGTTCCGCGACGGCGACGCGGGCAAGGAGCACGTGGAGTCCGCGCACTTCGCCAAGGCCATGGAGGAGCTGTCGTACGCGGTGGCCGCCAAGCCGCGGATCGTCTCGACCGAGATCCCCGGCCTGGACGGCTGGGCGGAGATGGGCGAGATCACCCCCCGGTGACGTCCGAGTGCCCCTCCGGCCGGGTGCCCAGCCCGTAGGCTGGGGCCGACCGGCCGGAGGGAGCAGGCGGATGGAGCGGCAGGAGGTGGCCAACACCGTGTCGGGCGCCACGGTGGGCGGCCACGTGGTGCAGGCCGGGAGCATCGGGGCGCTGCACCTGCACCAGCCGCGGGCGGTGCCGAGGCCGCATCAGATCCGGTCCCCGCACGGCCCGTTCGTCAACCGGGAGCCGGAACTCGCCGCGCTGACCGAGGCCTTGGGACGGGTCGTGGAGGGCGGACTCGGGGTCGTGGTGTTCACCGGCCTCGGCGGGGTCGGGAAGACCGAGCTGATCGCGAGGTTCACCGAGGAGCACCGGGAGCACTTCCCGGGCGGGGACCTCTACGCCGACCTGAAGGCCTACCGGCACCAGGGCGGGGTGGACCTCCCCGAGCTGCTGGCCGGATTCCTGCGCGCCCTCGGCACCGAGCCCCCGGCCGCGGAGGCCGAGCGGTTCACGGCGTTCCGCACCGCCACCGCCGAGCGCCGGTGCCTGTTCTTCCTGGACAACGTCGAGCACGCCGCGGAGGTCCGTGCGCTGCTCCCGGCCTGCGGGCTGGTGGTGGTCGCGAGCCGGCGGCGGCTGCCCGCGCTGCGGACGGACGGCGCCGTGGTGCGCCGGCTCGGCCCGCTGAGCGCGAGGGCGGGCGCCGAGCTGGTGCGCGGCTGGGTGGGCCCGGGGCGGGGCACCGACGGGGAACTGGCGGAACTGGTCGAGCTGTGCGGCGGGCTGCCGCTCGCGCTGAACGCGGTCGGGAGCCAGCTGCTGGACCGGGACCACCTGCCGGTCGGCCGGGTGGTGGCCGAACTGCACGACCGGGAGGGCAGGTTGGCGATGCTGGAGGACGAGGAGAGCGATCTCGGCGCGACCTACGACCTGGTCTACGAGCGGCTGTCGGCGCCGGGCCGGGCGCTTTACCACCTGATCGGCGTGCACCCCGGCCCCTTCGTCTCCGCCGAACTGGCGCGTGCGGTCGGCGTCGAGCTGGCCGGGCAGGCGATCGGGGAGCTTCGGGGCGTCCACGTGCTGGACGAGGTGGTGGACGGCGACCGCGAGGACCGCTTCCGGGCCCACGACGTGGTGCGGCTGCACGCCTACGGCCGGACCCGGGAACTGGCCGGCCGCGGGGAACTCCTCGCCGCCGTCGTGGCCTACTACCGGGGCCGGGCCTCGGTCGCCGACCGTGCGATGGCCGGGAGCAGGCTCCGCCTGCAGGACCCGAGCGGCGACGACCTGCCCCGCTTCGCCTCCGACACCGCGGCCCTGGAGTGGCTGTACGCGGAACGGGCCAACTTCCGCGCGGTGGTGGAAGAGGCGGCCCGGCAGGGGTGGCACGGCGAGGTGTGGCGGCTGTGCGAGTCGCTCTGGCTGCTGTACCACGACCGCAGGCTCTACCAGGACTGGATCGCCACCCACCGGCTCGGCATCGAGTCGGCCCAGTGGGACAACCAGCCGGCCGCCGTGGTCCGGATGCGCAACCAGCTCGCCCGGGCCCACTTCGACCGCAAGGAATACCGGCTCGCCGCCGAGCAGTTGGCGCTCGCCGCGGAGCAGGTCCCGCTGGTGACCGACCGTCGGGTGGTGGGGGTGCTCCACGAGACGGACGGTCTGCTCTGCCTGGCCGACGGCCGCCCGGGCGACGCGGTGCGGCGGTTCACGCTGGCTCTGGCGGCGAACCGGGGCGACGAGCACGGCGAGATCGTCCAGAGCTACAACCTGGCGCAGGCGCTGATCGCCGACGGCCGCGCGCAGGAGGCGCTGGCCCGGCTGGCCGAGGCCACCGCGCAGGCCGAGCGGACGCGGGACGAGGACATGCTGATGAAGCTGCCGCTGGTCCGCGCCCGGGCCCACCGGGCGCTCGGGCAGCCGGAGCTCGCCGCCGCCCACGCGGGCGACTGCGCCCGGCGGGCCGAGGAGCGCGGCCAGTACGCGAAGGAGGCGCAGGCCCACACCCTGCTGCTCGCCCTCGCCGAGGAGCTGGACGACGCGGAGCTCGCGGAGCGCAGCCGGGCGCGGCTGCGGGAGCTGCCGGAGTAGCGCCCTTCTCAGGGTCCGGTGCGGAAGGACACCCGGGTGCGGTGCTCGCCGGTGCGGACGGTGAGGCCGTGCCGGGGAAGGCCGGCCGGGTCGCCGCCGTCGGCGAGCCAGCAGGCCACGGCGGAGCCGAGCAGCAGCGGGTCGACGGCGGGGTCGGGGCAGGTCCAGTCCGGTTCGGCGCGGGCCTCCAGCAGCAGGCCGCCGCGCAGTCGGAGCAGGTGGCGGGCCGGGCCGAGGGCGGCCACCGCGACGGCGAGGCCGGGGAGTTCGGCGGCGGAGTCGGCGAGCCAGCGGGCGGCGGGGCGTTCGGCGTGCACCTCGGTGCGGGTCAGGACCTCGGCGGTGTAGCGCAGGGCGTCGCCCGGGTGCTCGTCGGTGAGGGCGTGGAAGCCGCGCGGGGCGTGGTCGTGCGGGTCGAAGGGGTAGCGCCGCAGGCTGACCTCGATGCCCTCGCTCCGGCCCTCGACGTCGTACGCGGTGGGCCGGTCGACGGTGCCGGGGCACGGGGCCGGCCTGGGGTAGGGCGGCAGGGCCGGTTCGTCCCCGGGCTCGTCCAGCCCGGCCAGGAAGGAGTGCAGCAGCGGGCGCAGCAGCCGGGCGGATTCGCCGCGGTGGGCGAGCGAGCGGTCGGTGATCGCGCTCAGGTCGGCCGGGGCCCGGGCGAGGGCCTGTTCGACCTGGGCGGCGAGGTCCCCGTCCGGGTCGAGGACGGGCGCTGCCTGGCCGAAGGCGTAGCCGGGGGAGCGGGGGTCGAGTTCGGCGGCGCCGGTGGCGACGAGCAGGGTGCGGTGGTTCAGGGCGGCGCCGTAGACGGTGACCGATCCGTGGTCGCCGATCACGCAGTCGGCGGCGACGAGCGCGGCCTGCCAGCCCTGGTGGGGCGGGATCAGGCGCAGGCCCATCCGGCGGGCGTCGTCGAGCAGCGCCTCGGGGTCGTGGCGGCTCCACACGTTGGGGTGCAGGACGACGGCCACCGTGTACTCGTCGGCGGGGAGCCGGCGGACCAGCCGCCGGGGGAGGTCCGGGCGGCGGCCGAACAAGGAGTGCTCGCTCCAGGTGGAGCTGACGACGACGAGCCGTCGGCCGCCGGTGGCACCGAGCGCAGCGCGGTAGCCGTCGCGGGAGCGCCGGCTGCCGAGCATCCGGTCGAAGCAGGGGTCGCCGACAACCCGGGCGACGTCCAGCGCCTCGGGGCAGGAGTCCCGCAGCCGGTCCAGCTGCTCGGGGTGGGAGAGGCCGAGGACGTCCACGAACACCCTTCCGCGGTGGGTGAGTTCGTTGCGGGACAGACCGGCGGCGGTGACCGTGTCGCCGGTGGACTCGGTGACCAGCCGGTTGTAGCCGACGCCGTGCGGGAGGACGACGAGGCGGGCGTCCAGCCGGTGCATGGAGGAGTGGACGGCGCAGGCGACGGCCAGGTCGAAGCGGCGGCTGACGGCGTCCTCCCAGTCCAGCACGGTGAAGCCGGGCAGGCCGTGCAGGTACTCGTCCAGGGCGCGGTCGGCGAAGGCGGAGCCGGGGTTGACGGTGAAGTACCGCTCGATGCCGTCCGGGTTCAGCAGGGTCAGGACGTCCAGGACCCGGGTGGCCGAGGTGAGGGTGCGGGCGACCGCCAGCACGCGGGCCCTGACCGGTCGGGTGTTCCACCGGTCGGCGGGCCAGGCGTGGGGGCGGGACGGCACGTCATGATCGTACTCATCCGCTTCGGCCGCGGCGCGGTTCCGGGGCCGGGCCAGTGGGTCAGCCCGTGGCCGCGGTGGGCTCGTGGTGTTCGCCGGCGGCGCACTCGTCGAGGAGGGGGCGCATGGCCTCGTCCACGAGCTGGTAGCGCACCACGCGTCCGTCCCGGTCGCCGGTGACCACGCCGGCCGTGCGGAGCAGCCGCAGGGCCTGGGAGACGGCGGGGTCGCGCATGCCGGTGGCGACCGCGAGGTCGGTGACGGCGAGCGGCCCGGCCCGGTGGAGGGCGAGCAGCAGGGCGAGCCGGCCGGGGTCGGCGAGCAGGGAGAACCGCTCGGCCCAGGACCGGACGTGGGCCGGGTCGCCGATCGCGGCGATGGCCTCGCAGACCCGGTGCCCGTCGATGGTGCGGTGGCCCGCGCGGTCGGCCGGTACGAGATGCATGCGGACATTCTCGCAGGCGGCGGTCTGTGATCCTGGACACCTGCGCAGGTGCGCAACCTTGCACGGGTCGGGGCGTGGCCCCTACGGTGTTCCCCGCCGTGGTGCTCGGGAAGACCGGTGACGGACCCTCAGGGGTCCCAGCCCGGAGCGGCCCTCGCCACTGTGATCGGGTCGTTCCTCCGTCCGCGGAGGAACGTCGTCCGTACCCATGGAGCCACTGGGCGCCTCGCGCGCTTGGGAAGGCGGGTACGGGCGTCCCGTCAGCCAGGAGACCGGCCACGGCATCTCACGAGGTTTTCCACGAGGTGCTGGAGCGTGATCCGCAGATGACCCTGCCCGAAACCGTTGCCGCCGGGGCCGAACCGGCCCCCTCCGCGCTGCCCAGCTTCCAGTGGCGGCGCGAGGACACCGTCCGTACCGCCGGGCTGATGGCGGTGATCGTGGCCATGCACGTGGTGGCCTTCGGCACGCTGATCTTCCTGGTCGCACCCGAGAAGTACGCGGTCGGTACCCAGGTCTTCGGGGTGGGCCTGGGTATCACCGCGTACACCCTCGGGATGCGGCACGCCTTCGACGCCGACCACATCGCGGTGATCGACAACACCACCCGCAAGCTGATGGCGGACGGCAAGCGGCCGGTCTCGGTGGGCTTCTGGTTCGCCCTCGGGCACTCCTCGATGGTGGTGGTGATGGCCGCCCTGGTGGCGGGCGGCGCGCAGCTGGCGAACACCCTGATGGACGACGAGTCGACCACCCACAAGTGGCTCGGCGTGATCGGGACGACCACTTCCGGCGTGTTCCTCTACCTGATCGGCGCGCTCAACCTGGCGGCGCTGCTCGGCATCCTCAGGGTGTTCCGCTCGATGCGGGCCGGGAAGTTCGACGAGAAGGAGCTGGAGGCGCACCTCGACTCGCGCGGCTTCATGGCCCGGGTGCTGAACCGGGCGACCCGTTCGATCACCCGGCCCGGGCAGATGTTCCCGGTGGGCATGGTGCTGGGCCTGGGCTTCGACACCGCGACCGAGGTCACCCTGATGGTGATGGCCGGCTCGGGTGCCGCCTCCGGGCTGCCCTGGTACGCGATCGTCTGCCTGCCGCTGCTGTTCGCGGCCGGGATGAGCCTGTTCGACACCCTGGACGGGACGTTCATGAACTTCGCGTACCAGTGGGCCTTCGCCAACCCGGTGCGGAAGGTGTACTACAACCTGACCATCACCGGTCTGTCGATCGCGGTGGCCTTCATCATCGGCACCATCGAGCTGGTCGGGGTGCTGCACGAGAAGCTCGATCTGACCGACCCGGTCACCGGGTTCATCGCCGACATCTCGCTGGACAACGTCGGCTACGCCATCGCCGGGCTGTTCGTGGTCGTCTGGGCGATCGCGATCGGGTACTGGAAGCTCGCCGGGGTCGAGAAGCGCTGGACGCCCGAGGGCTCCTGAGCCACCCGGCCGCGAGCAGCGGCCTGCCCGCGCACGCCGGAACGGCGCTTCCCCGCGGTGGGGAGGCGCCGTTCGCGTTCCGGGGGCCGGGTGCGCCCCGGGTCGGCGCTCCTCGCGGAAGGCGACGTGCCGGCCGGCGACCGGGTCGTACTCGCACAGGACCAGCAGTGACAGATCCGTGACGGAACGTAGCGGACGGCGGGGGTTCGAGGGACCGCCGGGGGGTGCGGGGCCCCTCGGCGGCACGCTGCGTGGGGGGCGGGGTGCGGGCCCGAGGGGGACGGTGCCGCGGTCGCGCAGGGGGGCGTGCAAGGGGTATTGGGGGTTCTGCCGGGGGTGCTCGGCGGGCGCTTCGGGCCGGGGGTTCGTAGGCTCGACGCATGGCGGATGCGTACGCGGGGCGGCGGGAGCGGGTGAGGGAGCACTGCAGTGCGGCCGGGGCCGATGCGGCGCTGATCACCCGTGCGGCGAACGTGCGGTACCTGACGGGCTGCGCGCCCTGCGGGGCGAGCCTGCTGCTGACCAGGGAGCGGGCGCTGCTCGCGCTGCCGGACGACCTGCCGCCGGACGACTCCGGGGAGCACCTGATCGCCCCTGACGTCACCCGGCTGCCGGTGGCGGCCGGGTCGGACTCCGCGCTGGCCGTCGCGGCCGTCGCCGCGCGGTCCGGGGTGTCGGGACTGGCGGTGGAGGAGCACGACCTGACCGTCACCCGGCACCGGGCGGTGGGGGGCCTGACCGAGGGGGCCCGGCTGGTGGACCTCGGTCAGACGGTCGAGCGGCTGCGGGTGGTCAAGGACGAGCACGAGATCGCCGACCTGCGGATCGCCGCCGAGATCGCCGACCAGGCGCTGGGCGAGCTGCTGGAGTCGATCCTGGTCGGCCGCACCGAGCGGCACCTGGCGATGGAGCTGGAGCGCCGGATGATCGACCACGGCGCCGACCGGGCCGCCTTCCCGGTCTCGGTCGGCACCGGCAGCCACTCCGGCCAGGCCGCCCACCAGCCCACCGACCGCCGGGTGGAGGAGGGCGACTTCCTGACCGTGGTGATGGGCGCCCAGTACCGCGGCTACGGCGTCTCCACCGCCCGCACCTTCGTGATCGGCGCGGCCCCCGCGCCCTGGCAGGTGGAGCTGCACCGGCTGGTCTTCCGGGCCCAGCGGGCCGGGCGGGAGGCGCTCGGACCGGGCGTGGAGCAGTGCGTGCCCGACCGGGCCGCCCGGCAGGTCCTGGAGGCGGCCGGCCACACCGAGGCCTCCCCGCACCCGGTGGGCCACGGCGTCGGGCTGGAGATCCGGGAGGCGCCGCGCCTCGGTCCGTCGGACATGGGTAAACTGGACAGCCGCGTGCCGGTCACCGTCGGTCCGGGGGTCCACCTCCCGGGCAGGGGCGGCGTCCGGATCGAGGACACGCTCGTCGTGCGCCCCCTCGAAGAGGGCGGGCCCGAGCTGCTCACCATCACCACCAAGGAGCTCCTCGCCCTGTGACCGCGGCCCCCCGGGGGCCGTGGAAGGCAGGACGCAATCCCTTGGTTCCTTGACAGCTATACAGGAGTTAGTGCGCCCGTGGCTTCCACGAACGATCTCAAGAACGGCATGGTCCTCAAGCTGGAGGGCGGCAAGCTCTGGTCCGTCGTCGAGTTCCAGCACGTCAAGCCCGGCAAGGGCCCGGCCTTCGTGCGTACCAAGCTCAAGGAGGTCCTGACCGGCAAGGTCGTCGACAAGACCTTCAACGCGGGCACCAAGGTCGAGACCGCCAACGTCGACAAGCGCGGCATGCAGTTCTCGTACAAGGACGGCGAGAACTTCGTGTTCATGGACATGGACACCTACGACCAGCTGACCATCGAGCCGTCGGTCGTCGGCGACGCCGCCAAGTACCTGCTGGAGGGCTTCGAGGCCCTCGTCGCGCAGAACGAGGGCTCGGTCCTCTACATCGAGCTCCCGGCCGCGGTCGAGCTGACCATCGCCGAGACCGAGCCGGGTGTCCAGGGCGACCGCTCCACCGGTGGCACCAAGCCGGCCACCCTGGAGACCGGCGCCGAGATCCAGGTGCCGCTCTTCGTCACCAAGGGTGAGAAGGTCAAGGTCGACACCCGCGACGGCAGCTACCTCGGCCGGGTGAAGTAAGTCCGTGTCGGCCGCACGCAGCAAGGCCCGCACCAGGGCCTTCCAGATCCTCTTCGAGGCCGACCACCGCGGGGTCGACCCGCAGCAGGTCCTCGCCGACTGGGTGGCCCGCGCCCGCGAGCCCAGGCCCGACGAGGGCACCCCGCAGGTCGGTGAGTACACCATGGAGCTCATCGAGGGGTACGTCCAGCACGCTCGTCGCATCGACGACCTGATCGAGCAGTACTCCGTCGGCTGGTCGCTCGACCGGATGCCGATCGTGGACCGCAACGTCCTGCGGCTCGGTGCCTACGAGCTGATCTGGGAGGACGGCGTCCCGGACGCCGTCGTCCTGGACGAGGCCGTCGAGATCGCCAAGGAGTTCTCCACGGACGACTCCCCGGCCTTCGTCAACGGCATGCTCGCCCGCTTCCTGGAGCTGAAGCCGAGCATCCGCCGGTAGGCAGGTGGACCTCGCGGACGGCCGTCGGACCCGAACAGGTGTCCGGCGGCCGTTCCGCGTTTCACCCGGTCGGCGTAGGGTGGGGACCTACTTGTCAGTAACTTGACGTCCGGAACCACGCGTGAAGGGCAGGTCCCCCCAGATGACCACCGCGATCCGCAGCGAGTTCGACCAGGGCATCGCCCTGACCAGGCACCCCGAGGAGGCCGGCCGCTACGACGCCGAGCTCGGCGCCGGCTGGCAGATCGGCGGCGGGGTGAACGGCGGACTGCTGCTCGCGGTGGCCGGACACGCGCTGTCGCTGGAGCACGGCACCCACCCGGACCCGGTGTCGATCAGCGGTTACTACCTGTCCGCCTCCACCCCCGGCCCGGCCACCGTCCGCACCGAGGTGCTGCGCACCGGCCGCGGCCTGTCCACCGGCACCGCCTCGCTCAGCCAGGACGGCGTCGAGCGGCTGCGGGTGGTGGCCAGCCACGGCGACCTCGCCACCGCCGACGGCGAGGTGCGCACCAGCGCGCGGCCGCCGCAGCTGCCGCCGCCGGACCAGTGCGTCGGCGTCGAGCACGCGCCCAAGGAGCTGATCGCCCAGGCCGCCCTGCTGGAGCGGTTCGACCTGCGGCTGGACCCGGCCACCATCGGCTGGGCGCTCGGGCAGCCCTCCGGCAACGGGCGGATCCAGGGCTGGTTCCGGCTCGCCGACGGCCGCGAGCCCGACCCGCTGCTGCTCCTGCTGGTCGCCGACGCGCTGCCGCCGGTCACCTTCGACCTCGGCATGCCGGGCTGGGCGCCCACCATCGAGCTGACCGTCCACCTGCGCGCCAGGCCCGTGCCCGGCTGGCTGCGGGTCACCCACGCGACCCGCAACCTGGCCGGTGGCTACTTCGAGGAGGACGCGGAGGTCTGGGACGAGTCCGGCCGCCTGGTCGCGCAGTCCCGCCAGCTGGCCCGGGCGCCCCGCCCCTGACCCGGCGGCCCCGCATTACCGGTGGTTACATTCCTGTGACACGCCGTACGTGTGCGGCGCGCGCGGATGGGGAGGAAGACGGTCAGCGGCGAGCGTGCCGCGGACCGTCAACCCCCGAAGCCAGGAGCCACCGATGAGTCAAAAGGGTCGCGCCCGCCGTAACTCCGACTGCACCGCCGGCGGCTCGCGGCCCGCGGTGCGGGCGTCGCACCGGCCACAGCGGGCCGGCGGCGCCGAGCAGGCTTTTGTCATCGGGGTGCTGACCAACGCCGCGGACTTCGCCCGGGCGCGCGCCTGGGGGATCTCCGACGCCCCCGACCACGAGCGCTACCTGGCCGACACCGCCGAGCTGCTGGCCGAGGCGCTGGAGCGGTTCGACACCGTCCGGGCCCGGATGTTCCACCCGCAGGACTTCGAGGAGTTCTGCGTGCTGCACGGGCTGGACCCGGCCGAGCCCGCCGCCCGCGACCGCTACCTGGTCAACCCGGCCCTGCAGACCCAGCTGCTGGCCTATCAGGGCGAGGAGCTGGCCGGGGACTTCGTGCCCCGCCTGGTGCGCGCCCGGGAGAACGGGCTGACGCTCTGCCACGCCGACCTGCTGCTCGACGGGGGCCTGTGCGGGGGCGCGGGCGCGCCCGACGAGGAGCACGCCGCCTGGGTACGCGCCGCCTACCAGCGCGGGGGCGAGGTGTTCCGCCGGATGCTGGTCGGCGCGGGGGCCGGCGTGTACGAGCTGCGCCTGCGGGTGGACGCGCCCGGCGGGAGGCTGACCGCCGCGGCTCGGGTCCTCCAGTGGGAGGACGGCGTGGTCCGGATCAACGACGAGGACCTGGAGCTGGTCTGCGCGGTGCTCTGCACCGGGCTGGCCCTGGAGCTGCCGGGCGTCGCGGTGCTGCACGGCTCGCAGGGCTCGGCCGCCTCCTGCGGGGAGTACCTGCAGGCCTCCTGGGCCTGGTCGAGCGGCGGGCAGGAGTGGGCGCCGGCCGAGCGGCCGGTCCGGCTGGACGGCGTCGCGGCGCAGCCCGGCTACAGCCTGGGAACGGTCTGCTGACGGCTCCGCCTCGGGGCCCCGTCCCGGGGGCCCCGACACCGCGGCGCGGCCCCCGGTCAGGGGAGCCGCGCCGTGACGTTTCTGCTTGCGGGTACGACCGGAAATCAGGCCGGGTCGTCCCTGGATCCGCCGGCGGGAGCCGGTGCGGCGAGCCTCAGCTCGCGTCCTCCTCGCGCACCGCGCGGCGCGCGTCGGGGTTCAGCACGCCCCAGGAGATCAGCTGCTCGGTGAGGATCGACGGCGACTGGTCGTAGATGACGGCCAGGGTGCGCAGGTCGTCCTGACGGATCGACAGCACCTTTCCGTTGTAGTCACCGCGCTGGCTCTGGATGGTCGCCGCGTAGCGCTGCAGCGGGCCGGCCTTCTCGGAAGGGACCTGGGTCAGTCTCTCCAGGTCGAGGACCAGGCGCGGCGGCGGCTCGGCCGCGCCGCCGGGCGTACCGCCGGGCAGCAGCTCCTGCACCGGGACGCCGTAGAACTCCGCCAGTTCGGCCAGCCGCTGCACGGTGACCGCACGGTCACCGCGCTCGTACGAGCCGACGACGACTGCCTTCCAGCGCCCCTGGGACTTCTCCTCGACACCGTGCAGGGAGAGACCCTGCTGAGTGCGGATCGCTCGGAGCTTGCCTCCGAGTTGCTTCGCGTAGTCGCTGGACATTGATCTCCCCGGACGAGATTGCTTCGCGTTCAGTGGTGGGTCACGGGCGATTGCCGACGCCGTTACCGGTGGGTCCGACGTCCGTCTCGTAACTCACTGTGAGGTTACGTAGAGTAAGGTAGTTGCGTCAAGCCGAATGGGGCAGTCGTGCGAATGGCCCGCATCGTCGGCGCGTCCGGAGTGTTAACCCCGGGAAGCGGAATGATGGCCGTCTGTTTGCGATCCGGCGCGCTGCTAGGATGGCCCGAAGCCCACGCCCGGTCGGCGGGGGCAGTCCCAGACATCCTTTAAGACCCGTCCCGTGAGGCGGGGAAGGAGGTCCGCTTCGGCATGACCACCCACCATGAACCGACGCCCCGGGCACCGCACCAGGTGCTGGACGGCACGGACATCGCCCGGGTCCTCACCCGGATAGCGCACGAGATCGTCGAGCGCGCCAAGGGCGCGGAGGACGTCGTGCTGCTCGGCATCCACACCAGGGGCGTCCACCTCGCCCGCCGCCTGCACGGCCGGCTGGCCCAGATCACCGGGCGCGAGATCCCGCTGGGCACCCTGGACATCACCATGTACCGGGACGACCTGCGGCTGAAGCCCGCCCGTGCCCTGGAGCACACCGAGATCCCGCCCGGCGGCATCGACGGCAAGCTCGTCATCCTCGTCGACGACGTGCTCTTCTCCGGCCGGACCATCCGCGCCGCGCTCGACGCGCTGAACGACATCGGCCGCCCGCGCGCCGTCCAGCTCGCCGTCCTGGTCGACCGCGGCCACCGCGAGCTGCCGATCCGCGCCGACTACGTCGGCAAGAACCTCCCCACCTCGCTGCGCGAGGCCGTTCAGGTGCGCCTGTCCGACAGCGACGGCGTGGACGCCGTCCTGGTCGGCGACCGCGACTTCGCCGCCCGCAGCTCGCAGGCCCTGGCACCCCAGTCTTCCGAACCGCACCTCCCGGAGTAACCCGCGTGAAGCGCCACCTCGTCTCCGCCGCCGATCTCAGCCGCGACGACGCGCTGCTGATCCTGGACACCGCCGAGGAGCTCGCCCAGCTCTCCGGCCGGGCCGTGAAGAAGCTGCCCACGCTGCGCGGCCGCACCGTCGTCAACCTCTTCTTCGAGGACTCCACCCGGACGAAGACCTCCTTCGAGGTCGCCGAGAAGCGCCTCTCGGCCGACGTCATCAACTTCTCCGCCAAGGGCTCCTCGGTCTCCAAGGGCGAGAGCCTCAAGGACACCGCGCTGACCCTCCAGGCGATGGGCGCCGACGCGGTGGTCATCCGCCACCACGCCTCCGGCGCGCCGGCCCGGCTGGCCCAGTCCGACTGGCTGCACGGCAGTGTGATCAACGCCGGTGACGGCACCCACGAGCACCCCACCCAGGCGCTGCTCGACGCCTTCACCATGCGCCGCCACCTCAACCCGGGCAGCGGCAACGACCTGGCCGGGCGCCACGTGACCATCGTCGGCGATGTCCTGCACAGCCGGGTCGCCCGATCCAACGTCCACCTGCTGAACACCCTCGGCGCGCAGGTCACCTTCGTCGCCCCACCCACGCTGCTGCCGATCGGGGTCGAGAACTGGCCCTGCGAGATCAGCTACGACCTCGACGCCGTGCTGCCCAAGACGGACGCGCTGATGATGCTGCGGGTGCAGCGCGAGCGGATGAACGCCGCGTTCTTCCCGACCGAGCGCGAGTACAGCCGCCGCTACGGCATGAACGGCCGCCGGATGGCCCAGCTGCCGGACCACGCGATCGTGATGCACCCCGGCCCGATGGTCCGCGGCATGGAGATCACCGCCGAGGTCGCCGACTCGCCGCGCTGCACCGCCATCGAGCAGGTCGCCAACGGCGTCTCCGTCCGGATGGCCGTCCTGTACCTGCTGCTCGGCGGAGCCACCCTCGCCGACACCGCCCGCACCGACTCCGTGGAGACCGCCCAGTGACCAGCTACCTGATCCGCAACGCCAAGATCCTGGGCGGCGCCCCGCAGGACCTCCACCTCGCCGACGGCGTGATCAAGGAGATCGGCACCGGCCTGACGGTCGAGGCGGACATCGAGATCGACGCCACCGGGCTGATCGCCCTGCCCGGCCTGGTCGACCTCCACACCCACCTGCGCGAGCCCGGCCGCGAGGATGCCGAGACCGTGCTCACCGGCACCCGGGCCGCCGCGATGGGCGGCTTCACCGCCGTGCACGCGATGGCCAACACCACCCCGGTGGCCGACACCGCCGGCGTGGTCGAGCAGGTCTGGCGGCTCGGCCAGGAGTCCGGCTACTGCGACGTGCAGCCGGTCGGCGCCGTCACCGTCGGCCTGGAGGGCAAGAAGCTCGCCGAGCTCGGCGCGATGCACGAGTCCGCCGCGGGCGTCCGGGTCTTCTCCGACGACGGCAAGTGCGTGGACGACGCGGTGCTGATGCGCCGCGCCCTGGAGTACGTCAAGGCCTTCGACGGCGTCGTCGCCCAGCACGCCCAGGAGCCGCGGCTGACCGAGGGCGCCCAGATGAACGAGGGCCAGGTCTCCGGCGAGCTCGGGCTCGGCGGCTGGCCGGCCGTCGCCGAGGAGTCGATCATCGCCCGCGACGTGCTGCTCGCCGCGCACGTCGGTTCCCGGCTGCACGTCTGCCACCTCTCCACCGCCGGCTCGGTCGAGATCGTCCGCTGGGCCAAGTCCAAGGGCTGGGACGTCACCGCCGAGGTGACCCCGCACCACCTGCTGCTCACCGACGAGCTGGTCCGCACCTACGACCCGGTGTACAAGGTGAACCCGCCGCTGCGCACCGCCGAGGACGTCCAGGCGCTGCGCAAGGCGCTGGCCGACGGCACCATCGACGCCGTCGCCACCGACCACGCGCCGCACCCGGCCGAGGACAAGGACTGCGAGTGGGCCGTGGCCGCGATGGGCATGGTCGGCCTGGAGACCGCGCTGTCGGTCGTGCAGCAGACCATGGTCGACACCGGCCTGCTGAACTGGGAGGCCGTCGCGGACCGGATGTCGCACCGCCCGGCCCGGATCGGCCGTCTCAGCGGCCACGGCCGGCCGATCTCGGTGGGTGAGCCCGCCAACCTGGTGCTGTTCGATCCCGCGTACCGTGGAGCCGTGAACCCGGACAGCTTCGCCACCCGCAGCCGCAACACCCCCTACAAGGGCCTGGACCTGCCCGGACGGGTGCACGCCACCTTCCTGCGCGGGCGCGCCACCGTGCTGGCCGGGGAGCTCGCCGAGCAGGGCGGCACGGAGTGATGCTCCACGCCACGCTCGCCCAGGAGCAGGCGAAGGTCACCGACTGGCCCGGTTACATCGGCTGGTCCATCGGCCTGCTGATCGTGATCGGCCTGGTCTACTGGCTGATGCGCCAGGGATGGAACTGGCGGCGCACCCTGCAGTCCGGCATCCCGCCGCTGCCGGCCGTGCCGGACCGCGCCGGACGCACCAT
Source organism: Kitasatospora sp. NPDC041917 (assembly GCF_055589745.1). Lineage (NCBI taxonomy): Bacteria > Bacillati > Actinomycetota > Actinomycetes > Kitasatosporales > Streptomycetaceae > Kitasatospora > Kitasatospora sp. NPDC041917. The sequence continues at coordinate 248,869 of NZ_JBVJBI010000001.1, read as the reverse complement.
CCTGGAGACCAGCGGCCGGTACCACGGCACGACCACCGCCGGGAACTGGCTCGACCGGGTCGTCGCCCACGGCCTGGGCACCCGCAGCCGCGCCGACCTCACCCTCGGCGAGGACGGCCTGCTGGTGCAGCGCCCCGGTGACGTCGACTTCTGGATCCCGGCCGAGCACCTGACCGGTGCCCGCACGGACTCCGGGATCGCCGGCAAGGTCGTCCCCTCCGGGCTGCTCGTCGTCAGCTGGGCGCACGAGGGCACCGAGCTGGACTCCGGCTTCCGGGCCGACCACCCCGACGAGCACGCCGCCTGGGTCGAGGCGATCGCTCGACTCGCAACACGTACGAAGACGAAGACGGAAGAGGCCGCGCAATGACCGCACCTGCCCCCACCACGCAGCGCCAACGGCGGGAACGAGTGCCTGCCGTGCTCGTCCTGGAGGACGGCCGGACCTTCCGCGGACAGGCCTACGGCGCCATCGGCGAGACCTTCGGCGAGGCGGTCTTCAACACCGGCATGTCCGGCTACCAGGAGACCCTCACCGACCCGTCGTACCACCGCCAGGTGGTCGTGATGACCGCCCCGCAGATCGGCAACACCGGCTGGAACGACGAGGACGACGAGTCCAAGCAGATCTGGGTCGCCGGCTACGTCGTGCGCGACCCCGCCCGGGTCGCCTCCAACTGGCGCTCCCTGCGCCCGCTCGACGAGGAACTCGTCCACCAGGGCGTCGTCGGCATCAGCGGCATCGACACCCGCGCGCTGACCCGCCACCTGCGCGAGCGCGGCGCGATGCGCTGCGGCATCTTCTCCGGCGAGGCGCTGGCCGACCCGGCCGCCCTGCTCGCCCGGGTGCAGCAGTCGCCCGAGATGAAGGGCGCCGACCTGTGCGCCGAGGTCGCCACCACCGAGCCGTACGTGGTGCCCGCGATCGGTGAGAAGCGCTTCACCGTCGCCGCGCTGGACCTCGGCATCAAGGCGATGACCCCGCAGCGGATGGCCGAGCGCGGCATCGAGGTGCACGTGCTGCCGGCCAACTCCACCCTGGAGGACGTCTACGCCGTCAACCCGGACGGCGTCTTCTTCTCCAACGGCCCGGGCGACCCGGCCACCGCCGACCACCAGGTCGCCGTCGCGCAGGGCGTGCTGGAGCGCAGGACCCCGTTCTTCGGGATCTGCTTCGGCAACCAGATCCTCGGCCGCGCCCTGGGCTTCGGCACCTACAAGCTCAAGTACGGCCACCGCGGCATCAACCAGCCGGTGCAGGACCGGACCACCGGCAAGGTCGAGGTGACCGCCCACAACCACGGCTTCGCCGTGAACGCCCCGCTGGACAAGGTGAGCGACACCCCCTACGGGCGGGTCGAGGTCTCCCACGTCTGCCTCAACGACGACGTGGTCGAGGGCCTGCAGGCACTCGACGTCCCCGCCTTCAGCGTGCAGTACCACCCCGAAGCGGCCGCCGGTCCGCACGACGCCGCCTACCTGTTCGACCGCTTCGTGAAGCTCATGGAGGGCCAGCGTGCCTAAGCGCACTGACATCAAGTCCGTCCTGGTGATCGGCTCCGGCCCGATCGTGATCGGCCAGGCCGCCGAGTTCGACTACTCGGGTACGCAGGCCTGCCGGGTCCTCAAGGCCGAGGGCCTGCGGGTCGTGCTGGTCAACTCCAACCCGGCCACGATCATGACCGACCCGGAGATCGCCGACGCCACCTACGTCGAGCCGATCACCCCGGAGTTCGTCGAGAAGATCATCGCCAAGGAGCGCCCCGACGCGCTGCTGCCGACCCTGGGCGGCCAGACCGCGCTCAACACCGCGATCTCGCTGCACGCGGCGGGCACGCTGGAGAAGTACGGCGTCGAGCTGATCGGCGCCGACGTCGAGGCGATCAACAAGGGCGAGGACCGCGAGCTCTTCAAGGGCGTCGTCGAGGCCGTCAAGGCCAAGATCGGCCACGGCGAGTCCGCCCGCTCGGTCATCTGCCACACCATGGACGAGGTGCTGGCCGGCGTCGACACGCTCGGCGGCTACCCGGTCGTCGTGCGCCCCTCCTTCACCATGGGCGGCGCCGGCTCCGGCTTCGCCCACAACGAGGAGGACCTGCGCCGCATCGCCGGCCAGGGCCTGACCCTCTCGCCGACCACCGAGGTGCTCCTGGAGGAGTCCATCCTCGGCTGGAAGGAGTACGAGCTGGAGCTGATGCGCGACAAGCACGACAACGTCGTGGTCGTCTGCTCCATCGAGAACTTCGACCCGATGGGCGTGCACACCGGTGACTCGATCACCGTCGCCCCGGCGATGACCCTCACCGACCGCGAGTACCAGATCCTGCGCGACATCGGCATCGCCGTCATCCGCGAGGTCGGCGTCGACACCGGCGGCTGCAACATCCAGTTCGCGGTCAACCCCGAGGACGGCCGGGTCATCGTCATCGAGATGAACCCGCGGGTCTCCCGCTCCTCGGCGCTCGCCTCCAAGGCCACCGGCTTCCCGATCGCCAAGATCGCCGCCAAGCTGGCCGTCGGCTACACCCTGGACGAGATCCCCAACGACATCACCGAGCAGACCCCGGCCTCCTTCGAGCCGACCCTCGACTACGTCGTCGTCAAGGTGCCGCGGTTCGCGTTCGAGAAGTTCCCGAGCGCCGACGCCACCCTGACCACCACCATGAAGTCCGTCGGCGAGGCCATGGCCATGGGCCGCAACTTCCCCGAGGCGCTGCAGAAGGCGCTGCGCTCGCTGGAGAAGAAGGGCTCCCAGTTCTCCTGGGCCGGCCCCGTCGGCGACAAGGCGGAGCTGCTGGCCAAGGCGGTCGTGCCGACCGACGGCCGGATCAACACCGTGATGGACGCCGTCCGGGCCGGCGCCACCCCGGAGGAGGTCTTCGAGTACACCAAGATCGACCCGTGGTTCGTCGACCAGCTCTTCCTGCTGGACGAGATCGCCGGCGAGCTGGCCGAGGCCGCCGAGCTCACCCCCGACCTGCTGCGCCACGCCAAGCGGCACGGCTTCTCCGACCAGCAGATCGGCGAGATCCGCGGCCTGAAGCCGGACGTGGTCCGCGAGGTGCGCCACGCCCTCGGCATCCGCCCGGTGTTCAAGACCGTCGACACCTGCGCCGCCGAGTTCGCCGCCAAGACCCCGTACTTCTACTCGTCCTACGACGAGGAGAGCGAGGTCGCCCCGCGCACCAAGCCCGCCGTGATCATCCTGGGCTCCGGCCCGAACCGCATCGGCCAGGGCATCGAGTTCGACTACTCCTGCGTGCACGCCTCCTTCGCGCTCGCCGAGGCCGGGTACGAGACCGTCATGGTCAACTGCAACCCGGAGACCGTCTCCACCGACTACGACACCTCCGACCGGCTCTACTTCGAGCCGCTCACCCTGGAGGACGTGCTGGAGATCGTCCACGCCGAGCAGCAGGCCGGCCCGCTCGCCGGTGTGATCGTCCAGCTCGGCGGCCAGACCCCGCTGGGCCTGGCCCAGGCGCTCAAGGACAACGGCGTGCCGATCGTCGGCACCCAGCCCGAGGCGATCGACCTCGCCGAGGAGCGCGGCGCCTTCGGCCGCGTCCTGCGCGACGCCGGCCTGCCGGCCCCCAAGCACGGCACCGCCTTCTCCTTCGAGGAGGCCAAGGCGATCGCCGACGAGATCGGCTACCCCGTGCTCGCCCGCCCGTCCTACGTGCTCGGCGGCCGCGGCATGGAGATCGTCTACGACGAGGCCTCGCTCGCCTCCTACCTGGAGCGCCACGCCGGCCTGATCTCCGAGCACCCGGTGCTCATCGACCGCTTCCTCGACGACGCGGTGGAGATCGACGTCGACGCGCTCTACGACGGCACCGAGCTCTACCTCGGCGGCGTCATGGAGCACATCGAGGAGGCCGGCATCCACTCCGGCGACTCCGCCTGCGCGCTGCCCCCGATCACCCTCGGCGGCCACGACATCAAGCGCCTGCGCACCTCCACCGAGGCCATCGCGCGCGGTGTCGGCGTCCGCGGTCTGATCAACATCCAGTTCGCCCTCTCCGGCGATATCCTCTACGTGCTGGAGGCCAACCCGCGCGCCTCCCGCACCGTCCCGTTCACCTCCAAGGCGACCGCCGTGCCGCTGGCCAAGGCCGCCGCCCGGATCTCGCTCGGCGCCACCATCGCCGAGCTGCGCGCCGAGGGCCTGCTCCCGGCCGAGGGCGACGGCGGCACGCTGCCCGCCGACGCGCCGATCGCGGTCAAGGAGGCCGTGATGCCGTGGAGCCGCTTCCGCGACATCCACGGCCGCGGGGTGGACACGGTGCTCGGCCCGGAGATGCGCTCGACCGGTGAGGTCATGGGCATCGACAAGGTGTTCGGCACCGCCTACGCGAAGGCGCAGTCCGGTGCGTACGGCGCGCTGCCGACCAAGGGCAAGGTCTTCGTCTCGGTGGCCAACCGGGACAAGCGCAACCTGGTCTTCCCGGCCCGCGCGCTGGTCAACCTCGGCTTCGAGGTGCTCGCCACCGCCGGCACCGCCGAGGTGCTCCAGCGCGGCGGCATCCCGTCCACGCTGGTGCGCAAGCACAGCGAGGGCGAGGGCCCGAACGGCGAGCGGACCATCGTCCAGCTGATCCACGACGGTGAGGTCGACCTCATCATCAACACGCCGTACGGCACCGGCGGCCGCCTCGACGGCTACGAGATCCGCACCGCGGCCGTGGCCCGCGCGGTGCCCTGCCTGACCACCGTCCAGGCGATGGGCGCGGCCGTGCAGGGCATGGACGCGCTGCTGCGCGACGAGGTCGGGGTGATGTCGCTCCAGGAGCACGCCGAGCTGATCAACGCCGGCCGCAAGTAGCACCACCGCAGTGGGGGGCACCGGAACAGCCGGGTGCCCCCCACTGCCATGACCGCCCCGCCCGTCACCCACCGCCACCCTTCCTCCGACGGGCGGCGCCCGCGCCCATCTGCTCTCTCCGCTCCGGGAGTTGAACCACCCTTGTACAAGCTTCTGTTCGACCTGGTCTTCAAGAAGATGGACCCCGAGAAGGCCCACCACCTCGCCTTCTTCTGGATCCGCCTCGGCTCCTCGGTGCCCGGCCTGCGCACCCTGGTGCGGCTGGTGCTCGCCCCGCGCGACCGGGCCCTGCGCACCCGCGCCCTCGGCCTCGACCTGCCCGGCCCGTTCGGTCTGGCGGCCGGCTTCGACAAGAACGGCGTCGGCATCGACGGCCTGTCGATGCTCGGCTTCGACTACGTCGAGATCGGCACCGTCACCGGCGAGCCCCAGCCCGGCAACCCGGCGCCCCGGCTGTTCCGCCTGGTCGAGGACCGCGCGCTGATCAACCGGATGGGCTTCAACAACCAGGGCTCGGCCCGGGTCGCGGCCCGGCTGGCCGCCCGCCCGCACACCAGCTCCACCCCGGTGATCGGCGTCAACATCGGCAAGACCAAGGTGGTCGAGGAGGCCGACGCCGTCGCCGACTACGTGAAGTCCACCGAGCGGCTGGCCAAGTACGCCGACTACCTGGTGGTCAACGTCAGCTCGCCGAACACCCCCGGGCTGCGCAACCTCCAGGCCGTGGACCACCTGCGGCCGCTGCTCGCCGCCGTCCGCGAGGCCGCCGACCGCAGCACCGCCCACCGCGTGCCGCTGCTGGTCAAGATCGCCCCCGACCTGGCCGACGAGGACGTCGACGCGGTCGCCGACCTCGCCCTGGAGCTGGGCCTGGACGGCATCATCGCCACCAACACCACGATCGGCCGCGAGGGCCTGCGCACCGACGCCGGGCGGGTCGCGGAGATCGGCATGGGCGGCCTGTCCGGCGCCCCGCTCAAGGCCCGTGCCCTGGAGGTGCTCCAGCGGCTGCGCGCCCGCACCGAGGGCCGGCTGACCCTGGTCTCGGTCGGCGGCATCGAGACCGCCGAGGACGCCTGGCAGCGGATCGTCCACGGCGCCGACCTGGTCCAGGGCTACAGCGCCTTCATCTACGAGGGCCCGTTCTGGTGCCGGCGGATCCACAAGGGCCTGTCCGCCAAGGTCCGCGCGGGCGGCTTCCGCAGCCTGGCCGACGCCGTCGGCAGCGCCGTGCGCAGTTCCTGAACCCCCTCCCCACCCCTCCGGAAAGAGACGACATGACCCTCGCCCCGTTCGGCGCCCGGCTGCGCCAGGCCCTCGACACCCGCGGCCAGCTCTGCGTCGGCATCGACCCGCACGCCTCCCTGCTCGCCGCCTGGGGGCTCGGTGACGACCTCGCCGGGCTGGAGACCTTCAGCCGCACCGTGGTCGAGGCGCTGGCCGACCGGGTGGCCGTGCTCAAGCCGCAGGCGGCCTTCTTCGAGCGCTTCGGCAGCAAGGGCGTCGCGGTGCTGGAGAAGACCGTGGAGGAGGCCCGGGCGGCCGGCGCGCTGGTCCTGATGGACGCCAAGCGCGGTGACATCGGCTCCACCATGGCCGCGTACGCCGAGGCCTTCCTGTCGCCGGGCAGCCCGCTGTTCTCGGACGCGGTGACGGTCAGCCCGTACCTGGGCTTCGGCTCGCTGCGCCCGGCCCTGGACCTGGCCCGGGAGCAGGGCTGCGGCGTGTTCGCGCTGGCGCTCACCTCCAACCCGGAGGGCGCCGAGGTGCAGCGCGCGGTGGGCGCGGACGGCGAGCCGGTCGCGGCCTCGGTGCTGCGTCAGCTGGCGGCCGAGAACGAGGGCGCCGCGCCGCTCGGCTCCTTCGGCGCGGTGGTCGGCGCGACGCTGGCCGACGCGGGCGTGGAACTGGCCATCAACGGCCCGCTGCTGGCCCCCGGGATCGGCGCCCAGGGCGCGACCATGGCCGACCTGCCGCGGGTGTTCGGCGCCTCGGTGATCAACGTGGTGCCGAGCGTCAGCCGGGACGTGCTCAAGCACGGCCCCTCGGTGCCGGCGCTGCGGGAGGCGGCGGAGCGCTTCGTCGGCGAGTTCGCGGACGCCGTCAAGTAGCGGAACCCGTCCTTCAGGTAGCCGCGCGGTGACCCTGCGGAGTGTCCGCAGGACCGCGCGGTGGCCGCCGAACCGACGTGAGCGCCGTCACATCGGCACCGCCAAAGTCTCGCAATCGCGGTCATTTTGCCCTGGAAAGTCCTGGTCGGCCTTGGCTGACCAGGACTTTTCGTGTTCTTTTCCTGACGTGGCGCCGCAATCCGGGTAGTGTCCGGCGATAGGTCATCGGCGAGCCGCTATTTCCGTGGCTCCCGCAGGTCAGGGCCTTGTGGTTCCCCTTGCGGACGGTGTCCTCGGTACCGAACCAGTCCTAGCTCAATCCATCCATCCACACCCTGAGGTGAACGGCGTGGCCCTTCCGCCCCTTACCCCTGAACAGCGCACCGCCGCGCTCGCCAAGGCCGCCGAGGCTCGCCGGGAGCGCGCCGAGGTCAAGAACCGGCTCAAGCACTCCGGCGCCTCCCTGCACGAGGTGATCAAGGCCGGAAAGGCCGACAACGACGTCATCGGCAAGATGAAGGTCTCGGCCCTGCTGGAGTCCCTTCCGGGCGTCGGCAAGGTCCGTGCCAAGCAGATCATGGAGCGCCTCGGCATCAGCGAGAGCCGGCGTGTCCGCGGCCTCGGTACGAACCAGATCGCTTCCCTGGAGCGGGAGTTCGGCGGTGGCGCCGCCTGACCGTGCCCCCGTGGTCCCAGGATCCCCCGCGATCCGGGATAATCGGTGCATGAGTGAGCGTCCGCGGCTGACCGTGCTCTCCGGCCCTTCGGGGGTCGGCAAGAGCACGGTCGTCGCTCATATGAGGAAGATGCACCCCGAGGTCTGGCTCTCGGTGTCGGCGACGACCCGGCGCCCGAGGCCGGGCGAGAAGAACGGGGTCCAGTACCACTTCGTCGACAACGACGAGTTCGACAAGCTGGTCGCCAACGGCGAGTTGCTGGAGTGGGCCGAGTTCGCCGGGAACCGTTACGGCACCCCGCGCGCGGCCGTGCAGGAGAAGCTGGAGCGCGGCGAGCCGGTGCTCCTGGAGATCGACCTCCAGGGCGCCCGGCAGGTGCGCGAGTCGATGCCCGAGGCGCAGCTGGTCTTCCTGGCTCCGCCGAGCTGGGACGAGCTGGTCCGCCGGCTGACCGGCCGGGGCACCGAGCCGCAGGACGTGATCGAGAAGCGGCTGGAGGCGGCCAAGGTCGAGCTCGCGGCCGAGCCCGAGTTCGACACGACCCTTGTCAACACCTCGGTCGAGCAGGTAGCGGCCGAACTGCTAGCCTTGCTCGGTGTAGCCTGACCTGTCTGTCTTTTCCACCCTTTCGGAAGGTTTTAGCGTGTCCTCTTCCATGACCGCGCCCGAGGGCATCATCAACCCGCCGATCGACGAGCTGCTCGAGGCCACCGACTCCAAGTACAGCCTCGTGATCTACGCCGCCAAGCGCGCGCGCCAGATCAACGCGTACTACTCCCAGCTCGGCGAGGGCCTGCTGGAGTACGTCGGCCCGCTGGTCGACACCCACGTGCACGAGAAGCCGCTGTCGATCGCGCTGCGCGAGATCAACGCGGGCATGCTGACCGCCGAGGCGATCGAGGCTGCCTGAGGCAGTCGCAGAGTTTCGGAAGGGCCCGGCGGAATCGTTTCCGCCGGGCCCTTCGGCGTTCCCGGCGGCCCTCGGGTGTTCCCCGACGGCCCTTCGGCGCTCGCCGGCGACCCTTCGGCGCTCGCCGGAGGGCAGGGCGCGGTGCGGGGGCCGGCCGGGGGGCCGTAGGGTGGGCGCGTTCGCGGCACGGCCGCGACGCGTTCCCGATGCGTTCCCGAGGCGGAGAAAGGCCGGTAGATGACCCTGAGTGCGGACGCCCCCCGCGTGGTCCTCGGCGTGAGCGGCGGGATCGCCGCGTACAAGGCGTGCGAGCTGCTGCGCCGCTTCACCGAGTCCGGCCACCAGGTCACCGTCGTGCCGACCTCCGCCGCGCTGCACTTCGTCGGCGAGGCGACCTGGGCGGCGCTGTCCGGCCGCCCGGCCGCCACCGAGACCTGGGAGCGCGTGCACGAGGTGCCGCACGTGCGGATCGGGCAGCAGGCCGACCTGGTGGTGGTCGCCCCGGCCACCGCCGACCTGATCGCCAAGGCCGCCCACGGCCTCGCCGACGACCTGCTCACCAACACCCTGCTCACCGCCCGCTGTCCGGTCGTGGTGGCGCCCGCCATGCACACCGAGATGTGGGAGCACCCGGCCACCCGGGACAACGTGGCCACGCTGCGCCGCCGGGGCGTGATCGTGCTGGAGCCGGCCGTCGGGCGGCTGACCGGCAAGGACACCGGGAAGGGCCGGCTGCCCGAGCCGTCGGCGATCTTCGACGCCTGCCGGGCCGTGCTGCGCCGCGGCGGGGCGGCGCCGACCGACCTGGCGGGCCGGCACGTGGTGGTCTCGGCCGGCGGCACCCGCGAGCCGCTGGACCCGGTGCGCTACCTGGGCAACCGGTCCTCCGGCAAGCAGGGCTACGCGCTCGCCGTGACGGCCGCGGCGCGCGGGGCCCGGGTGACGTTGCTCTCGGCCAACGCCGAGCTGCCGGACCCGGCCGGGGTGGACGTGGTGCACGTGTCGACCGCGCTGGGGCTGCGCGAGGCGGCGCTGAAGGCGGTCCAGGACGCGGACGCCGTGGTGATGGCCGCGGCGGTGGCGGACTTCCGGCCCGCCGAGTACGCGACCGGCAAGATCAAGAAGGTCGAGGGCGTCGAGCCGGCGCCCGTCGCCCTGGTCCGCAATCCGGACATCCTGGCCGAACTGTCGGCCCACCGGCCCCGTCCGGGTCAACTCGTGGTGGGTTTCGCGGCGGAGACCGACGACGTGCTCGCCAACGGTCGGGCCAAGCTCGCCCGCAAGGGTTGTGACCTGCTCGTGGTGAACGAGGTGGGCAACGGCAAGGCCTTCGGCACCGACGTCAACGAGGCCGTGGTGCTGGGCTCGGACGGCAGTGAGACGGCCGTTCCGGTGGGCCCGAAGGAGGCGCTCGCGGACGTGGTCTGGGATCTGGTCGCAAAGCGGCTGGAAACGGGCGGCAACTGATCAGAACCGCTCGCGCGGCGGTCGAGAATTCCTGAAGCGGGTGACGTTCGGCGGAACCAGACCGTTAGACTCCAGGAATCAAGTCTTTCCGGAGTTCCCCGGGTCGCCCCGGGGAACTTCAGTCAGCAGCCGCTGCAACCCCAGGGAGCGCTGTGTCTCGCCGCCTGTTCACCTCGGAGTCCGTCACCGAGGGACACCCCGACAAGATCGCTGACCAGATCAGCGACACCATCCTTGACGCTCTCCTGCGGGAGGACCCGACGTCCCGGGTCGCCGTGGAGACGCTCATCACCACCGGCCAGGTGCACGTGGCCGGCGAGGTGACCACCAAGGCGTACGCGCCGATCGCCCAGCTCGTCCGGGACAAGATCCTGGAGATCGGCTACGACAGCTCCAAGAAGGGCTTCGACGGCGCCTCCTGCGGCGTCTCGGTGTCCATCGGTGCCCAGTCGCCCGACATCGCGCAGGGCGTCGACACCGCGTACGAGGCCCGTGTCGAGGGCGACGAGGACGACCTGGACAAGCAGGGCGCCGGTGACCAGGGCCTGATGTTCGGCTACGCGTCCGACGAGACGCCCGAGCTCATGCCGCTGCCGATCACCCTGGCGCACCGCCTCTCCCGCCGCCTGACCGAGGTGCGCAAGAACGGGACCATCCCCTACCTGCGCCCCGACGGCAAGACCCAGGTCACCATCGAGTACGACGGCGACAAGGCCGTCCGCCTGGACACCGTCGTCGTCTCCACCCAGCACGCCAGCGACATCGACCTGGAGTCGCTGCTCACCCCGGACATCCGCGAGTTCGTGGTCGAGCCGGAGCTGAAGGCGCTGGCCGAGCAGGGCATCAAGCTGACCACCGAGGGCTACCGCCTGCTGGTCAACCCGACCGGCCGCTTCGAGATCGGCGGCCCGATGGGCGACGCCGGCCTCACCGGCCGCAAGATCATCATCGACACCTACGGCGGCATGGCCCGCCACGGCGGCGGCGCCTTCTCCGGCAAGGACCCGTCCAAGGTGGACCGCTCGGCCGCGTACGCGATGCGCTGGGTGGCGAAGAACATCGTCGCCGCCGGCCTCGCCCGCCGCGCCGAGGTGCAGGTCGCGTACGCGATCGGCAAGGCCGAGCCGGTCGGCCTGTTCGTGGAGACCTTCGGCACCGAGACCGTGCCGGTCCTCACCATCCAGAAGGCCGTCTCCGAGGTCTTCGACCTGCGTCCGGCCGCGATCATCCGCGACCTGGACCTGCTGCGCCCGATCTACTCGCAGACCGCGGCGTACGGCCACTTCGGCCGTGAGCTGCCGGAGTTCACCTGGGAGCGCACCGACCGGGTGGAGCAGCTGAAGGCCGCCGTCCAGGACTGACGTCCGCGGCGCCCGCGGCTCGTCGTCAGTGGCGCGCGCCCGCGGCCCGTGCGTCCGTAGCGCCCGAAGCGGCGCCCGCCCCCGAACGGGGGTGGGCGCCGCTTCGTGCATTGTCGGTGTGACCTGGTAGTACTTGGTGGCGATGAGCAGCACAGGGGAGAACGGGGCCGCCGAGCCGGAGCAGCTGGCGTTCATCCGGGAGACGGTCAAGCGGGCCAAGCCGCGCACCTGGCACGGGGCCAAGCGGGCCGAGCACCTGCCGGTGGCCCGGGTCGTGGTGGACAAGGGCGTGCTCACCATCGACAAGCTCTTCGACTACGAGGTGCCGGCCGCCATGGCCGAGGAGGCCCAGCCCGGCGTACGGGTGCGGGTGCGGTTCGGGGCACGGGTGGTGAAGGGCCAGCGCGAGGGCGGGGAACTGCACGACGGGTTCATCGTCGCCCGGCTGGAGAAGAGCGACTTCGCCGGACCGCTCGCCCCGCTGGCCCAGGTGCTCTCGCCCGAGCCGGTGCTCACCCCGCAGCTGCTGCGGCTGTGCCGGACCGTCGCCGACCGGTACGCCGGGACACTGGCCGACGTGCTCCAGCTGGCCGTCCCGCCCCGGCACGCCAAGGCCGAGGCCGCGCCCTCGCCGCCGCCGCTGCCGCGCCCGGCCGCCCCGGCCCCCGGCGGCTGGCAGCGCTACCCGGCCGGGCCCGACTTCCTCGCCGCGCTCGCCGGGGGCGGCGCGCCGCGCGCGGTCTGGGCGGCGCTGCCCGGCCCCGGCTGGCCGTACGAGATCGCCCGGGCGGTGGCCGCGACCCTCGCCGGCGGCCGCGGCGCGCTGGTCGTGCTCCCGGAGGGGCGCTCGGTGGCCCGGGTCGACCAGGCCCTGACCGAACTGCTCGGCGCCGGGATGCACGTGGCGCTGGAGGCCGACCTCGGCCCGCGCGAGCGCTACAAGCGCTGGCTCGCGGTGAGCCGCGGCTCGGTGCACGCGGTGATCGGGACCAGGGCCACCATGTTCGCGCCGGTCCGGGACCTCGGGCTGGTCGTCGTCTGGTCGGACGGGGACGGCAGCCACAGCGACCCGCGCGCCCCGCACCCGCACGTGCGCGAGGTGGCGCTGCTGCGCGCCGCCGAGGAGGGCGCGGCGGTGCTGCTCGGCGGGCACGCGGTGACGGTGGAGGGCGCCCAACTGGTCAGCACCGGCTGGGCGCGCCCGCTGGTCGCGGACCGGGAGACGGTGCGGCAGATCGCGCCCCGGGTACGGACCGTCACCGACCAGGACCAGCACCGGGACGCCGCCGCCCAGGCCGCCCGGCTGCCCTCGGTGGCCTGGGAGGCCGCCCGGGAGTCGCTGGCCGCCGGGCACCCGGTGCTCATCCAGGTGCCCCGGCGCGGCTACGTGCCCCGGCTGGCCTGCGGGCGCTGCCGGACCCCCGCGCGCTGCCGGCGCTGCGAAGGGCCGCTGGAGGCGCCCTCGGCGGACGCGCCGCTGTGCTGCGGCTGGTGCGGGGAGGCGGAGAACGACTGGCACTGCCCCGAGTGCGGGTCCTTCCGGCTGCGGGCCCAGGTGGTCGGGGCCCGGCGGACGGCGGAGGAACTCGGCAAGGCGTTCCCGCGCCTCCCGGTGCGGACCTCGGGCCGGGAGGCGGTGCTCACCACCGTGCCCGACGAGCCCTCACTGGTGATCTCCACACCCGGTGCGGAGCCGGTCGTGGAGGGTGGCGACGGCTACGGGGCCGCGCTGCTGCTGGACGGCTGGGCGCTGCTCGGCCGGCCGGACCTGCGGGCGGGGGAGGAGACGCTGCGGCTCTGGCTCGCGGCGGCCGCGCTGGTGCGGCCCTCGACGGACGGCGGGACGGTGGTCGTGGTGGCCGAGCCCTCGGCCCGTCCGGTACAGGCGCTGGTGCGCTGGGACCCGCTGGGGCACGCCGGGCTGGAGCGGGACGAACGGGCCCAGCTGCACTTCCCGCCGGTCTCCCGGATGGCCTCGGTGAGCGGGACCCCCTCGGCGGTGACGGACCTGCTGAACCTGATCCGGCTGCCCGAGGGGGCGGACGTGCTCGGGCCGGTGCCGGTACCGGCGCTGCGGGGGGAGGAGCAGGAACGCGCGCTGCTGCGGGTGCCGCCCGGGCAGGGGGCAGCGCTGGCGGCGGCGCTCAAGGCGGCGCAGATCGCGCGGATCGCGCTACGGACGGCGGAGCCGGTGCGGGTGCGGGTGGATCCGACGGACATCGGCTGAGCGGCGTCGGCCGGGGCGCTGCTCGGGGGTCTGGTCGGGGGCCTTGGTCGGGGTCGGGGGGCTTTGGCCTTGGTCGGGGTCCGGGTCGGGGGGCTTGGTCGGGGTCGGGGGTGGTGGTCCGGCGGTCTTCGGGCCCGGTGGGCGGGTGGGGCGGGGTGAGTGGGCCACCCCGCCCCGGACGGCCCGGCTGCGGCGGCTCGGTCAGCCGCGCAGCGGGATGCCGGGTCGGTCCGCCTGGGGGCGGTCGGCGGGGGTGCCGCGGTCGGGCGTGCCGCGGTCGACGGGGGTGCGCTCCATCGGGCCGCGGTCGATCGCGGTGCGGTCCATCGTGCTGCGCTCCAGGGCGCCGCGGTCCAGGCTGCTGCGGTCCAGGCCGCCCTGGCGGGCCGCCGGGACGGTCGTGGCCAGACCGGTGCGCTCGACGGCCGCGGGCAGCTCGTCGGCGCGGTCCGGGCGGCTCTGGCCCGGGACGCCACCGCTCGCGGCGAGGAGCTCGCTGGTCGGGCGGCGCATGCCGTAGCGCCGGTGCACGGCCTGCTTGGTGACCCCGAGGGCGGAGCCCACCGAGTCCCAGGAGAAGCCCAGCGCCCGGTCGAACTCGACCGCCGCCGCCACCAGGGTCTCCACGCTTTCCCGCAGTTCCTGCGCCAGGCGCACGGTCGGCGCCGGCGCCCGCCCGTACACCACGAAGCCGGCCGAGGTGCTCGGTCGGCGCGGACGGTAGACGTTGCCCAGTTGAGCGGTGAGCGTCCGCAGCGCGTCGACCTGCCGCCTCACCCGCTCGATGTCCCGCACCAGCAGGTGCAGGCTCGCCCGCGCCCGTGCGTCGTGGTTGATCTGCTCGGCCATGGCCTACGTGCCACCTTCCGTACGGTTCGGCTCGGCCGGCACGCGGTGTCCCGTGCGCCCGGCCCGGTCAATCTCTCTTGACCAACGCCGAAGCGGGGGCCGGGGTAACGCGGCTGGGCACAGTCGGGCCGTGCCGGCCGCCGATCCGGGCCCCGGGGAAGCCCCCGGCGAACGGCCGTACGGGTTGCATAGACTGGCGGGTGAACCAGCGGCCGACCGCAGCCCGCGCCCCTACGGACAGGAGCCCGTACCCCGTGGCGATCCAGCCGATCCGTCTCTTCGGAGACCCCGTTCTGCGGTCCACCGCGAAGCCGGTGACCACCTTCGACAAGGAACTGCGCAAGCTGGTCCACGACCTCACCGACACCATGCTGGACGCTCCCGGGGCCGGCCTCGCCGCGCCCCAACTCGGCGTCTCCCTGCGGGTGTTCACGTACCACGTGGACGGCGTCACCGGGCACCTGATCAACCCGGACCTGTCGCTGAGCGAGGAGGAGCAGGACGGTCCCGAGGGCTGCCTGTCGCTGCCCGGCCTGCGCTACGACACCAAGCGCGCGTACGGCGTGGTGGCCAGGGGCTTCAACATGTACGGCGATCCGGTGACCTTGGAGGGTACTCAGCTGCTCGCCCGGTGCATCCAGCACGAGACCGACCACCTGGACGGCATCATCTTCATCGACCGGCTCGACCGCGAGCAGCGCAAGGCCGCGCTGAAGGCGATCCGGGAGGCGGACTGGGACGGTGGGTCGGCTCCGGTGGTCAAGGTCTCGCCGCACAGCACCTTCGGTTCCGCCCGCTGACTTCCGCCCGTTCCGGCTGATCTCCGCTGACGTCGGCCGGGCTCGACCGACTTCCGCCGGCTCCTCGCCGACTCCGGTCGGGTTCCGCCGGCTTCTCGAACTTCTTTTTGCAGAAAGGCCCTTGATGCGTCTCGTCTTCGCCGGCACCCCCGAGGTCGCCGTTCCCGCCCTGGACGCCCTGCTCGCCTCGGACCGGCACGAGGTCGTCGCGGTGGTCACCCGCCCGGACGCTCCGGCCGGGCGCGGGCGCAAGCTGGTCGCCAGCCCCGTCGCCCAGCGCGCCGAGGAGGCCGGGATCGAGGTCCTCAAGCCGGTGAAGCCGAGCGACCCGGACTTCGTCGCCCGGCTCACCGAACTCGCGCCCGACTGCTGCCCGGTGGTCGCCTACGGCGCCCTGCTGCGCCCCGGCACGCTGGAGATCCCCACGTACGGCTGGGTCAACCTGCACTTCTCGCTGCTGCCCGCCTGGCGCGGCGCGGCCCCGGTCCAGCACGCGGTGCTGGCCGGCGACGAGGTCACCGGCGCCTCCACCTTCCTGATCGAGCAGGGCCTGGACTCCGGCCCGGTCTACGGCGTGATCACCGAGGAGATCCGCCCGGCCGACACCAGCGGTGAGCTGCTCACCCGGCTCTCGCACTCCGGCGCGCGGCTGCTCGCGGCCACCATGGACGGCATCGAGGACGGCTCCCTGCACGCCGTGCCGCAGCCGGCCGAGGGCGTCACGCTCGCGCCGAAGATCACCGTCGAGGACGCGCGGATCGACTGGAGCCACCCCGCGCTGCGGATCGACCGGGTCGTGCGCGGCTGCGCGCCGGCGCCGGGTGCCTGGACGGAGTTCCGGGGCGAGCGGCTGAAGGTCACCGGGCCGGTCCGGCTGCTGCCGGACTCCGCCGAGCTGGCGCCGGGCGAGGTCGCGATGGCGGGCAAGAACAGCGTCCGGGTCGGCACCGGCAGCCACGACGTGGAGCTGGGGGAGGTGCGTCCGCAGGGGAAGAAGGAGATGCGGGCCGCCGACTGGGCCCGGGGCGCGCGGCTGGAGGAGGGGGAGCGCCTCGGGGGCTGACGCTCCGGTTTGGCGCTACTGTTCGTTTGAGATCGATTGAGATCGCCCTTGTTCGTTCAAATCTGTCGTTCGTCCGAGTTCGTCGATAACCACCGCAGCACCTTGAGGCACCTGTGACCACCCCCAGCGCCAACCGCGCCCCCCGCCCGCACCGCCGCCCGAAGAAGGACCCGGCCCGGATCGTCGCGTTCCGCGCCCTGCGCGCCGTCGACGAGCGGGACGCGTACGCCAACCTGATCCTGCCCTCACTGCTCCGCGAGGCCGAGCAGAAGGGCATGGACCGGCGCGACGCCGCCCTCGCCACCGAGCTGGTCTACGGCACCCTGCGCCTGCAGGGCACCTACGACGCGATCATCGCCGCCTGCATCGACCGGCCGCTCGGCAAGGTCGACCCGCCGGTGCTGGACGTGCTCTCGCTCGGCGCGCACCAGCTGCTCACCACCCGCATCCCCAGCCACGCGGCCGTCTCGGCGACCGTCGAACTGGCCCGGGTGGTGCTCGGCGACGGCAAGGCCAAGTTCGTCAACGCCGTGCTCCGCCGGATCAGCGCCCACGACCTGGACGCCTGGATCGAGAAGGTCGCCCCGCCGTACGACAAGGACGCCGAGGACCACCTGGCCGTCGTCCACTCGCACCCGCGCTGGGTCGTCTCCGCGCTCTGGGACTCGCTCGGCCGCTGGCAGCCGGACGCCTCCGGGCGCACCGCGATGGAGGAGCTGCTGCGGGCCGACAACGAGCGGCCCGAGGTCACCCTGGTCGCCCGCCCCGGCCGGGCCACCGTCGGCGAGCTCGCCGAGGCGCTGCCGGAGGCCGAGCCGGGCCGCTGGTCCCCGTTCGCGCTGCGGCTCGCCGAGGGCGGCGACCCGGGATCGATCGCGGCGGTGCAGGAGAACCGGGCGGGCGTTCAGGACGAAGGCAGCCAGCTGGTCGCGCTGGCGCTGGCGGCGGCGCCGCTGGAGGGGCCGGACCGGCTCTGGCTGGACGGCTGCGCCGGCCCCGGCGGCAAGGCCGCGCTGCTCGGCGCGCTCGCCGCCGAGCGGGGCGCGGCCCTGGTCGCGAGCGAGAAGCAGCCGCACCGGGCCCGGCTGGTGGCGCGGGCGCTGGCCGGCAACCCCGGCCCGTACACCGTGATCGCGGCCGACGGGACGCGCCCGGCCTGGCGGTCCGGCGGCTTCGACCGGGTGCTGGTCGACGTGCCGTGCTCCGGCCTCGGCGCGCTGCGCCGCCGCCCGGAGGCGCGCTGGCGGCGCCGGCCGGCCGACGTCGCGGCCTTCGGCCCGCTCCAGCGGGACCTGCTGCGCTCGGCGATCGATGCCACCCGGGTCGGCGGCGTGGTCGGCTACGCGACCTGCTCGCCGCACCTCGCGGAGACCCGCGCGGTCGTGGACGACGTGCTGCGGGCCGAGGACGGCCGGGTCGAGTGGATCGACGCGCGCCCGCTGCTGCCCGGCGTCCCGGCGCTCGGCGACGGGCCGGACGTGCAGCTGTGGCCGCACCTGCACGGGACCGACGCGATGTACCTGGCGCTGCTGCGCCGCACCGCCTGAGGCCCTTCCGGTGTCGCCTCCCCCCGGCGGGGAGGCGACACCGGCGGCTCGTTCCGTCGGGGATCCGCCGTCGGCCCGGGGCGGGTTGACACCGTGTCAGGCGTCGGTTTCCATCGCGGGCCCGACGGGCCCCACCGGTCCCAGGGGCCTCGCAGGCCTCGCGGGCCTCGCGGGTGAGGGGGCTTGCACCTCCCGTGGGGGGAGGTAGCAGGGTGGTGCCATGAACGGCGACACGACGTACACCATCGGTGAGCTGGCCCGACGGACGGGGCTGACGGTCAAGACCGTCCGCTTCTACTCGAACCAGGGGATCGTGCCGCCGGCCGACCGCAACCCGGCCGGCCACCGGCGGTACGGCGCCGACGCCGTCGCGCGCCTGGAACTGGTCCGCACCCTGCGGGAGCTCGGGCTCGGACTGCCCGCGATCCGGCGGGTGGTGGAGCGCGAACTGACACCGGCCGATGTCGCCGCCGCGCAGGCGGAGGCGATCGACGTCCAGATCCGGGTGCTGCGACTGCGGCGGGCCGTGCTCGGGACGGTGGCCAGGCTCGGCTCGACGCCTGAGGAGTTGACGCTCGTGCACCAGTTGGCCCGGCTCACGGAGGACGAACGGGGACACCTGATCGGGGAGTTCCTGGCGGGGGTGTTCGGCAGGATCGGGGACGGTGGGACGGGGGGCGGCGGGACAGGGGGCGGTGGGATCGGGAACGGCGGGCGGTTCGCCGCCGTGGCACGCTCGTTGACGCCGGAGCTGCCGGAGGAACCGTCGGTCGAACAGGTCGAGGCCTGGGTGGAGTTGGCGCGGCTGGCGGGGGACACTGGGTTCCGGGCGCTGCTGCGCGGGCTCGCCGAGGCCGAGGCGGCCGAGGCGGAAGCGGCGGAGGGGGCGGCCGGGGCGGTGCGGACCGCTGCGCATGTGCCGAGGCCCGGACTGGCCGTGGCAGTGAGGGAGTTGGCCGGACCGGCGGTCGAGGCCGGGGTGGAGCCGGAGTCGGTGGAGGCGGCGGCCGTCGTCGCGGAGTTGGTGGAGCGGTACGGGCGGTGGTGCGCGGGGGCGGTGCCGGGAGACGCCGGGGCGCTGCGTGACCGTTTGGCGGAGCGGCTGGGGGCGATGGCCGATCCGCGGCGGGAGCGGTACCTGGAGCTGCTGGCGGTGGTCAACGGATGGGTTGCACCGGAGAGTTGGGCGGCCGAGGTGAACTGGGCGGTGCGCGCCGTGGCGTGAGCCGGTGCGGGGGTCGGGGGCGCGTGACGGGGGGTGCGGATGCGGCTGGGGGTGCCGGAAGGCGGGGTGGGGCTATCGGCGGGCGGGGCCGGGGAAGGTGGTGAGGAAGGCGTGGGCCTGGGCGCGGAGGTGGTCGACCGGCGGGTCCTCGCAGATCACCTCCAGGCCGATTCCGGTCGCCCGGCCCAGGTCGTAGTAGGACTGGTAGGCGAGGTAGGGGCGGTGGTCGTCGGTGGGGTCGAGGCCGACGGCGAAGGTCGCGAAGTGCGGCTGCTGCTTGCCCTCGGCCGGGGCCGAACCGGCGCGGGAGAGCTGCCATTCGAACTCGTACGGCTCGGGGTCGGCGGGCAGGTCCAGCAGCGCCTGGGCGAGCCGGCGGACCTCGTCCGGGTTCGAGAAGGGGATCGACTCCGACCAGGCGGGGGCGGAGGCGAGCAGTTCCCAGTCGTCGCCGTTGTGGCCGACGGTCAGGGCCCACTCGCCGTTCGGGTCCTGCCAGCGGCAGCTGATGATCGGGTCCACGGCGGTCAACCTCCCTGTGGCGCTGGATCGTTCGTACCTCCTCATCGTGGCACACCGGGCGGCCCGGGGGCCTCGGCCGTGAGCCGTCCTCGGGCCCGCTGCCAGGCCTCCTGGAGCGTGCGGTAGCCGAGGACGGTGATGCCGAGCTCGGTGAGCAGCCGGCGGGCCTCGGGGGAGACGAGGAACGCGTGGTCGGTGCGCCGGACGCGCCAACCGTCGTCCGGGGCGTGGCGGTTCGGGCCGTGGCGGTTCGAGTCTGCCTTCGCGTCCGTCCTCGGGCCGGCCGTGCTGGGGTGCAGGGCCCACTCGGTGAGGCCCGGGGGGAGTGCGGCGAGCAGGCGGGCGTAGTGGGCGGGCTTGTCCTCCAGGGGGACGGTGAAGCTGTCGAGGAAGCCGTGGTCCACCACCGGCAGGCCCTGCGCGCGCAGCCGGGCGAGTGCGGGCGGCAGCCAGACCCGGACCGCCAGGCCGTACTCGGCGCCGAGGGCGAGGGTGAGGTCGAGGACGTCCTCGCGGCCGCCGTCGGCCAGGCAGTGGAAGTCGAGGTGGGTCGGGGCGAGGCCGGCCGCCGCGACCGCGTCGATCTGGGCACGGAACTCGCGCTCGACGTCGTCGAGTCGGGCCCGGGCGAGCAGTGCGGCGCGTCCGGCGGGGGTGGGGGCGAAGAACCCTCCGGAGGCGTCGAGGAGGGAGGGCACCCGGTCCCGGGCGGCGAGCGGACCCCAGCGATGGTCCGCGGACTCGCAGACCAGCGTGAGATGGACGCCGAAGGGGACCTCAGGGTGCCGGCGCAGCAGCCGGAGCGCGTGCGGCGCGGCGGCGCAGGGCGTCATCAGGCTGCAGGAGGCGGCGATGCCGTTCCGGACGGCGTCGACCACGGCGAGGTTGACGGACTCGTCCAGGCCGAGGTCGTCGCAGTTGAGCAGCAGGAGGCGGGCGTCGGGCGGGTGGCCGAGGAGGTGGTTGGCGGTGGGGGGTGTGGGTGAGGGCGGGGGTGCGGGCGTGGCGTCGGCTGCGGGCATGGACGCAGTCTGTCCCGGCGGTGGGGGTGGATGCGCGGGGTTTCCGGGCGACGCGGTCGGGCGGGGTGGGCGTCCGGCGGGACGGCACGAGCGGCGGCGTGGGGCGAGCGGAGGGTGGGGTCGGTCAGTCGGTGGCGGGAGCCGGGTGCCAGGGGCGGTCGGGGCGGGTGCGGACCGGGGCGGAGGTGAGCCGCAGCGCGTACACCTCGCGGTCGGTGGCCTCGTACGGGACCTGACCGAGGTAGGCGTGGCCGGTCAGATGGCACCAGGCGGGGAGGTCGAGCGGGGCGGCGGGGTCGGTGGTGTGGATGTGGACCACGGCGCCGGCCGGGAGGTGCGCGATCTGCGCGCGCAGCCGGAGCAGCAACTGGACGCAGAGCAGGCCGGTGCCGTCGACGGTGAGGTCGGGGGCGGTGGCGTCGGGGGTGCCGGCCTTGGCGGCGTCGGGGGTGGCGGCGTCGGGTGCGGTCATCGGGGGGTCTCCTGGGTGATGCGCCAGAGGCGGCGGGGCAGTTCGCCCTCCTCGAAGGGATGGACGTCGGTCAGGCGCCAGCCTTCGGCGAGCGCGTCCACCAGTTCGCGGGGGAAGAAGTGGACGGCGAAGCCGCCGTGCTCCCAGATGTCGTCCCCGTGGCCGGTGCCGGCGCCGTAGTGGGCGTCGCCGGTGTGGCGGACGGTGAAGACGAAGGTGCCGCCCGGGCGCAGGACCCGGCGGACCTCGGCGACGAGCGCCTCGATCTCCTCGGTGGAGAGCGCCATGCAGACCAGCATGTGGGCGAAGACCGCGTCGACGGAGGCGTCGGGAAGGGGCAGCGGGTCGCGGACGTCATGGGCGAGGACCGAGAGCCGGTCGGCCAGTTCCTGGTCCGTGGCGGCGGTGCGCAGCTGGTGCAGGGCGGTCGGGCTGAAGTCGGCGGCCAGCACACGGAAGCCCGTACGGGCGAGGTGCAGCGCGTCGCGCCCGTGGCCGGCGCCGAGTTCCAGTACGTCCCGGGCTCCGGCGGCGGCGAACACCTCGGCGGCGTACTCGGCGGGGGCCGAGGGTCGCTCGCCGTACATGCCCGGGTTGGCGGTGTAGGTCTGCTGCCAGTGCGCGCGTTGGGCGTCGGCGAGGGCGCTTTCCAGGCCGGGCCCGGTGCCGGGGGTGTCGGTCATGGTGCTGCCCTTCGCGGGGTGGTGCGGTGCGCGCGGTGCTGTCGGTGCTGTCGGTTCGGGTGGTGCGGGCGGTACGTGTCGTGCGGGGCCAGCCTAGGAGGTGGGGTCCGACGGCGGGACTGGCGGGGGTGGTGGCGGTGCGTGCGGGCAGGGTGGGCGGGTGGTGGGTGCGGGTCCGGGCGGATCAGGCGAGGCGCTGGCCGGGGGCGGTTCCGCCGAGGCGGGTGAGCAGGGTGGACAGCCGGCCGAGGTCCTCGGGGCTCCACTGCTCGGCCGCGAAGTGGTCGGCGGCGACCTGGCGGGCGGTGTGCAGCATCTCGGCGAGACGCTCACGCCCGGTCGGGGTGAGGGCGGCGTAGGCGACCCGGGCATCGCGGGCGGCGGCCTCGCGGGCGACCAGGCCGATCCGCTCCAGCGGCGCGAGGCCGCGGGTCACGCCGGAGGCGGTGAGCCCGAGGGCTTCGGCGAGGTCGACCCGGCGCATCCGGCTGCCGGGGGCCTGGGAGAGGTGGAGCAGCATCGTGAAGTCGGCCAGGCTGACGCCGTGCAGGCCGCCGAGGCTCGCGTCGAAGCGCTTGACCACGGCCGTCTGGGCGCGGACCAGCCGCAGGGCGGTGTCCAACGGGTCGGGGCTTGGGCCCGGCGTGGCCGGTGCGGTCGCGGTCTGCCGTACGGGTCCCACCTGCTCCGATTGGTCCGGCTGCTCGGGCTGGACCGGCTGGTCTGTCATTGCCACCTCCTTGACTGCTCAAGTATATCCCGGGAGGAAGCCGTCAAGGAGGTGGCGGAGGGGGAGGGGTCGGCTCAGCGACCGGTGGCGGCGGCGCGGCGCTGACGCTTGCCGAGCGGCGCCCGGGAGAGGTCCTCGGCCTGGGAGCGGAGGTTCTTGCAGCCGTAGCCGCGTCCGGCCAGCCAGTCCCGCGCCGACTGCTCGGCCCGCTCGGTGGCCTCCAGGATGTCCTCCTCGGCCTCGCCCTCGTCGAGGAAGCGGAAGGTGAAGGCGGCCCGTGCGGAGAGGTCGTAGCTGAGGTGGCCCTCGCGGGTGAAGGCGGCGTGCAGCACGTCGTGCGCGGGTGCGGCGGCGAGCAGTTCGGCGCGCTGTTCGTCGGTGAGGCCGTCGAAGACGCCGCGCACCATGATGCGGAAGGTTCGAGTGGTCATCCCCCGACCATAGGCAGCACGGACCGCCGGCCGCCAACACGATTTCGGCGGCGCGGTGGCGCGGCGGCCCGATCCGGTGATCGATCCGGTGATCGAGCGGCAGCGCGGGACCGGGCGGGTGCGCCGGGTGGATGCGGTCGGGCGGGTGTGGTCGGGTTTGGACGCGGTCAGCCGGGGGTGAGTGCTTCGGCGAGCCCGTCCGCGTGCCGGGTGAGCCGGGCGAGCTCGGGGCCTCCCCGGGCACGCCGGAATCCGTGCCGTCGGCCCCGGAAGGCGGCCTGGACGGCGTGGAGTTGGGTCCAGCGGCGGGTGCGTTCGCGGTCCAGCCCGGCGGCCTCGGTGAAAACGTCGAGCGCGCGGAGGACGGCGCGGCGCACATCCGTCGCGTTGAGCAGGGTCGTCGCGTCGACCAGGGTCAGGGCGTGGACGGTGAGCAGGGTGCCGCCGTCGTGGGCCCGGTCTCCCACGCAGCCCTTGGGGTCCACGGCCAGCCAGGGTGCGCGCTCGGCCCGCAGGATGTTGCGGGGGTGGAGGTCGCCGTGGACGAGCACCTCCGGCTGGACGCGGGCGAGGTCGCGGACGGTCGCGAGGGCGGAGCCCACCGCGCGGGCCGACAGGGCGTGGGGCAGGGAGGCCGCGTCGGTGCGCAGCCGGTCCTCCCAGCCGGCCGCCTGCTCGCTCAGCCGGGGCAGGCCCGGTGGTGCCGGGACGGCGAGCCGGCGGCTGAGCCGCCCGGCGGCCGTCAGCACCTCGTCGCCGTCCCGGACCTCCGCGAGCGTCGTCGGGCCCGCCCGTTCGAGCAGCATCGCGAAGCGCTCGTCGTCCCGTTCGTACAGCCGGACGGCTCCCCGGCCCGCCCACACCGCGAGGGCGTCCGGCTCGTGCACGTTGCCCGGGTGGGGGAACGACACCTTCAGCACGGCCGCGCGCCCGGCTGCCTGACGGACCGGGAGGATCAGGCCGACGCCGCCGTGGGTGGCGGCGCCGTCCGGCACGCAGTGCCAGCGTTCCAGCAGTTCGGCGGCGAGACCGGGGAGTTCGGCGATCCAGGTCGCGCCGGGGGCTCCCTCGCGGTCGACGGTGGTGCGGGCGAGCCCGCCGGGAATGCTGATCATTCGGGTCCTTTCGAGGGTGGGGGAGGAGGGGGGTCGGTGCGGTCGCTGGTTCGGTCGGGCTCAGGGCGCGAAGGGCCCGAAGGTCGTGGCGGCGAGGCGGAGCGCCGGTGCCGGGGTGCCGGTCCCGGCGCCGACGGAGTAGACCAGCCTCCTGCGCAGGTCCGGGGTGGTGAAGAAGCCGTCGGAGTACCCGAGGTCGTGCCCGGTCTTGCCCCAGAGCACCGTGCCGTCCTGTAGGGGGATGGCCATCAGCCCGGCGCTGTAGCAGGCCCGTCCCTTGTCCGGACCGAACTGGCACTCGCCGGCTCCGCGCACGGGCAGCAGCCGGCCGGAGGCGTCCCGCGGCAGGGTGAGCAGGTCGTTCAGCTGCTGGGGCGGCAGGAGTTCGCCGTCCAGCAGGGCGCGCAGGAAGACGTCCAGGTCGGCCGGGGTGGACACCATCGACTCCGAGTTGCCGCCCTGCTCGGAGACGTCGATCGGGGCGCCGGCCCTGTCGGTGAAGTAGCCGGTCAGGTGGGGCTCGGGCATCGTCGGCCTGCCTTCCGGCACCTCGGTGTGCCGCAGGCCGAGCGGCTTCAGGATGCGGGCCGTCACCTCTTCCCTGATCGTGTGCCCGGTCACCTGCTCGATGATCCGGCCCGCCAGCCGGTAGTTGAAGTTGTTGTACTCCTGGGCGGATCCCGGGGCGAAGGACGGAGTGACCTCGTGCCCGTCCTCGGGGTGGAGCGTCTTCTGGACGACCTGGTCGAGCGTCTCCAGCCCGAAGCGGCGCGCTATCAGTTCGTCGGGATCCTGGGTGTTCGGACCCTCGACGGCCTGTGGCAGTCCGCTGGTGTGGTCGAGGAGTTGACGGACGGTGATCGGCAGGGTGAAGTCGGCGGGCAGCGTGCCGGGCAGGTACCGCTGGACGGTGCCGTCCAGGGAGATCCGCTGTTCGGCGGCGAGCTGGAGCACCACCGCGGCGACGAAGGTCTTGTTGATGCTGCCGATCCGGAACGCGGCGTTCGACGCCACCGGCCGCCCGCTCACCGGATCGCCGGCACTGCCGCGCCAGGCCCGGCCGTCGACCGTCACCCGGGCGATCACGCCCGCCGCAGGGTCCCCCGGCCGGTGGGCGATCGCGGCATCGAGGACGACCGGATCGGGACCGCCGGGCGGCGCCTGGCCGAGGGCGGGTGCGGCAGGCACGGCCGTGAGGAGCAGGGCGGCGAGGCCGAGCGCGAGGGCGGCGGGCTTGGTGACGGGCATGAGTTCTCCGGTGTCGTGAGGACGGGTGAGGGGCGGAGTGATCCGCCCCGGAGAACACGAAGCTGACGGGCGTTCAGGTGCATCCGGTCGGCGCGGAGGTGGAGATCGTGGTCGTGGAACACGGTGGAGACTCACTTCCACGGCGGCCCGGATGGCCGCCGTCGCGGTGACTCCAAGACTGATCGCCGGAACCCCGTTCGCGCATGTGCCGATCGGCAGGAATTCCGCCGGAAAGTGACCGGGCCTCCCCTGCCGATCGGCAGGGGAGGCCCGGGGCGCGGGACGGCGCGGGATGGTGCGGGGTGCGGTGGGGCCGGGGCCTAGACCCGGGCCGGGAGCCGGGTGCAGACCGCTCCCGTCATCAGCGGGGCGGGCTCGGCGCCCAGGGTGGCGAGGGTGAACGCGGTGGTCAGCGCGCTGATGTCGCGGGACTCGCGGATCAGCAGGTGGTTGGCGCCCGGAGCCTCGTACCGCGCGAGGTCCGGGACGACCCGCCGGGCGCGCAGCGCGTACTCCAGGGACTGGGTGGCACTGGCCGAGCTGTGGTCCCCGGTGCCGTGGACGATCAGCACCCGCCGCCCGGCCAGCTGGTCGACCGGATCGCCGCTGGGCAGCCAGGGAGCGATCCCGGCGACGCCGACCACCGACGGGTGCCCGGCGCACCAGAAGGCGGCCCGCCCGCCCAGCGAGTTGCCGATCAGGACGACGGGCCTGCCCGGGTACAGCCGGGCCAGCTCGTCGAGCGCCCAGCGGGTGTCGACGGCGGTGTCGGCGTCGGCGCCGTTCCAGCCGCCGTGGCGGTAGCGCAGCAGGTGCACCGCGAGGCCGTGCGGCCGGCCGCGGTCGGTGAGCTCGGTGGCCAGGTCCCGCAGGCCCAGCTCGGCGACCTTCAGCGGTGCTCGCCGACTGCGGAGGAAGCCGCCCGGCAGCAGCAGGGCGATGCCGTCGACCGGCCCCTCTCCCTGTCGTGCGGTCAGCTCTGCGGTGCGCGGACGCTGCGCTCGGAACACGCGAAATCCCTCCTGATGTGTACAGGCGGATTCTACGGTTCCGAGGACGGGTCCCGGTGCGCGAGGAGGGACCACAGGACCCAGCCGGAGACCCGGGTGCGCACCACCATGACCTTCGCCCAGCGGGCGCCGAGCGGTGAGGTCCAGGTGTCCACGACCTCGACCCGGTCACCCGAACGGGCTAACCCGACGACGGTCTCCTCGCCGAAGTGGTCGACCCGGACGTTGGCGGCGTTGGCCGACACCTCCCACCAGCCCGCGCCGAGCTCGGGCGGCAGGTCGGTGCCCGCCGTGACGGCCGCCGGGATGAGCAGGATGCCCAGTGCGACCACGGTGGCCGCCGCACGGCCGATCACGGCCACGGGAACCTCCGAGCGGCGTTCCGTGCGGTGCTGTGTGCGGGCAGCGGCGGTGGCGTCGGGATCGGGGGAGGCATGTACAGCAGAACGAGCCGACCGGGCGTCCGCGTACAGTCCGGTGCCGAGGTTGACCCGGTCGGCGCAGCACGGCGCGCGGACCCGGTGCCGCCGGTGCTGCGACGGATGCCCGGCGCATGTCAACGGTCGCACCGTGGCGCAGGGTTGGCGCGCCCTGGCGGGCGGCCGTCGAGTCGACCGGTGCGCTCGGGGTGGGGCCGCGGCCTCGGTCACGCGGCCCCGGTCACTCGGCGTGCTGCTCCGGCAGGAGTTTCTCCCGGGTCTCCCGGAGGAACGCCGCGACGACGTCCGCATCGGCGAGGACGCGGGTGACGACCCGTTCGCCCGGGATCAGTTCGGTGCGCGCCGTGATCCGGAGCTCGCGCGTGTTCTCGGCGGTGACGTCCTGGAGGTCGCTCCACGGCAGCGGGGCCGTGCGGTGGTCGCTGCCGGGGTCGACGAGGAGTCCCTCGGGCAGCACGCCGAGCACCGTCCCGAATACGACGTGCCCCTCTTCCTCGAACCGCTCGTGCAGCGGCGCGGTGCAGCGCGGCATCAGGCCCGCGCGGATGGCCTCGGCCAGCCCCGGTTCGTAACGGCCCGCCAGTTTCGAGACCACGAAGGGGGTTTCACGGCCGCGCGCCAGGATGACGACGTGGCCGAAGTGCTCGATGCTCAGGTTGCCGCGGAATTCCGTCCGGGAGGGTATGTACTCGTAGCTCTCGATGGCCTCCCAGGGCAGGGCGCGGAAGTCGCCGCCGGCGTGGTGGAGGACGAGGCCGCCCTCGTAGCGCGCCACGGCGACCAGCCCGGAGCGCGGCGGCACGTTCTTGTAGGCCCAGGCGGCCGCTGTCACGGCGGCGACCGCGAGGACGGCGCCCCACCAGGTCCAGCCGGAGGCGGCGATGACGAGGATGCCGGGCAGTCCCAGGCCCCATTTGCCCACGCCGTCGCCGATCCGGCGGCTCGTCCGGTACAGCCGCCGCCGTTCACCCATGCCCGCCTCGGCCGCGACCTGGTCGCAGCGGGTGGCACCGCTCATCGCTGACTCCCCTCGGCTTTCGAGCGCGCCAGTCTAGCCAGGGCGGCTGGGTGGTCGGGTCGGGTGGGTTTCGAAAACCGTTGCGCGCAAAGGGTGGTAACACTGTTTCCCGTCGGTTACGTTGTTACCCATGAGCACGCCCTACCAGGACGCGCAGCGGGTCGGCCAGGATGCCGTGCGCGCCGTGATCCTCGACCGCGCCATCGCCCTCCTCGTCGCCGAAGGCCCCGCCGCACTGACCGTGCGCCGGATCGCCGCCGAGATCGGCTCCTCGACCAAGGTGCTGTACACGATGTTCGGCGGGAAGGAGGGTCTGCTGGACGCGCTGTACCGGGAGGGCTTCGCGCGGCTGCGCCGGGCACAGGAGCAAGTCCCGTGCGGGGTCGACCCGTTGGCCTATCTGACCGAGCTCGGCCGGGCCTACCGGGAGCGGGCGATCGCCGAACCCGCCTACTACCGGGTGATGTTCGAGCAGCCGGTCCCCGGATTCCGCCCTGGCGCCGCGGCGTTGGCCGTCGCGGACGGCGCGTTCGGTGCCTCGGTGGCCGCCGTGGAGGCCTGCATCGCGGCCGGGGTCTTCCGGCCCGGCGACGCCCGCGAGGTCTCCAAGCTCTTCTGGGCGGCCACCCACGGCGCGGTGAGCCTGGAACTCGCCGGCCACTTCGCGCCGGCCGAGGCCGGGGCGCGCTACGAGGCGCTGATGGCCGCACTGGGACGGGCCTTCGCCGCCGCCATCCCATCACCTGACGAGAGGTCGACACCATGAGCACCGACGGCCCGGACCGTGGCGGCACGAGCCGCAACCGCTTCCTGCGCGGGAACTTCGCCCCGGTGACCGAGGAGGTCACCGCCCACGACCTGCCCGTCACCGGCCGCATACCGGCCCACCTCGACGGGCGCTACCTGCGCAACGGCCCCAATCCGCTGGGCATCGAGGATCCGGCCGCGCACCTGTGGACCCTCGGCGCGGGCATGGTGCACGGTGTCCGGATCCGGGACGGGCGCGCCGAGTGGTACCGCAACCGCTGGGTCCGCTCCGGTGCGGTCGCCGACCGGCTCGGCGAGCCCCGGCGCGGCACGCCCGTCGACGAGCGGCTGGACATCTCCCCCAACGTGCAGGTCGCGGGCCTCGCCGGGCGCACCTACGCGCTGATCGAGGGCGGCATCCGCCCGTACGAACTCACCTACGAGCTGGACACGGTGGGGCCGTGCGAACTGGGCGCCACGCCGGAGGGGTTCTCCGCCAACGCCCACTCGATCCTCGACCCGCACAGCGGGGAACTGCACTCGCTGGCCTTCCGGTACGGCTCCGACCAGGTGCAGCACATCGTGATGGACGCCGCCGGTGCCGTCCGGCGCAGCACGTTGATCGAGGTGCCCGGGAACCCGTACATGCACGACTTCGCGCTCACCGAGCGGTTCGTGCTGCTGTACGACACGCCGGTGGTGTTCAGCGCGGCGCACCTGGCCACCGGGGTGCCCTTCACCTGGGACGGGCGGCGCGCCGCGCGGATCGGGGTGATGCCGCGCGAGGGCGGCGCGGTGCGGTGGTTCGAGCTCGCGCCGCACCTGGTCGGCCACACCCTCAACGCGTACGAGCGGACGGCGGACTCACTGGTGGTCGACGTCGTGCGGCACCCGCCGGGCATCGACCTGCGCGACATCGGCGCGAGCCGGCCCACGCTCGACCGCTGGACGATCGACCTGGCGGCGGGGACGGTGCGGGAGGAGCGGCTGGACGACCGGGTCCAGGAATTCCCGCGCGTCAACTCCCTTCACACCGGCCGCCCTTACCGCTACGGCTACGCGGCCGCCGTCGAGCTCTACGCGCCGCCGAACGGCCCCGGGGACGACCGCCCGGACGAGGGCTTCAGCAACGCCCTGCTCAAGCACGACCTGAGCCGGGGGACCGTCGAGGCCCACGAGTTCGGGCGCGACGGGGCGGTGGGCGAGGCGGTGTTCGTCGCCGCCGAGTCGCCGACGGCGGAGGACGACGGGTATCTGATGGCGTACGTCCACGACCCGGACCGGGGAGCGGCGGACCTGGTGATCCTCGCCGCCCAGGACTTCACCGGCGAGCCCGTGGCCCGCATCCACCTGCCGGTGCGGGTGCCCCTGGGCCTGCACGGCAACTGGGTGCCGGGCGGGGAACCGGGCCGAGGCTGAGGGGCCAATATGTGCCCGCCAGGGAGGCCGTGCCGGGAGGCCGTTCAGGGCGCGCCCGTGGGCAGGCCGCTGGGCCGGGCGGTGAGCCGGGCGGAGAGCCGGGCGCGGTCCGGGAGGGGTCAGCGGGGCCGGGTGGCGCGGAGGGAGTAGGACTGCGGCGCGGGGGAGCCGGCGGGGACGCGGAAGTGGGCGTGGGCGTGCTCGTGGAGGAAGTCCAGGCGCAGGCCGGCGTCGGCCAGGGCGGTGACGACCTCGCCGAGGCCGTGCTGCCACTGGACGGTGACGGTGGAGTCGAGCCGGGCGTCCGGGTCGGCGTAGGTGCCGGGGTAGTCGACGACGATCGGGGTGCGCTCGAAGTAGTCCTCCTCGAAGCTGCGCCCGTCGTCGGCGAGGACGTCGGCCACCGGGTGGTGCTCGGCGAGGTAGAGGAAGCCGCCGGGGGCGAGGAGCGCGGCGACCGTCCGGGCCCAGCGGGTGAGGTCGGGGAGCCAGCAGAGCGCGCCGAAACCGGTGTAGACGATGTCGTACGTCCGTCCGTCGAGTGCCTCGGCGGCCTCGTAGACGTCGGAGGTGACGAACCGGGCCTCGTCGGCGCCGATCCGGGCGGCGAGGTCGGCGGCGGCCGCGACGGCCGGGGCGGAGAAGTCGAGCCCGGTGACGACGGCGCCGCGGCGGGCCCAGGAGAGGGTGTCGAGCCCGAGGTGGCACTGGAGGTGGAGCAGCGTGCGACCGGTGACGTCGCCGACCTCGGCGGGCTCGTAGTCCTGGAGGGTGTCACGGCCCGCGACGAAGCCGGGCAGGTCGTAGAACGGGCCGGTGGCGTGGACGGGCACGCGCTCGTCCCAGTTCGCACGGTTGGCGGTGCGCCAGTCGGGGATGGCGGGGGTCGCGGTCATGTCGGGCAACGCTAGCCAGCGCCCCAGCGGCGGGCAATCGATTTCCGGCAATCGATTTCCGGCGGTCGGACGGCGGTCGGACGGGGGCGGGCAGGGGGCGTACGGGGGCCGGCCAGGGCCGACGGTGGACGGGGCGCGGACGGGCGGCAGCCGGCGCGCGGAGGGAGGATTCGTCACGGTCCCGGCGCTCGGGACCTGGTATGTGCGGGTCATGGCCGGGGTTTTCCCTGCTCTTTGTTCCGGATCATGGCGCGCTCTGCGACGATCCGATGATCGTCGCCCCGACGCGGTGGGCGGCGCGTCGCAGGGGAGAGACCGGCATGGCCGTTCGGCCCGAGGACACTGTCGTCCGGGCGAGGTGGGGAGCCAGGTTCGCCTGGGACAAGGAGACCTGGATGGTGGTCTCCGGCGGGGTGCTGGGGGCGATGTTCGCGAGCATGGGGCTCGCGGTGCTGTTCGGCCCGGCGAACGGGTTCGGCGGCGAGAGCCTCGCGTACATGGGGATCATCAGCATCCTCGGGCTGATGCCCTGTGGTGCGGGCTTCGTCTGGGCGCTGATCCACCCGAAGGCCGGGTTCCCCTCGGCCGCGGTCGGGGCGCTGGTGGGGCTCACGATCTTCGTCGGCTTCGCCGGGGACGGCCTCAACGACTCCTGGAAGGCGCCGCTGGACCGGCCCTCCACGGTCCGTGCGGTGGGCAGCTGGACCAGCGGGGACCTCGTGGTGCGGGTCCGTCCGGACCTGGTGGTGGCCTACCGCAGCGCCACCGGGGCCGTCGCCTGGAGCTGGTCCCCGCCCGGGCAGGACACGGTGTGCGCGATGAGCCGGGGCACCGGGCCCGACGGGACGGCCCGCGGCGACGCCCTCGGCCTGATCGGCCACTCGCCGCACGACGGGCCCTGCTCCGCCGTCACCGCGCTCGACCTCGCCGACGGCCGGGAGGGCTGGACCGCCACCGTGGACGCGCCCGCCCGGGACGGGGACGACGCGACGCCGGACGTGGTCGCGGTGGCCGGGCAGCAGGCCCTGCTCCAGGAGAAGGCCGGCTGGCGCGCCGTACGGCTGGCGGACGGCCGGGACGTCTGGCACAGCGCGGCCGATCCCGGCTGCGCCCCGCTGCAGGTCGCGGGCGGCCCCGGGGACGCCGTCACGGTCGCGCAGTGCGGCGACGCCGCTCCCGTGCTGCGCTCGCTGGCCCCGGCGGACGGCCGGGAGCAGCAGCGGATCGCGCTGCCCGCGGCGGGCGGGCTGAAGAACCTCGCGGTGGTGTCGGTCGACCCGCTCGCGGTGTGGGTGGACGCCCAGGCCGAGCGCGGCACCCACGCGGTGCTCAGCTACGACCGGACCGGCCGGCAGCGGGCGGCGATACCGGTCGCCGGGGACGAGTACGACCTGGACGTGATGCTGGGCGGGCTGCACGCCTTCGACGAGTTCACCGCCCGGCCGCTGTTCGGCGGGGCGGTGGTGGGGGACCTGTTCGTCGTGCCGGGGGAGAAGCCCGGCGACATCGGCATCAGCGGCGGCAAGCACCCCAGCCGGACCGCCACCGGCCGGCTGCTGGCGTACTCGCTCACGGACGGCGGCAGGCGCTGGACGGCGGGGCTGGACGACCAGGTGACCGGCCTGGTGGTGGACGGCGGCTCGGTGTGGGCGATGACCCGGGGCCGAGTGACCAGGGTGGAGGTGGCGACCGGGCGGCAGAGCGCCGTGCTGGACGTCAACGACACCGCGTCGCTCTACCCGGTGGATCTGTCGGTGTCGGGCCCGGAGCGGTTCACGGTGGTCGCGGAGGACGGGACCCGGGACGAGCCGCCGGTGCGGGTGCTGAGCTGAGGCCCGCACCCGGAACACCGGTAACGGACCGTCACCGCAACGGGCGGTGGCGGGGCGGCCGGTGACGCCGGGTGACCGCCGTGGGCGGGGCGCCGGGCGACCGCGGTGGCCGGGGACGGCGGTCCGGCACGGCCGCGCGGCGCCCGATCACCAGGGGAGGCGGCCCTCGCGATCCGCCCGGCCGCCCTCGACGGGCCCGCCACCGGAGGACCTGAGCCTTCCGGGCGGTTGTGTCACGCTGGTGGGGGAGCACCGCCGAGATCGGGAGACTCGTGATGGCCGAGATCAGGGTGAACGGGGTGGCGCTGCACTACGAGGCCCGTGGTGAGGGCCCCGGCGTCGTCCTGGTGCACGGTTCCTGGAGCGATGCGGACTCCTGGGCGCGGGTGCTGCCGGGCCTGGCCGAGTCCACCACCGCGGTCGCCTACGACCGCCGGGGGCACAGTCGCAGCGAGGACCCGCTCACCCAGGGTTCGGTGCACGAGGACGCGGCCGACCTGGCCGGGCTGATCCAGGGGCTGGGCCTGGCGCCCGCCTTCGCCTACGGCGACTCCTACGGGGCACTGGTCACCCTCCGGCTCGCCGCCGCCCGGCCCGACCTGCTGCGCGGGATCGCCGTGCACGAGCCGCCGGGGACCGGCATCCTGCTCGCGGACCCGGACCTGCGCCCGATCGGCACCGCCTTCGCCGGCCGGATCGCCGCCGTCCGGGAGCTGCTGGAGCAGGCGGAGTCGGCCGCCGCCGCCGAACTGTACGTGGACAGCCTCGCCCTCGGCCCCGGCGCCTGGGAGCAGCTGCCCGCGCCGGTCCGGCACACCTACATCCGCAATGCGCCCACCTACCTGGACGAGCTGCGCGACCCGGACGCGCTCGACCTCGACCTCACCGGGCTGTCCCGGTTCGGCGAGCCCGCGCTGCTCACCCAGAGCGACGACAGCGCCCCGATGTTCGGCGAGGTGCTGGACCTGATCGACCTCGCCCTGCCCAAACCGGAACGCCACCTGTACGCGGGCGCCGGGCACGCCCCGCACCTCTCGCAGCCGGAGGAGTGGGTGCGCGTGGTGCTGCCGAGGGCGCTGGGCTGAGGCGCGCCGTCGCGGTTGCGGCCGGCCGACCCCCCACCGGGGACGGGGCGGCCCGGGCGGGGGGTCGGCCGCGGCCCTACCGGTCGGCGGCGGCCCTACCGGTCGCCGGCGCCCCAGCCGTCGTCCGGCAGGTCGCCGTCCGGCGCGGGGCACTCGACGTGCTCGAAGCCCCACAGCACCGCCTTGTGCAGCACCCACTCCGGAAGCGGCGGCCGGTCGTAGCCGTCGCGGTCGGTGAGCACCAGCTCGACCCGGACCTCCTCGGCCGGCGAGAACTCCAGGTTCCGCTGGCCCGGGAGGTTCTCGTACGTCACCGTCCGCCAGCTGTGGCCGGTGGCGGTCAGCGCCGCCATCAGGTCCCGCTCAGAGACGTGGGTGTCGAGCGTCACCGATCCGCCGCCCGGCCGGGGGAGGTCGAGCTCGCCGTGCCAGACCGGCAGCGACAGCGCGTGGAGCCGGCGGCAGCGGCAGAACACCGTCTGCACGTCGCCCCAGCCGAAGGCGTGCGGCCACCGGTGGCCGCGGTGGACGCGGCCGCCGTCCCACGGATCGCCGTAGTGGGCGGCGAGTTCGGGCAGCGAGGCGCCGTAGCGCAGCTCGCCGAGGCCGCCGGTGGTGGCCAGGCCGGTGACGAGCGGGAGGAAGCCCGTCAGCCCAGGCACCCGCGCACCGCCTCGATCAGGCGGTTCGCCCGGGCGTCGCCGTGGCCGATCATCCGGTTGGCGACGTAGCCGAAGCCGACGCCGAACTCGTCGTCCCCGAAGGCGAACTGGCCGCCGGCGCCGTCGTTGCCGAAGCTGCGCGCGCCGAGCAGCGGGCGGAAGGCGGGGGAGTCCAGCAGCAGGCCGGAGCCCCAGCGGGCGCCCAGGTCGAAGCCCAGGAAGCCCGCTCCGGAGGAGACTTCGCGCACCGCGTCGGTCACGGTGTCGGGGGAGAGCAGCCGCTCGCCGCCGTCCAGGCCGGTGGCCGCCGCCGCGTAGAGGCCCGCCAGACCGGTGGCCGAGGCGACGGCGCCCGCGCCGGGCAGCTCGATCGCGTGCAGGTCCGGGTCGTTCCAGCCGTGCGGCACGTCCAGGCCGGGGAAGACCAGGGCGCCGTTCATGGTGACGATCCGGGTGAGCAGGTGCTCCGGGCCCGGCATCGGACGGCGGCCATCGGCCTCCACCAGCCGTGCCAGGCGCGGCAGTTCGCTCTCCGGCAGGCCGATCCGGACCGGCAGCCCGAGCGGCTCGGCGATCTCCTCGCGCAGGAACACGCCCGGGGTCAGCCCGGTGATCCGGCGGATCACCTCGCCGACCGCGAAGCCGAACACATGGCCGTGGTACTCGTGGGTGGAGTCCGGCTCCCAGAGCGGCCGCTGCGCCTCGATCGCTCGGATCACCGGATCCCAGGCGGCGACCTCCTCGAAGGAGAGCGTCGCGTCCAGGGCCGGGAGGCCGGCGCGGTGGCCGAGGATCATCCGGGTGGTGACGGCCTGCTTGCCGTTCCGGGCGAACTCCGGCCAGTAGCGGGCGACCGGCGCGTCCAGGTCGAGCCGGCCCTGCTGGGCGAGCAGGTGCGCGGAGATGCTCACCGGGCCCTTGGCGCAGGAGAACACCGGTACGACGGTGTCCTGCGTCCAGGCCCGGCCGGTGCGGTCGTCGGCCGTGCCGCCCCACAGCTCGACCACCTTCCGGCCGCCGGAGAACACCGTGACGGCGGCGCCCAGTTCGGGGAACTCGGTGAAGTTGGCGGCGAAGGCGTCCGCGACGGCGCCGAAGCGCTCGTCGGCCCAGCCGTGGTGCTGCTGCATGATGTGGTGCCCCGTTCTGCCCTCAAGATCGACCGAACCACGCTACGGGAGCCGGGCGGCCGTGACGAGGGGATTTCACCAGGCCGGGACTGGTGGGACGGATGTGGCAGACTCGCCTGCCGGAACGGAGGAGGGGAGCTGGTGGATCGCGACGCGCTGACCGCGCTCTGGGAGCGGCGGTGGCCCGGCACGGAGCCCGTCGGGCACGAGATCGACAGCCGGGCACGGGACGTCTGGGTGCGCTTCCACAGCCTGCCGGAGTCCAAGCGGTACCCCGACGACGAGCGCGAGTACGCGATCGTCCTGGAACGCCACAACACCGTGCTGGACGAGCTGTTCGCCGGCGCCGAGGTGTACGTCCTCACGCCCAGGTGGACGAGCAGGACGAGCGTCCCCCGCATGCGCCGGGACGCGAGGCACTGGCGCACCTGGCTCCAGAGCGACGACCCCGAGCCGGAGTTCCGCACCTACTGCCACGTCTTCGTGGAGCGGCGGCAGTGGCGGCGGGGCGGCCTGGACCGGCTGCTGCGCCGGGTCGCCGACGAGCGGGAGGCCGGGGTGATCGTCACGGACACCGGGATGCGGCGGCTGTACCACCCGTACGACGGCGGCGCGGACGTCCACCTGGCCACACCGGAGGAGCGCGACCGGTTGAAGGAGCGGCACGCCGACTGGCTGTCGCGGCACCCGGACGGCTGGTGAGCGGCGGGTCGGGGCGAAGGCTTGCCGTGGCCGCCGTCCGCCCCGCAGAGTGTCGGGAGCGCGTTGACGATCACGCGCGCCGGCAGCTCGGCTGCCGCAGTGGGCAAGGGAGCGGGACATGGCCGTCAGTCTGAGCAAGGTCGAGCGGAGCGCACCCGGGCTGGTGAGCCTCTACAAGACGGCCGGCGCCTCGGTCGAGCGGCGCGGGCTGAACGGCCGGCGGCTGGCTGTGTACCTGGTGGTCGACTACTCCGGTTCGATGCGGCCCTACTACAAGGACGGCAGCGTCCAGGCGCTCGCCGACCGGGTGCTGGGGCTGTCGGCCCACCTGGACGACGACGGGAGCGTGCCGGTCGTCTTCTTCTCCACCGAGGTCGACGCCCAGGCCGAGATCGCCCTGACGGGCCACGCGGGCTGGATCGACCGGATCGTCGCGGGCCTCGGGCACATGGGGAAGACCAGCTACCACCTGGCGATGGACGCGGTGGTCCGGCACTACCGGGAGAGCGGGGCCACGGCGCCGGCCTTCGTCCTGTTCCAGACGGACGGCGGCCCGATCAGCAAGAGCGCGGCGGAGAAGCGGCTGTGCGAGGCGGCGACGCTGCCGATCTTCTGGCAGTTCATCGGCTTCGGGGACCCGGACGGCAGGCAGTTCGACTTCCTGCGGAAGCTGGACGAACTGCCCGTCCCGGAGAAGCGGCCGATCGACAACGCGGGCTTCGTCCACCTGGGGCGCGATCCCCGGACGGTCTCCGACGAGGAGCTGTACGACCTGCTGCTCGCCGAGCTGCCGAGCTGGCTCGCGGCCGCCCGGGCCCAGGGCATCGTCCCGGAGCAACCGGCGCCGCAACCGCAACCGCAGCCGCAGCCGCAGCCGACGGCGGCCCCGGCGGTCCCGCCGACGGAGCGCCGGGGCTTCTGGGCCACCCTGACCGGGGGCCCGGGGAAGCGGAGCCGGCGCGGTTAGGCGGTGAGGCGGGGAGGGGGGAGGGGGCGGGCGTCGACGGCCTGGACGAAGGCGGTCCGTGAGGAACGGTGTCGCCGCCGTCTACCGGGCCCCTGGCCTGGGCAGGCTCGGACGGACAGCGCCAGCGAAAGGGGCCGACGATGGCCGCAGTTCACGAATCCGTCCTCGACGCGATCGGCGGGACGCCGCTGATCCGCCTCGCCCGGCTCGGCGCCGGGATCGCCGCGCCGATCTACGCCAAGGCGGAGTTCCTCAGCATCGGCGGCAGCGTCAAGGACCGCGCCGCACTGTCGATGGTGCTGGCCGCCGAGCGGGACGGCCTGCTGAGGCCGGGCGGGACGATCATCGAGGCGACCTCCGGCAACACCGGCATCGGCCTGGCGATCGTCGGCCGGCAGCGCGGGTACCGGGTGATCGCCGGGGTGGCGGACAAGGCGGCGGCCGAGAAGGCGGACATCCTGCGCGCGTACGGCGCCGAGGTGGTGCTCGCGCCGACCTTGGTGCCCCAGGAGGACCCGAGGCACCTGTTCAAGGTGGTCCAGCGGCTGGCCGAGGAGATCCCCGGTGCCTGGCTGGCCAACCAGTACGACAACCTGGCCAATCCTGACGCGCATGTCCGGACCACCGGCCCCGAGATCTGGGAGCAGACCGGCGGCCGGGTCACCCACTTCGTCGCGGGCGTCGGTACCGGCGGCACCATCACCGGTACCGGCGGATACCTGAAGGAGGCCTCCGGCGGCACGGTGACCGTGGTCGGCGCGGACCCGGAGTCCTCCTCGTACGGGGGCGGGGACGGCAGCCCGTGGTTCGTCGAAAGCATCGGGCACTTCCTCCACCCCGAAACGGTCGAGGACCGCTGGCCGCAGGCCTACCGGTCGGAGGTGATCGACTCCTTCGAGCGGATCCAGGACCGCGAGTCGCTGCTGACGGCGCGCCGGCTCGCGCGCGAGGAGGGCCTGCTGGCCGGCCCGTCCTCCGGCACGGCGGTCGCGGCGGCGCTGCGGGTGGCGCGGACGCTCGGGCCGGACGACCTGGTCGTGGTGGTGCTGCCCGACTCGGGCCGCTCCTACCTGTCCAAGGTGCACAGTGACGCGTGGATGCGGGAGTGGGGCTTCCTGGAGGAGGAGGCGGAGGGCCTGCGCCCGTTGCTGGAGGCGGCCGGGCCGCTGGTGACGGTCGACGCCGGCACCACCGTCGGCGAGGCGGCCCGGGCGCTGCGGGACGCGCCGGGCGGCGTCGCCCCGGCGGTGCTGGCGCGGCCGGC
Source organism: Kitasatospora sp. NPDC041917 (assembly GCF_055589745.1). Classification (NCBI taxonomy): domain Bacteria; kingdom Bacillati; phylum Actinomycetota; class Actinomycetes; order Kitasatosporales; family Streptomycetaceae; genus Kitasatospora; species Kitasatospora sp. NPDC041917. Next base: position 210,412 of record NZ_JBVJBI010000001.1, on the reverse strand, counting down.
GCGCCCGTTCGGGGTGAACGCGACCGAGGTGGCGGGCTCGGTGTCCCGGGAGGTGCTGACGGCGGCGCTCGCGGACGGCAGGGCCGAGCCGGAGGACCCGCTGGGCGCGCTGCTCGGGCCGGCGCTGCCGACGGTCGGCGTCGGGCAGTCGGCGGCCGAGGCGCGGGCGGCGCTGGCGGGCGGGCGCCCCGCGGTGCTGGTGCTGCTGGACGGCCGGGTGGCGGGGCTGCTGACCAGGGAGGTCCTCACGGGCTGACGGTACGTCAGTTGTCGCCCGTCGGTATCAGGATGGCGGAGATCACCCGGTCCAGGGTGCGGTCGAACGCCCGGTCCGGGTCGGCGGGCGGGCCCGCGGCGGCGAAGGCCTGGGCCAGGTGCGGGAATTCACCGCTCGCCGCCGCCCGGCCGAGGTAGCCGACCAGCTCGGACTGCCACTTGGCGCCCGCGGCCGCCGTCCGCTCGAACTGGGCGAACTGGGCGATGAAGCCGTTGATCAGGGCCATCGCCTCCATCCGGTCGCTCCCGCCGAGGCCGGTGGGGGCGGTGGCGGCGAGGAAGTGGTCGGTGTAGCGCAGGGCGTTGGGGCCGATGCCGGGGCGGGCCAGCACCAGTGCGGGCAGCCAGGGGTGGCGGCGGAAGATGCCGAGCTGCTGGTGGGCGAGGTCGGCGAGGTCGGCCCGGACGTCGCCGCTCGGCGCGGCCGGGAACCGGTACTCGGCGGCGGCCGCGTCGAGCATCAGGTCGAGCAGGTGCTCCTTCTTCGGCACGTAGTTGTAGAGCGACATGGTGCCCGCGCCGAGCGCCGCCGCGACCCGCCGCATGGAGACCGCGTCCAGGCCCTCGGCGTCGGCGATCCCGATGGCCGCGGCGGCGATCGAGTCGCGGCTGTGGGCCGGGCGCGGGCCGCGGCCGGTGCGCTCGGGGCGCAGCCAGATCACTTCGGGGGCCTCGGGGGGCGTGGGCTTGCTGGACGCCGGCGCGGACCCGCCCGGTGCGGGCGTGCTGGACGGCGTGGGCGTGCTGGACGGCGTGGGCTTGCTGGACGGCACTGGAAGATCACCTCGTTTTCCCCATCGTAGATACGTACGGCGTACGTAGTAGGATGCGCCTGCGCGCGCTTCTACGTACGCTGTACCTAGAGAGGGGCAGAGCCATGTCCGACACCGCCCGACCCGCCATCGAGATGGCGGGCGTGGAGAAACGCTTCGGCGCCACCGAGGCCCTGCGCGGCCTCGACCTCGCCGTCCCGGCCGGCACCGTCTGCGGCCTGCTCGGCCCCAACGGCGCCGGCAAGACCACCGCCGTCCGCGTCCTCGCCACCCTGGTCGCCCCCGACCGCGGCACCGCCAGGGTCGCCGGACACGACGTCGTCCGCGCCGCCGAGGACGTCCGCCGCGCCATCGGCCTCGCCGGGCAGCACGCCGCCGTCGACGAGGGCGTCACCGGCCGCGACAACCTCCGCCTGCTCGGCCGGCTGCACCACCTCGGCGCCCGCAGGGCCCGGGAGCGCGCCGACGAACTGCTCACCCGCTTCGGCCTCGCCGAGGCCGCCGACCGGCTCGTGCGCACCTACTCCGGCGGCATGCGCCGGCGTCTCGACCTCATCGCCAGCCTGGTCACCAGCCCGCCGGTGCTCTTCCTGGACGAGCCCACCACCGGGCTCGACCCGCGCAGCCGACAGGCGATCTGGGACACCGTCAAGGAGCTCGCGGACGGCGGCACCACCGTGCTGCTCACCACCCAGTACCTGGAGGAGGCCGACCGGCTCGCCGACGACATCGTGGTGGTCGACCACGGCGCCGCCATCGCCACCGGGCCGCCCGACCGGCTCAAGGCGGCGATCGGCAGCCAGGTCTCCGTCACCCTGGCCGACCCCGGACAACTCGCCGCCACCGCCGTCGTGCTGTCCTCGATGACCGGGGGCGACGCCCGGGTGGACGTCGCTGAGCGGACCGTCGCGGTGCTGACCACGCCCGGCGTGTCCGTCCTGCTGCCGTCGCTGGTCCGGGAGTTGGACGGCGCCGGGGTCGTCGCGCAGGACGTCGCGGTGCGGGCGCCCTCGCTGGACGACGTGTTCCTCGCGCTCACCCAGGAGTCCGCGGACGCCGGGAGGGCCGCCCGGTGACCACTGCGCACATCGCCCCGGCGCGACCGTCCGGCATCGGCCGGCTCGCCACCGGTACCTGGACCTCGGTGCTCCGCGTCCTGCTCAACTACCGCCACTCACCGGGCCTGTTGGCCGCCTCCCTGGGCGTGCCGGTGGTGATGGTGGTGGTCTTCGGCTACGTCCTCGGCAGTGCCATGCAGGTGCCGGGCGGCGGCGACTACCGGGAGTTCCTGATGCCCGGCCTGTTCGCCATGGTGGCCACCAACGGCATCATGCCGACCATGGTCGGCGCCGCCCGCGACGTCTCGCGCGGAGTCACCGACCGGCTGCGCTCCATGCCCGTCTCGCGCACCGGGCTGCTGCTCGGGCAGACCCTCGCCGACCTGCTGGTCAGCATGGTCGTCCTGGCCCTGCTGGCCCTGGTCGGGCTCGCCACCGGCTGGCAGGCCCGGAACGGACTCGCCGACGCGGCAGGGGCGTTCGCGCTGCTGCTGCTCTTCCGATTCGTGATGACCTGGGTCGGCACCCTGCTCGGCCTGGCCGTCGGCAAGGAGGAGGCGGCCGGTCAGCTGTCCGTGGCGGTCTTCCCGCTGGCGATGATCACCAACGCGTACGTGCCGACCGGCGGCATGCCCGGCTGGCTGCGGTTCCTCGCCGACTGGAACCCGGTCAGCTCCGTCGTCCAGGCCTGCCGGGAACTGTTCGGCAACCCCTCGGCGGCCGGTTCCGCCTGGCCCACGCAGCACGCCGTCCTCGCCGCACTGCTCTGGAGCGCGTTGCTGCTGGCAGTCTGCATGCCGCTCGCCGTACGGAAGTTCGCCACTCACGGGCGGTGATCCGCCGGGTTCCGGCACTCCCGCCAAATGTGCTGGACAGCGGAGCCGGTGTGGTCTTGGGTGGGGCGCCATGGAGTACACCCACCTCGGCCGCACCGGCCTGACCGTCTCCCGCCTCTGCCTCGGCACCATGAACTTCGGCCCCCACACCGAGGAGGCCGAGGCCCACCGCCTCATGGACACCGCCCACGAGCGCGGCATCAACTTCTTCGACACCGCCAACACCTACGGCCGCGACAGCGAGGGCCGGCTGCGGGGGCGGACCGAGGAGATCATCGGCCGCTGGTTCGCCAAGGGCGGCGGACGCCGCGAGCGCACCGTCCTCGCCACCAAGGCCTACGGCGACATGGGCGACTGGCCCAACGAGAGCAAGCTCTCCGCGCTCGCCATCCGCAAGGCCGTCGAGGCCAGCCTGCGCCGCCTCCAGACCGACCACATCGACCTCTACCAGATGCACCACATCGACCGGGCCACGCCCTGGGAGGAGATCTGGCAGGCGATGGAGGTCCTGGTCGCCCAGGGCAAGATCGTCTACGTGGGCTCCAGCAACTTCGCCGGCTGGCACATCGCCCAGGCCCAGGAGACCGCCCGCGCCCGCCACTTCCTCGGCCTGGTCAGCGAGCAGTCCCTCTACAACCTGCTCGACCGCGCCATCGAGCTCGAAGTCGTCCCCGCCCTCCAGCACTACGGGCTCGGGCTGATCCCGTGGTCCCCGCTGCGCAGCGGCCTGCTCGGCGGCGTCCTGCGCAAGGAGCGCGAGGGCACCCGCGACCGCAGCGCCATGCCCTACGCCGGCGAACTCCTCGCCAAGCACCGCGACCGCATCCAGGCCTACGAGGACTTCGCCGCCGAACTCGGCGCCGACCCCGCCGACCTCGCCCTCGCCTGGCTCCTCTCCCGCCCGGCCGTCACGGCCCCCATCATCGGCCCCCGCACCCCGGCCCACCTCGACGCCGCCATCGGCGCGTTCGACCTCAAGCTCGACCAGAAGACCCTCGACCACCTCGACGAGCTCTTCCCGGGCCACCGGCCCGCCCCGGAGGACTACGCCTGGTAGGCCGTCCGCGTCCGGCCCCGGCCCCTTCGTCGGGCGCCGGGGCCCCGCGCGTACCCGCGGGAGCCGGCCGCGGACCGGCACCCCCGGCCTCCGGCGGCGTCAACCGGCCCGCACAGTAGCCGAATTGTGAGGGTGGCGAGCCTTGACCGGGCCGTCCGGCACTGGTCTAGTCACCGCTTACATGGGCAAGGGTACGGGGAGGCACAATTGGCCTTGTTCGCCAAGCCGCAGCCGGGCTACACCACCGCCGCCGCCACCGGCGACACCGTGGTGCTGCTGATCGGCATGCGGATCAACCGCTTCTGGGCCGTGCACCACTGGGGTCCGGTGATGTTCTCGATGCTCCGGATGCTGTACGACCTGCGCCGCGCCCCCGAGCGCGGCCTGCGCGGCCGCATCCTGCTGACCGCCTCGCCGCGCACCTACTACGTGGTCCAGTACTGGGAGTCGAAGGAGAAGCTGTACGGCTACGCGAGCGCGCCGGACGGCTTCCACCACACCGTGTGGGGCATCGCCAACCGCAAGCTGCGGGAGGGCAAGGCCCGCGGGCACGTCGGGCTCTGGCACGAGACGTACATCGCGCCGCCGGGCGGGTACGAGTCGATCTACTTCGACATGCCGCCGTTCGGTCTGGCCGGCGCCACCGGCTCGCTGCCGGTGGAGGCGCGCGGCCGGCACGCGGCGCAGCGGCTGGCCTACCGGGAGCCGGCACCGGAGCCGGAGGCCGTTGGGTCGCAGTCGCAGCCGCAGCCGCAGCCGCAGGCCGGCCGGTCGGAGCCGGAGACCAGTGGGGCACGGACGGCGCCGGGCGGGGCTGGCGAGTCCGAGGTCGGGGCGGGCGAGTCCGAGGTCGGGGCCGCGCCGGCCCCCGGCGCCTGAGTACGGCTGCGCCGGGAGTGTCGTGGGCCGCCCGGCCGCCGTGCCGTGAGAGCGTCGGGGAATGGTGGATCGGGGCGACGCGCGGCCGCAGGCGCCGGCGCGGTCGGTGCGGGTGGTGCACGAGGTGCCGTACCGCGCGCAGTGGGAGTCGGCGGAGCTGGTGCGGGAGATCGTCGACGGGCGGCTGGAGGCGTCCGCCGATCCGCGCTGGGGGCAGTCCGGCGCGGCCACCGCGGAGGAGTACGCGTGGTGGTCCTGGCGGCTGTGCGGGGTGGCCTGTCTGCGGATGGCGCTGGCGCACTGGTGGGGCGTGACCCCGGCGGCGCTGGCGCTCGCGGGCGAGTGCGTGGCGGCCGGCGCCTACCTGCGGGACGGTGACAGCCTGCGCGGGCTGATCCACGCGCCGTTCGCCGAGTACGTCGAGCGGCGCTGGGGACTGGCCGCGCGGGCAAGGGAGTTGACGCCCGAGGAGGTGTCGTCGGAGGTGGCCGACGGCCGGCTGGTGATGGTCTCGGTGCACCCGTCGATCCGGGAGCCGTACGGGCCGGAGCCGGTGCGGCGCGGTGGGCACCTGGTCCTGGCGGTGGGTGCCACGGACACGGCGCTGCTGATCCACAACCCCTCCGGGTTCCCGGGGGAGTCGCAGGCCTTCGCGCGCGTGCCGTGGCGGTCGTTCGGGCGGTTCTACGCCGGACGCGGGATCGTGCTCGGCCCGCCCCGGGTCTCCTCGCCCTGACGTCGCGGAGCGGTCACTGGTTGTCCGGCAGTCCCATCGGGTTGATCGGCAGCCGGCCGCGACAGAGCGCCGAGATCGGCTTCAACGCCGCGGCGAGCCGGTCGAGTTCGGTCCGCGGGTAGTCGTCCCAGACCCGGGCCGCGGCCAGGTCGGTGGCGGCCTCCAGGGTCTGGTGACGGATCCGGCCGAGCTCGGTGACCGTCCCCTCGGCGGTCAGCCAGCCGCGCTCGACCAGGCGGTCGGCCGCCGCCTCCCACTCGGCGTCCGTCCACCCGCGCAGCGGCTGGAGCATCTCGCGCCGCATGTCCATCGCGCAGCGGACCACCAGGGCCTCGCAGCCGTCCAGCCCGGCCGCCACCAGGGCGGCCACGTGGCCGTCGCCGCGGTGCTCGCGCATCACGGTGGCGGCCTGCCAGAGCCGCTCGTACAGGCCGCTCGGGCGGGGCAGCGCGGCGTTGGCGGCGGCCAGCACCCGCCCGGCGCAGTCCAGCCGGGTGGCGGCCTGCTCCAGGGTCTCGGCGACCAGCTCGACCTGCTCCTTGTCCACGTGCTCCAGCAGCCCCTCCAGGATCGTCGCGGAGGCCTTCAGCCGGGCGGTCAGCGCCTCCTCCGGGCTCGCGTGGTTCCACACCTCCGGCAGGGCGCGCTCGACCATCGAGGGGGAGAAGTTGAAGAAGGCGGCGGTCACCGGCGGGGCGTCCACCGCGCCGAGCGGGGCCGATCGGGTGGCGAAGTAGCCGTGCAGGCGGCCGTGCAGACCGGCCTCCTCGAAGGCGGCGCGGCCCTCGGGCAGGAAGTAGGTGGCGGCGTGCACCGGCTCGAAGAGCCACCACAGCGCGCGGGCGGGGTGGACGAGATCGGTCATCGGGAGACCTTCCTCGGACGGAGCTCTGGGCGGGCCGGGGAGCTCGGTGGTCGGGACGGCCCGGCGGGAGCCGCGGCGGGCCGTGGCCCGTTCAAGGGCTGATGACCACGGCGAGGGCCCCGGTAATCCTGCCGGGGGGTGTGATGACGGTCACGCCGAGATGGCGCTGTGCGCCCGGCGGCGGTACGGCGCGGGATGATGGGATGAGGTGCCCGCTCCCGGGGGCGCCCAGCCCCGCAGGTCCTCGTACGAAGGTAGTCGGTCATGGCCCAGATCAACCCCAGCATCCTGTCCGCGGACTTCGCCCGGCTCGCCGACGAGGCCGAGGCCGTCCGGGGTTCCGACTGGCTGCACGTGGACGTCATGGACAACCACTTCGTGCCCAACCTGACCCTCGGCGTCCCGGTGGTCGAGTCGCTCGCCCGCGCCACCGACACCCCGCTCGACCTCCACCTGATGATCGAGGACCCGGACCGCTGGGCCCCGCAGTACGTCGAGGCCGGCGCCGGCTCGGTCACCTTCCACGTCGAGGCCGCCGCCGCGCCCGTCCGGCTCGCCCGTGAGATCCGCGCCAAGGGCGCCCGCGCGTCGATGGCGCTCAAGCCGGGCACCCCGATCGAGCCGTACGAGGACCTGCTGCCCGAGCTCGACATGGTGCTGATCATGACCGTCGAGCCCGGCTTCGGCGGCCAGGCCTTCCTGGACATCATGCTGCCGAAGATCCGCCGCACCCGGGAGCTGATCGCCAAGCACGACCTGGAGCTGTGGCTGCAGGTGGACGGCGGCGTCGCGGCGAACACGATCGAGCGCTGCGCGGAGGCGGGCGCGGACGTGTTCGTGGCCGGCTCGGCGGTGTACGGGGCCGAGGACCCGGCCGAGGCGGTCCGCAAGCTGCGGGACCTCGCCGACAAGGCGACGGCGGACGCCTGGTGGGCCTGCGGGCACTGAGGCCCGCCGGGCCTTCGCCGGGCCGCCGAACCGCCGGGCCATCCGGCGGTGCCGGCACCGCCGGATGGCCCGGCGCGGGTGGAGGAACGCCGCACCGTGGCGGATGATCGGTGACGATGTCCTCCGAGGACCGTGCCCGGCCCCTCTCCGTACGGTGGTGGAACCGCGATGAGCAACCTCGACCTCAGGCCCGCCCCGGCCGGCTGCGGCCGCGAGGCCAGCGCCGGCCCGGTGAAGGATCTGCTGACGGCCCGTCAATTCCCGCTCGGCGGCAACACGGTGGTCCAACGCCTGCTGCCCAACCTGGGCCGCCGGATGGTGGGCGCCTGGTGCTTCGTGGACCACTACGGGCCCGACGACATCGCCGACGAGCCCGGCATGCAGGTCCCGCCGCACCCGCACATGGGCCTCCAGACGGTCAGCTGGCTCCACCAGGGCGAGGTGCTGCACCGCGACAGCCTCGGCAGCCTCCGGACCGTCCGGCCGTACGAGCTGGGCCTGATGACCTCCGGCCGGGCGATCTCGCACTCCGAGGAGTCCCCGCGCCCGCACGCCCGCCACCTGCACGGCGCCCAGCTCTGGGTGGCCCTCCCGGAGGCCGGCCGGAACATCGCCCCCGCCTTCGAGCACCACCCCGACCTGCCCGTGGTCACCGGCCGGGGCCTGCGCGCCACCGTCATCCTCGGCACCCTCGACACCGCCACCTCGCCCGGGACCACCCACACCCCGCTGGTCGGCGCCGACCTCGCCCTCGCCGACGGCGCGGACCTCCGCCTCCCGCTCGTCCCCGACTTCGAGCACGCCGTCCTCGCCATGTCCGGCCGCGTCGACGTCGACGGCGTCCCGGTCGAGCCCGGCTCCATGCTCTACCTCGGCTGCGGGCGCCCCGACCTCCCGCTGCGCGCCCACGGCGACGCCGCCGTCCTGCTCCTCGGCGGCGAGCCCTTCGACGAGCGGATCGTCATGTGGTGGAACTTCATCGGGCGTTCCACCGAGGACATCGCGCAGGCGCGCGCCGACTGGATGACCGGCGACCGCTTCGGCGAGGTGCACGGCTACGCCGGCGACCGCCTCCCCGCCCCCGAGCTGCCCGCCGTGCCCCTGAAGGCGCGCGGCCGCCAGCGCTGAGACATTCAACCGGGAGCGTCCGGTTGTCTTTCACCGACCGGCCTCAGGAACGCCGGCCCTCCCAGCTGTAGCGCAGTTGGTAGGTGTTGACGCCGCCACTCGGCCGGGCGCGGTAGACCGTGATGGAGGGGAAGAAGTCACGCTTGACGGAGACGGTACGAGCCCGCTCGTCGTTCTCCACCTCGCTGATCCACTCCTCGATCTCGCGCGCGAGCTTGAACGTGAGGTGGTAGCCGGGGTCGGCACCGACCGGGGTGATGTTCCACTCGGCGTCGGCGTTGTGGCCTGTACGCCAGAGTCGAACGGCGTGAGTCGGCTCGGCGTCGGCGTGCTGCAGGAACTGGGAGGCGTCGCCGGTCACGAAAGGGATGATGAACGGTGCCTCAGGAAAGCCGAGGAGGAGCTCCCGGCCCATCTTCTCGGTGAGTCTCTCGGCGTACTTGTGGACGACCGGCAGCGCGGCAGCGCGGAACTGCGGGGCATTGGTGTGGATGTCGTCAGGCTCGTCGACGTCTGCGGTTCCGAGTGCGGTGCGGAGGACGGCCCTGAGCCAGTTGACCGGAAACGTCGTGATGCCGTGCTGGGCGCTGACGGTGAAGAGCAGGTCCGCGGCAGTGTCGATCCGGTCTCGCAACCATGTGAAGGAAGGACCGGACAGATCGACGAGCGAGATCTGGTGGGCGAGTGCGAATCGCTGGGCGTCCTTGGTGAAGCCGCTGGTGGAGAAGAGCGAGTAGACGTAGTGGTAGCGGCGTCGCGGCCGGCTGTAGCCGTGGTCGCTGCCGGCCGGCATCCTCAGTTCAGGGATGGCGAAGTTCTGATTGATGTCGTGGACGACGCCGTGGGCGTTACGCACAATAGCGAGCCCGCACCGTTGGTTGTACGACTTGGCCTCAAGGAACATCCGCACCGGCAGTGAGAATGCTGGTGTAAAGGCGAACTGGCCCAGTACGTCGACCTGGTGGCGGGCGCCACGGCCACGAACGGCGAGTGAGCCGTCCTGGGAAGTGGTGAGTTCGGCCCGGTCGTCGCGGGTGTGGGTGAGAAGCCGGTATCCGCTGTTGCGCAGCAGCCAGGCGAGGGCCTCTTCGAGGAGGTACCCCTTGAGGTGAGCCTTCGTGAGCATGGCTTCCTTCGCCAGGCCGCGGCATGGTGCCGCGGCCTGGAGGTGTGAACGGACGGTGGGATCAGCCCGGCAGGAACCTGCTGCGCTTCCTGTGCCAGGAAATGGTCAACGCGTCACGGGCACGGGTGGTGGCCACGAACAGCAGGGCGCGAGCCTTGCGCAGCTCGCGCTGGTAGCGGATGGGATCGCTGTCACGGAACTGTTCGATGGCGGCGCGGGGGAGGATGCCGTCGCTGACGGCGGCGATGGCGAGGCGCTGGTACTCCAGGCCCTTGAACCGGTGCATGGTGCCGACGTGGACCTCACCCTCCCCTCGCGCGCCCTCCTTGGTGAGTTCCGCGCAGGTGATACCGGCCTGCGTGGTGAGGTAGTACATGAGCTCATTGACCTTGCTGCGGTCCGCGACGCAGACCGCGATGAGGCCGCGGGCGTCGCGGACGGTGTTGCCCGCCTCGTCGGTGGTGAGTTCGGTGCGCCAACCCTTGATCGTGTCCGCGAGGCCCGCGAGTTCCTCGCTCCACGTACCGTGCTGGACCAGCCTCGGTTCCGGACCGCTGAGGACCGAGCGATAGCCGTCGAGGGTGTCCGTGCCATCGTCCAGGTCGTCGAATTCCACGTTCCTGCCGCTGACGACGGTGATTGCCTTGGCGAGGATCTCCTTGGTGGTCCGGTAACTGAGGGTCAGCCTGGCTGCGCGCCCCCTGATGTGGATACCGACGGCACCGAGTGCCACCTGGTTGTCGTAGATGCGCTGGTGGGTGTCCCCGGTGATGAAGAGGTCGTTGGGGCTGCCGGAGGCAACCATGGCCCGGAGCATCTTCCAGTGCGCGGGACTCAGGTCCTGCGCCTCGTCGACGACGATGTGCTGGTACCGGTGACGGAGGTAGCGCAGGGCCGAATCGGCGGCGTCGAGGTGGATCAGGTCCTGGCCGCCGACCGCCTCCTTGCGTTCGGCGCGGGCCTGGATTCGAGCGGCGCGTTCGATCTCGAAGCGGGCCGCGCGTTCGGCGGCCTGGCCCCAGGTCTCCATGTTCAGCTTGTCGAGCCGCGCGACGTACTGTTCGAGGATCTTCCAGACGGCGTTGCGTTCGAGGCGGGTCAGTGGGCGTCCGCGTCCGGCCCGGCGGGCCTGGAGGTAGGCGGCCCGAGTCGGGACGGCCTGGCCGAGGACGATCTGCTCCCACTCCTCGAAGAGAAACTCGGGCTCCCAGCTGCGTTCGTCGAGCTCCAGCAGCAGGTCGCGGAGTTCCTTGAGTGCGACCTGGTTGTCCACGCGGTTCTTCGCCCGACCGGAGATGGCGTTCTCGCCCAGGACCCGGGCGGTGAGCTGGTCGATGTGGGTGATCTCGACACGGGTCAGCAGCTCCGGCTCGATCAGGGAGGCGAGACGTGCGCGCAGGTCGGTGGTGAGGTTTTTGGTGAACGTCGTGAGCAGGATCGGCTTGTTCTGCCCGGGCGGGAGCTGTCGGGCGAGGTGGCGGACACGGTGCAGGGCGACGATGGTCTTTCCGGTGCCGGGGCCACCGGAAACCCGGGCCGGGCCGCTGTACTCGCGGTCGACCAGACGGGCCTGGGTGGGGTGCAGGAAGACCTTCCAGGCCCGGAAGTCCCCCTCTTCGATGACGGCGCGCAGTGCGTCGTCGACCGTGGTGACCGTGGTGCGGGCGAGGGCCGCGGCGAAGTCGTCGGGGTTGGGCCGCTCGTCGAGCTCGACGGCGCCGGTGATCTCGCGGCGGACATCGTCCAGGGGCAGCCCGGAGGCGAGGCCGTAGAGTACGTCCTTGGTGAGCAGCGGAGCACCCTGGACCACCTGGTCGAGCTCCTCGCTTCTGGTGACCAGGAGCGCGAGCTCGATCAGGGCCTCAGCGACGCCCAACTCACGCAGAAGCTCGGGGCTGTAGGCGGCCAGCAGCGGAGCCGAAGCCGCCGGGGCATCAACGGTCACCGGGGTGGTCGGCGGATTGATCGCATCGTCCGCGGGCTCGGTCTCGCCGGGCTCCGCCTCGGGCTCGACAGGGGTGAGCCGGATGCCGGCGCGGCGAAGCGCGCTCTCGCCCACCACCGACAGGTCGACGAATTCGATCTCGCCGGTGACACGGTTGACCGCCACCGACAGCTGCTCGTAGACGTCACTGCGGTGGCGTACCGCGATGGCCAGCCAGCTCTCCTCGCCGTTCGCGGCGACGCCGGTCCGGGTCAGCAGGACCCGATAGGACGGGTCGATCCGGGCTGAGTAGATCCGGCCGTCCCCCTTGAGCGGCTTGAGGCGCAGCGAGGAGTGCCATGGGTCCTGTCGGAAGAGGTGGCTGAAGTCGTAGAACTTCGCCTTCACCTGGCGGTCGAGCTTGTACAGCTCCTGTTCGGCCTTCTGGTACAGGCTGAGCCGGGCGGTCATCGGAGGGAGCCTTCCACGTCGGGTGCCGCGCCGGCAGAGGGCGCGTCGGGGAGCAGGTCGATCAGGGCGTCCAGGTGGTCCAGCCAGTCGGCGGCGGTACGGACCGTCCAGCCGGCCGCCCGGTATGCGGCATCGCGCCGGTCGGCTTCGTCGTGTGCCTCGGGCTGGTCCCTGGGTGTGGTGGGTACGACGGCGATCCGCACGTCATCGTCGGCCCAGACGAAGTCGGCAGGCCACCTGCTGCTACCGAGCTCGTAGCCGAACAGACTGGGGGCCTTCTTGCCCCGGTCGGCGATGCGGGTCGCCAGGGTGAGCAGGTCGGCCTCCTCATCCGGGTCGATGTGAGGGAGGAAGTCCTTGTCCCAGGCGCGGTCGCGCAGCAGCGCGATGAGGTGGTCCTCGACCGAGAACTCGGCATCCGGTCCGGGGCCGGGCTCCGGCTGTGCTGCCGGCTCGGCGTTCGCAGCGGGGCGCTCGGCGGCGACCAACGATTCAAGCTCGCCGAGGCCGCCGCACACCATGAGGGCGTCCAGGGGGTAGTCGGCCACCTGGCTGCCGGTGAGCTGTACGCCATCACCGCCGGCGAGCGGGAGGAACTGGAGCAGGTTGGACCAGTGCAGCCAGGACCGCCACCGCTGCTTGTGCTCCGCGGTGTCGAGTTCGGACGAATCGTCGTCCAGGCAGGCCAGCACCGTCCATGCAGGGGCCTGCTGATCAGTGTCGCGGACCGCGAACACCAGTGGAAGCCCGTTGGTGTCGGTGCTGCGCAGGACGTGCACCAGTCCGGTCCGCCCCTGGTCGGCGGTTCCGTCCGAGGGGCAGCCGAGCGCTGTGCGAAGGGCGTCGACCAGGTGACCGCGGTGCTCCGCGGAGCCGGCGATCACGGTGGCCGGATGCGAGGTCAAACCGCTGACCAGGGCGTTCGCCCGTCGGGCCCACAGCTGGGGCGAGGGGTCACGAAGGTACGAGAGCAAGGTGGTGATCGGGTCGGTGAACACCGTTGCGGCCAGCTGTGCGCCGCTGCCACCCAGGTCCTCATAGGCGCCCTTGGCGGATTCCTGTGCGGCCCACTCGTACGGTGGCCACACGGCGGGGGCACCGGAGGCCCGGGCTTCGAAGCGGTCCAGGTCGTGCCAGGTCAGCTCGAAGACCACCGCGCCGTCCGCGCGCAGCCGGGCGCGGCGAGCGGCGTCCTGGGCGAGCCGGTTGTGCTCGCTGCTGGCGTGGAAGCGCCGGCCGTCCAGGTAGACCTTGACGGTGGAGGCGGGCCCCCCGACCCGGGTGAACGTGAAGTCCGTGCGCGACCCGACCAGCCGTTCCTGAGCGGTGAGCCGCCAGTGCAGCCGTTCCTCGCTCGTGCTGATCCTCAGGTGCCCACTGGCCCGGCCGTCCTCCTCCAGCACGGCATCCGGGCTGCTCGTGCTCCAGGTCCGCAGTGCGGCCAGGAACCGGCCCTCCATATCGGACTCGATCTGCCTTTCCAATCCGATCAGTCCGGTGGAGGCGATCGCGGTCGTCCGCCAGGCGTCCTGCCCCTCGTGGTCGAAGAGCAGAGACTCCAACATCCCGATCGCCGTCACTCGGGAGACGTGCGGCTGGTGGCGTTCTGCGGTGTACCGGTGCAGACAGCGATGGCAGGCCTCCCGGTGCTCCTCGTCCTTGCACGGGCACTCCCGCAACACCTGAAGGGCCTTCAGCAGGGTGGCGCGGAACACCTCGGGGTCGGTGAGCCGGTGCAGGTAGCCGGTACCGCCGGGGAGAGCGTCGAACAGGACGAGGTACCAGCACCGTTCGCCGGTGCGGGGGTCCGGTTTGGAGGCGAGGGTGTGGTCCAGATGCTGCGGGTCGCCGCCGAACTGCCGGTCCACACCGAGTCGTAGCGCGGCCCGGAACGAGTGGATCTTTTCCTCGACCACCACAGTGGCCGCCGGGAGCAGCACACGAAGCGCCTCCGTGCGCAGCTCGTGGGCGAGCAGCACCGGCAGCGACCGGGCCGACTCCGTCTTCCCCCGCCGCACCGGGCACCACGGACGATGGTGTTTCAGTCGCGGGTTACGGGCATCGGATGCACTGAGGGCATCGGTGTCGTGATCGAAGACCGGCCGGCCGTCGGCGGACGCGGCCCCACACCCGGTGCACACGTGGAACGGGTTCAGCCGGACGGTGTGCCCCGCGAAGTCGTCCCCGGCCGGGACATCGAAACGGGCCGGCCCGAGGTTGAGGGTGCGAACCATGGCGCTGCGGCAGAAGTCCACACCGAAGGTCGCGGTCGCGTGGCGCCACGACCCCGGCTCCAGGGACTCCTCGGGGATGTCAACGGCGTGGACCATCTCGTAGAAGCGTGGGTCGCGTTCGTCCCGGTCGTCCCGGATCCGGGCGTCATCGCGCTTGTCCCGGGAGGTCACCAGCCGGGGCTGGACGACGTGGAAGAGGCACGACCCGTCGTCCGCGATCGCGCCGGTGCCGCAGCGCGGGCAGGCGGAGCGGTCGTTCCTCGCGTCCTCGGTACGCACGAAGCCGCACCGCGGGCAGACCCGCCAGGGCTGCCACCCGGGCTGGGAGGTGGTGCCGATGTCCAGGCCGGTGATCTCGTGCCGGTAGCGGTTGACGTAGAAGGTGTTCCCGGGCGCCAGCTCGGCCAGGGCGTAGCGCTGCGGCCGGTCGTAGCTGCGCAGTTCGGACTCGTAGCGGGTGCGGCCTGCGGAGTCCTCGCTCTCGGGCCAGTACAGCGTTGCCTCCAGCACCGTGGTGGCGTCCATCAGAGCGTAGTTGGGCAGGAGCCCCAGTTCGCACAGTGCACCCTGCGCCGGGGTCTCCTCCAGCAACTCGCCGAGCTGGCGGCCGACTCCGCGCCGTTCGGCCTCCAGCTCGGCCTTCTGCCGGGCTTCCTCCGGGTCGGCCTCGTGCAGCTCGCCGAGTGCGTCGTTGATGTGCCGGATCCGGGCCCGCAGCGCGTCCTCGCGGGAGGCCCAAGCGCGTTCGGCCTCCTCCGCTGCGCTGCGCAGGCCGTGAGTGGCGTAGCTGCGGAGGTCGGCCGCAGCCTGCTCGGACACGCCGAAGGGAAAGAGCGCCAGGAACGCCTCGACGCGCTGCTCGCCCTGGTCGAGTGCCAGCTCTACCAGATCGGTGAGGTAGCCGTCCGGGCCGAACAGTCCCTTCACCTTGCCCGGCAGCGCCGGCAGTACCCGCCCGCCGTGGCCGGTCAGCCGGCCGCGCGCGGCGAGGTCGAGCAGGTGCGCCAGGTACTGGCGGCGCAGGATCTCGACCGCCGACAGGTAGCAGCCCGGCGGCACGATCCGGCCGGCGATCATCTCTTTCGGCTGCTCCAGGAAGTAGAGATCCCGTCGGCGCCGCTCGGGAATCGTGAGCAGGAAGGCATTGCCGGTCCGGCGGCCGGCCCGGCCCACCCGCTGGGCGTAGTTCGCCGGGGTGCGCGGCAGTGAAGCGAGCACCACCGCGGAAAGATCGCCGATGTCGATGCCCAGTTCGAGCGTGGGCGTGCAGGAGAGCACGTTCGGGTCGTTGAAGGCGCGTTCGTCGCCGGTTCCACGACGGAACGCTTCCTCGACTGTCTCCCGTTCCGGGCGGGTGAGCATCCGGGTGTGCTCAGCGGTCACCACCTGGTAAGGGCCCGATCGGTGGTACAGCCGACGGTAGTAGTCGTCCCGGTACTTGCGGTCCCGGGCGTGCACATCGCCCTCGCGGGCGTGCGTGCCCGCGACCAGCCGCCCGGTCGTGCAGCGGTAGGACGGGCAGGGCGAATCGTGCCACTGTTCCAGCAACGACGGGTGCACGGTCTGCTCCCAGAAGCAGACCCGGCAGCGCACGGACGCCGTCTCCACATCCTCGTCCGACAGCAGTAGGGCGTCGATCGCAGCCGGTTGCAGACCGTGGATGCGGGTCGCACCGTCCTTGGCTGCCCGCATCGACAGCACACCCGCCGAGTGCAGTGCCGGGAGCAGCCGCCCCCAGAACTCCGGAGACTGCTCGCGCGGCAGCCCCAGGCACCGTCCGGCCCAGCGTTCGTGCCAGGCAAGTCGGCCGGTCACCACGTCGAACTCGCTGCCGTCCTTGGACCCCGACAGCAGGAACACCGGGGCGCCGACTCCCTTGGGGAAGGCCGGCATGCCTGCCGGGCGGCGGTTCAAGAGGAAGTAGCGGCTGGTCCCCGTCTCGGACAGGTAGTTCTCCAGCCAGCGGTGCTTGACGGCCCCCCGCCAGCGCAGACGCTCCAGGAAGATCCGCAGGAACGAGAGGTATCGCGCGTCGTCCACTGGTACCAGGGCATCGCCGCGCACCGTCTCCAGGTGTGCTTCACGGAGCAGGGCGACGGCCGCTGTCGGGTCCGGGATCCGTACGTGCGCCGCGGCGGTGCGGGTCAGTTCCAGGGTGCGGCCCTGCCGGGCGCGCAGACCGAACTCCATCAGGGTCTGGAACGCAAGCCGTTCGCCGATCAGGCGCCAGGTGCGCTGGTCCCCGCGGGACTTGCCGGACAGCAGTCGGGCCACGCCCTTGTGGTCGTGCAGGTCCGGCGGGACCACGGCGGCGAGCGTCCGCGGGTTGGTGGTGTCGGCGATGACCTTCGCTATCAGGTCGTTGAGCGCGGTGGGCTCGGACTCGGAGAGGTGGGCCACCAGCAGGGCCCGCAGCGAGAACGTGTAGGAGCGGTTGGCGACGAAGCCTGCCCGGTGCGCGGCGTCCTGCACCGAGTCGTTGAACATCAGGGTCTTGCGCTCGCCGAGTTCCTCGGACAGCTCGCCACCGGTGAAGAGCCGGGTGATCGAGGCGGCCGCCAGCGAGGCCTGGCCGGTACCGAGGTACCGGATCGCGTTGTGCTCACCGCAGGCCGGGCACCAGTCCTCCTTTGCCGCGGTGTTCGCCGTGGTGCCCTGGTGGACGAGGACGAACGCAGAGTCCGCGGCGGCCAGTCGGGGCTCGCCGGACTCGGAGTCGAAGTCTTTGACGGGGTCGGGCAGGCGGAGCCTGCGGTCCGGACCGTCCAGCACCATCAGGTCACCGCCGGCCCCGCGCAGTTGTCCGTGGCCGGCGTTGCCCGTGGCGCGCGCGGAAGCGGCGACCTTCGCGTCGGCGGAGGCCCGCCTGGACTCACCGTTCGTGGCCGCGATGAGGTTCCGCACCCGGATCTTGTCCTGCGTGGCAGAGGCGCGACGGATCTTCGCCGGGTTCACCTCGACGGCGCGGTCGTCGCTCTCCGGAGAGAACACCGCCCAGCCCGAACGCCCGCAGTCCCGGCAGTACACGGCGGGCAGGAAGAGGTTGGCCGACTCTCCGCTCGTCGCCGTCGTCACCGGTGCGTTGCGCGCCGTGTCCGTCGAGCTCTCCTGTGGGGCGTCGCCCATGTCCCACTGGAACTGCGCCTTCGGCCATGGCAGTACCCCGCGCAGCAGCCGCGACACCGAACGGGCCCACTGGTGCACCTCGATCTGCACCAGCGGGCGGGGGTGCAGGGAGGTGGACTCCGGGTCGCGGGCCACTGACAGCAGCGCGACGAACCGGGCGAGCGCCTCGGCGGCCTGCTCCGGGCGCTGGGTGATCGCCTGACCCCAGGAGTAGGCGCCCGCCCGCCAGAGGACGGCGAGTATCTCCTCGGTGGACTTCAACTCCCCACCCAGCGCGGTCATCACGGCCTGGGTCAGGATGTGCTTCCGGAGCTGTGCGCCCAGTTGGAACGGATCGAGGCCGCGCTGCCCGGTGAAGGCCTCCGCCAGCTCGTCCAGTGCCTCGTCGCTCAGCGAGGGGTCGGGCATCGCGGCGAGCTTTTCGGGCGTGGGGACGGGGAGGAGGTCGATCGACTCGGAGGGGATGAACTCCTCGGCCGTCAGGCGGCGTTCACCGATGACGGCATCCGGAGTGAACGGGGTGCCGAAGACCTCGCTCGCCACCTGGAGGAGTTCGGCCGCGCCCGCCTCGTCCGTGCCGGAGGCGAGGGTCGCGGAGGTCGCGACCGGGCAGATACGGCCGAGGGGGCGGTCCGGCTCCGAGACCCCGAGGGAGGACGCCAGTCGGCGCAGCAGCATGGCGACGTCGGTGCCCTGGGCGCCGTCGAAGGTGTGGAACTCGTCGACGACGATGTACCGCACGTCGGCGTCCTCCCAGAGCCGCGCGTCGGCGCTGCGCTGGAGGAGGAGGTCCAGCATCTTGTAGTTGGTGATCAGGATGTCCGGGGGCGAGGACTGCATGGCGGCCCGGTTGGTCTCGACGCGTTCGTAGCGGGTCTTGGCGATGTCCCCGATGTAGAGGCCGGCGGTGACCTGGGAGAGAGCGGCCTCGTCGCGGAGGTAGGTGTTGATGCGCAGCGCCTGGTCGGTGGCCAGGGCGTTCATCGGATAGAGGAGCACGGCCTTGACCCCGGCCCGGCCTGCGGCACGTTCGCGGCGGCAGTGGTCCAGTACGGGGACGAGGAAGGACTCCGTCTTGCCGGAGCCGGTGCCGGTGGTGACCAGGGTCGGCTGAGCGGTGTGGCCGTGGGCGGACGACAGACGTGCGAAGGCGGCGTCCTGGTGGGCGTACGGGGTCCAGTCGCCGGAGGGGGCCCACTCCAAGGAGTCCCGCCAGGTGGGGGGTGCCTGGATGAAGGGTGTACGGATGCGGAGGTAGGGGCCGCGGAACATCCCCGACGTCTCCTCGCCGAGGAACGCGTGCAGCGCGAGCCGGGCGCCCTCGTCCGTCAGCGCGTACGTGGTCGAGAGGTACTGCAGCAGGCTCTCCTTGAGCGCGCGCGCCTCCAGCGTCGGCCTCATGGTTCGGCGAGCTCCCTCGGTGACGGTCCGGACGGACGGTGTGGGTTTGCAGTGACATGGTGACGATGGGCGGTGGTCCGTATTCCTACCAGCTGTGCAGGTCTGCCAGGAAGTCCTGGTAGGAACGGTTCCTGCCGGTGATCCCGGATGGTGCGTGACCGTGTTCGACGGCCGCACGGATCACGGCCGGGCTGTCGCTCTCCCGGTAGCGCGGTGTGCCGAGGCGGCGCTGCAGCTCCTCCTTGGGATCGCGGATCAGGCCGGTATCGCGGCCGCGGAGCTGCTGCGGAACGTTCCAGGTCGCATGAACCTTCGGGAAGGCATCCGGAAAGAGCAGCAGCCAGCTCTCGATCTCCCAGACTGCCAGACCGAGGGCGAGCGGAGCCGGGCACCGTTCGTCGAGTGCGCCCCTGACCCTGGCTCGCACGAGGTCGTACGTGCCGTCGTGGACGGCGTCCAGATCGAGGTGCACGGCAAGTCCGTGGAGATCGGCCTGTTCCTTGACCGCCGCGGCCTTGGCCTTTCCGACGAGCTTCGTCACGCGGGATACCAGGTTGGTGCCGGTTGCGTCCTTCAGCGCGACGGGATCGTTGATCGGGACTATCTTGCCCGTGAAACCGAGCTCGGCCCGGATCAGGGCGGAC
Organism: Kitasatospora sp. NPDC041917; assembly: GCF_055589745.1. Lineage (NCBI taxonomy): Bacteria > Bacillati > Actinomycetota > Actinomycetes > Kitasatosporales > Streptomycetaceae > Kitasatospora > Kitasatospora sp. NPDC041917. The sequence goes on along the minus strand of NZ_JBVJBI010000001.1, from coordinate 190,930 downwards.
ATCACGTCACGGTCGTTGGAACTCTCACCCGCGACCGCGATCAGCCGCGACCGGCCGGACCGCTTGGCAGGGGCACTCCGTGCCTTGCTCACAGGCCTCCGCCCAGGAGCCCGGAGAACCACAGCTCGCCCAGCGGCAACCCCTCGCTGGCCTGCCGAATCTCACGGACCTGCTGGGTGGAGAGGGACGGGATGAGCGAGGCCCCGTACTCGTCGCGCTCGCAGACCACGAACTCCTCCGGTTCCAGTCGGTCGACGAGCGCCGGTGAGTGCGTCGTCACGATGAACTGGCTGCGTTCACTCGCCTCGCGCAGGCGTTCCACCAGAAGTTCGAGCGCCTGCGGGTGAAGGCCGTGGTCGAGCTCCTCGATGCAGGTGAGGATCGGAGGAGAAGGGTCGTAGAGCATCGCCAGCAGGCTCAGCAGACGGACCGTGCCGAAGGAGGCGTCGGCCAGCGGGGTCGAACGGCGCAGACCGCGCTCGGTGAGCTGGACCTCGACGAGCTCGGCCGCGCCGCCGATAGTGGCGAAGGTGATCTCTTCGAGGTTCGGCATGACGGTCCGGGCGTCGTCCACCAGCCGGTTCCAAGTCTGTTCGTCCTGTGCCAGTCCGGTGAGAAAGAGGGCCAGATTCCCAGCGTCGTCGGCCAGTTGGACCGGCCGGCTGTGCGGTACGCCGTGGATCGTCAGCTGGCGGGTCGCGCCGGCCGTCGGGCGGGTGCGGGTGGTGAGGAGCGGTGACACCCGCGCGGGTTCGCGGGCCGCGGAGACACTGACGTCGAAGACCCGGAAGGAGGAGAGCACCTCGGCCACCGTCGCCACCTCCTCCCCGCCCTCGGACGGCGCCAAGCGAGGCAGGGTCGACAGCCCGCTACTGAGCCTGCGGATACCGAGGCTGCGCTCGCCGGAGTCGTCGAGGTCGGCCGGGCCAGTGTTCGCCGGGGTGTCGGTGACCACCGCCTCCTCGCCGGAGACGGTGATCCGTCGGCCGCGCCCCTTGGTGCGCTTGAAGGTGAACGACTCGTTTCGGGAGAGGTTGAAGCCCGTCGCGGCACGCTTGTCGGCCCGCCGCTTGATCGTCAGCTCGTACTCGTCCGGAGCGGCAGCGGACGAGTGCGACGTCCACCGGGCCTGGAGACCGATCCGCATCGCCGTGGGCGGCCGGTCGCCGCCCCAGAAGGCGACCTCGTCGAAGCCGCCGCGTGAGGCGAGGGCGGGATCCAGATCGGTGTTGATGATATCGGCGAGGAAACGGAACACCTGGAGAACGTTCGACTTGCCGACGCCGTTCGGGCCGACGAGGACTGTGAGGCCGCCGAGGGGGAGCGAGATCTTCCGCAGGCTACGGAAGTTCTCGACGTCGAGACGGAGGAGCCGACGGTCTGTCATGAGGTGACCCTACGGTCGTTGTGTTCAGTTGGGGCGGAGGCACCGGGGACCTCCTGCTTGACCGGGTCCCATTCATCTCGGGCGACGGCGGCGTCCAGGCGGGCCTGGAACACGGCGTGGGCCGCGCGCATCTCGCCTTCGCGGTCGGCTTTGTAGAAGGGGGCCGTGTAGCCCTCCGGTGCGGGTGTGTTGTCAGGGCCGGCGAGGTGGGCCGTGAGCTGGGCGAAGCTCTCCTTGGACTGCCGCTGGCCGATCGTGCGGGCATTACCGGCGAGCTTCCAGCCCTCGGAGTCGAACCAGGTGACCGCCTCGTACTTCTGGAGCACGGGGAACCGGCCCCGGTAGGCGGCGATCAGCGCGTCCGCGTCCATGCCGAGCCAGACCGCGACGAGGGCGTCGATCTCCACGAGAGCCGACCGGCGGGCGCGTTCGGAGCGCAGGGGGGTGTTCGACTGCCACTCCGGGGTCACCTCGTGGAGGGGCTGGAGGCCCGGCCACTTACAGGCCCAGGGCTCGTAGCCGGGCCAGGTGCGGTCGTACAGCTCTGACCACAGGTCGGCGTAGGCACGGGTGAGGCAGTTCAGACGCAGGGTTCGAAGGAGAAGGGCGGAGGCGAGGGGGTGGTCGGGGGACGGGGCGGGCATGGCCTTGGCGCCCGCGACCCGAAGGTCACCCCGGCCAGTGGCCCGCAGGAAGTAGTCCAACGGTAGTGAAGCCCAGAAGCCAGCCACGAGCGTGGTGAGGTGGTTGTTTGGCATGGCGAGACTGTGCACCGCATCGACGTGCGCGGTGCCGGGTGGGACCAAGGCGGCATAGAGAGCCCGCTCGGTGTTCGGTGCGACCTGGCGCCGCCAGGCGAGTCGATTGAAAATCGTGTATCGGCGCCGGGCTCGGCCGGTGAGAACCTCGTCGATCTCCTCGGCGGTGACATCGGCCTCGGTGACGCGTTTTTCTGTGGCGGCGGAGGCACGAGCGGTAGCGACGGACGCTGCGTCGGCGCGGAGGCGGGTGAGAGCCTGGTGGTCGATCCAGCGGTCCTGACTGGCAAGGTAGCCCTGATTTCCCTCCGACATCCGGACGTATGCGGTATCAGGGACGAAGTCATCCGGAAGAGCAGTCAGATCGGCGCCGAATGCGTCGTTGCTATTGGCGTCATGGCGCTTGAAGACGGGTGTGGCGACGCTGATTTGGGTGCCCTTGAGGACCACCTGGCGCCAGCGGTTGGGCTGGTAGGGGAGCCCATCGGTAGCGGTTGGGCGATTGTAGTCGATCAGCCCAGCCGTCTTTGCGCCACTCTCGTGGTAGCCGGGAGAGATCTGCGGTTGGTGCGCGCCCAGGCGAAGCGGGTACTCGGCCAGCGCTTCAATGGCAGAAGCCTCCGCGGTACTTACCGGAAATAGTAGGCGAGCCTGCTCGATCGACTGCTCCCGTTCGTCCAGCAGGCGCTGCCAGACTGTGAGTTGTTCCCGATTGACCCGGACAACCCGAGCCCGGTGCGGGCGCTCGTCGAATTCTCCGTTGCGGTAGCGCACACCGGGTACATCGCCAGATCCATCGTGCTTCTCGGAGAGTCGAAAAGCATCGACCGATACCAGCCACGAGAGGTGGTCGAAAGAGATCTCGTTCTGAGAAGCGTAGATGTGTACGCCGAAGTGAGAGGTATCACCAACTGGCCTCGGAAAGAATCGCTGCCCTGCGTTGACGAAGTCGCCATGCACGCGCAGCCGCCGGTAGGCGGCCTCGCGGAGCGAACCTTCCTTGTCGCCGGTGAAATGCGAATCAGGGTGGACCATTCCGGCCGTCCCCGCATTTGAAGCGTGGTTCCAGACCTGACACATGAACGCTCGGTACAGGTCTGGCTGCGTACCCGTCAGCAGCGGATACACCTGCTCCGAACCGAACGCCTCAACCTGCGCGCTGACCGAGGTCAGCTCGGACAGCAGGTAGCGTCGAGCTTTCGGCATCTGAAGCAGCTCGTCCTTCCGTCGCTGCTTCTCTGATGCGGATGCCTTTTCTGTCAGCTTGAACCACGGCTCGTGCTCCGCGAGCACGCCGGCCTCGTCCCACCGCGGCCGCACCCATGGTGGGTTGCCCACCTGGAGGTCGAAGCCGCCGTTCTGTGCGAAGGTCAGGGCGAAGTCCAACTCCCAGTGCAGGAAGCCCTGATCCTCGGCGATGCGCTGCACGACCCCCAGCCAGGGAAAGCGTTCCTCCAGCTTCCACACCGAGTCCATGCCCATGAACGCGGGTAGACCGTCCTCGAAGTTCTCGACCTCATCCAGATCCGTGAGGTCGCCGATCAACGTGTCCGTGGGCGCGTCGTACGTGCCGAGTAGGCATTCTGCGAAGTCGAGCCAGTCCTCGAAGCCGACCAGCGGAATGGCCTTCCGTCGCTTCGGTGCAGGGCGGCGCGGACGGCGGGTACCAGATGTGGGTTTCTGCATGGGGACGCTGTCGGCCAGGGCCGACAGCAGGCTGTCTTGCTCGGCGCCGAGCGAGAAGAGCGAGGTCTGCTCTGCGACCATCCATTCCTCGGACTCGCGCTCCGGCTCGCCGACCTGAGGGAGGACCGCGAACAGGGACTCGGAGTCGTCCACAGCAGCAGCGCTCTGATAGACATCCGCGCTGCCGTCCAGCAGTCCAGCCTGATCCACCGGCCAGAACCACAGTGCGCACCAGGCGTCCATCATGGTCTTGAGCCGCCAGTACGGCGAACCGGGTGAGTCGAAGAGGTCCTTGTAGACCTTCTCCTTCCGCACCGCGCCTTCGGGCCGGCGCACGAAGGCGTACTCGTTCGCGTCCTCGTCCTCAGCCGCCGTGGCTCCCCATACCTCTATGTGTCGCGAGATCTCATCCTCGGAGATCTTCATCCGGCGACCCACCAGTCCCCACAGGAACTCTGCCCGCCGCGCGACCGCCTGGAGCCGCGCCAGCTGCGACAGCTTCTGCCCCCGTCCGGCCTTTGCCGCCGGCGGCTTGAGGATGCCCTTCTTCCAGGCCGCGATCCGCTTCTCCTGCTCCGGCGCGAGCGCCTTGGCCTCCTTCTCGCCGGCCACTGCCGCCCAGCCGACCGCCGGCAGCAGGAACTGGTGCACTGCCCCCTCGGGCAGTTCCTGCCGTCGACCGTCCTCCCCCACGAAGGGCAGCGGCGTCGGTCCGAGTGCGCCTTTGCTCTTCAGCCAGAGCTTCTCCTTGCCGCCGACGACCTCCCCGCCGTACACCGCCCGGCGCCCGCCGATCAGCGAGTTGCCACGGCGCAGGTGCAGGCCGAACCACGGTGCCCGCATGCCCGGGTGCATGGTGTTCAGCCACAGCGAGACCTCCGCCAGCTCGACGCCGGTCGCGTTGAGGTCGACGCCGTACGCGTTGTGCAGGGCGATGTACGCCTTGGCCTTCTGTTCCTCGATCAGGGCTTGGCTGGTGGGGATGGTGACGCCCAGCTCGTCCTGCCGGCGCCGCAGGTACTCCTTGGCGACCTGGTTGATCGCCTCGTTGAGGAACGCCCCGGACCCGAGCGCCGGCTCGCAGATCTTGTACTTGAGCAGCTCGGAGGCCCGCGTCCGGATCGGGTTGCCATCGGCGTCCGTCTCCTGGTCGAGCCTGTGCTTGAGCGTGAGCTCGACCGTGACCTTGGTCAGCGACTCGGGCGTGTAGTACGAGGCCGAGGTTTGCCGGTCGCGTCCCGCCAACCGGTAGACAAAGGAACCCTGGGCGTACTTCTTGCGCCCACGCAGCCCCTTGGCCGCATCCCGTTCGTCGTACTCGACGAACACATCGTCCGGATACTCGCCCTGCCGGGAGGCCGGGATCATCCAGGAGCCGTCCTTCGGGTCACCACCCTTGGCGACCTCGCACAGTTCCTCCTGGGCGATGAAGCCGGTGTACGACATCAGTCCCTCGTACACCGCGCCGAGTTGGTTGATGCCCAGGTTGCGGTACGAGATGAAGCCGCCGCGCTCGCCCTTCTTGGCGTCCTTCATCGTCAGCAGCCGCAGCACCTCGTGCAGCGCCGCATTGCGCAGACGCAGGTCGAGCCAGACGGGGTTGTCCTCGTCCGACCGGGGGTCGACGGTGCCCCGGCCGACCACCCGCACCGACTTGGGCTCGAACAGTTCGCTGCGCAGCGGTTCGAAGCGCAGGCCGCGGTCCTCGCTGCGACGGGACGACTTGGCCTTGCGGGTCTCCTCGTCGTCGCCGGGGAGTTCGTCGTCGGGCTCGGTGCCGTACGCACGGTGGCCGTAGTTGACCTTGTTGAACAGTACGTCCAGTGATTCGTGCAGGTGGAATCCGCCGCGTGCGGCCGGCTCCACCAACTGCTCGTCGCGGGCGACAAGTTCACGCAGCCGGGCCACGGAGTAGCCGGCCTCGTAGCTGCCGTCGTCGGCGGGCAGGATGCCGAGCTCGGGCCGGGCCTCGGCGTAGAGCAGGAACAGGACGCGGTACAGGTAGCGCAGGGACTCGCGGGTGAGCTGCTTGGCGAACGGGGTGCGCCCGTCGTCGATGTCGGCGGGCTTCAGGCCCGCGTCGGAGAGCCGGTCCAGCACCTCCTGGGCGATGATCTCGACTGATCGCTGCAGCCCGTTGCGCAGTTCGCCGCTGACGCCGACCGCGTTCGTACTGGAGGCCTTGAGGAGGGTGTCGAGGAGCGGCTCGGTGCCGTTGTCTCCGGGGCGGAGCATCTCCTGGCCGAACAGGGCGGCGATGGTGGCGAGTTCACCGCCCTGCTTGCGGTCGTAGCGCTCCAGGGCCGCGTCGAGGCTGACGGCGAGGTAGCGGCCTTCGCCCCAGCTGTTGCGATCGGCCAGTACGAGGACGCCGCCGAGAAGGAGCAGGACGAACCGTGGTGGGGCGCCTTCCGGGCCGCCCAGGGTGGAGGCGAACAGCCAGGAGGCCAGAGCCGCGCCGTCGTCGTAGCTCTCCGCAGCACTGACTCGCAGCGGGGTGAGCAGGTGGCCGGAGCCCGCCGGGTCCAGTGCGGCGTCGGTCTCGGTCGCCCAGCCGCAGTCGATCGCGACGATGCCGTGGCCGTGGTAGGCGACCTGGACGGGCTGGTCGCGTCCGGCCCGGTGGATGGTGAGCTCGCCCGGGCCGCCGTCGTCGTACCCCAGGGCGTGCAGGACCTGCTGGTGCCACTCGGAGACCCGCTTGGCCCACTCCTGGTCGCCGTACGTCCGGCGGGAGTACTCGTCCTCGCTGTCGGCGTGTGCGGCTTCGGCGAAGTAGCTGCGCAGCTCCTCGCCGAAGTAGGCGGAGCGTAGTGTGCGGACACGTTCGCGGGCGGTGGTGCGCGGGTCGTTCTCGTCGCCCTCGCGCAGGGTCCAGCTGTCCAGCAGGTGCTTCTTCAGGTCACCGGCGAGCTGTTCGGCGAAGTAGTGCGCTGCGAAGTACTCGCCGCGGTTGCTGAAGGAGTCGTAGACGGTGCTCATCAGTGCGAGTTCTCCAGGACGGCGAGCAGGCGCAGCATCGGGGCGCCGGAGGTCTCCAGGGACTTGACCAGGTCGAAGCGGCGGCTGGCGGTGAGGGAGACCTGCCGCTTGTCCGGGCGGGCGCCGGCGAACAGGGCTTCCTGCTTCCAGTGGGTGAGCCGCTTGCGGTAGGGCTCCAACGTGGCTTCGACCTGGCGGCGGTATGCGTCCTCACGGGCTTTCAGGTACTCGGTCGCAGCGTCGATCGCTGTCGGGACGAGTGCTTGCAGACCTTCCAGGTCGCGGGGGACGGCCCGTCCGGGCATCGTGGGGCCGACACCGACCCGGGTGAGGAAGTCGTTGTCCATGGCTTCGACGACGGGTTCGTTCGGCAGGCCCTGGACGGCCATCCACTCCACCACGGTCGGTCGGCCGAGGGTGTTCGAGTAGATTCCCTGGACGAGGAACGTCGGGTGGGAGACGCCGGCGGCGAGTACGGGTGCCTGGTGACGACCGACCTCAACCAGTACCTTGTCGGTAAGCCAGTCCAGGACGGGGTGGATGTCGGTCAGGTAGGACACGTTGGGCCACAGCGTGTCGGAGGATTCCCTGGCGACCTTGAGACGTCGGGCGGCGAGCTCCTTGGAGAAGGTGACCCGCAGCCGACCCGGGCTGTTCCTGCCGGGTAGGATGTGCTGCTCGTCGAGGTACGACTTGGGCAGGGCGCGGAACCGGTAGGCGAGGTCGCGCGGCGGTTCGAAGGCGATGGTGCCGTCCGGGTCCCGGCGCAGCGAGAGTTCGTCCTCGGGGCTGGTCCGGCAGATCTGGCGCAACCCGGCCTCGAAGTACTCGGCGGTGTTGGGGAAGAGCGTCGGCATCTGGGCCCGCTGCACCGTCCGGCGGGTGGGCGTGGCCCCGACCTGGGCCAGCAGCCCAGCGAGCATGCCGCCGCCGCTCTGCCGGGAGGTCTTGATCGACTCTTCGACCGTACGGCCGGCGATCAGGTCCTTGGTGAGGCGGTTCTCCTCTTCCTGCGCCCGGTAGATGCCGGTGACGGCGTCGGCCGACCCCTCGATCTTGTGGGCTTCCTCCTCGCGCTTGAGGAGCTTCTCGCCGACGAGCCGGTCGTCGAGGGTGCGCGCTTCTCCGGTGAGCGGGTCGGTGCGCCACGGCAGGTCGTTCGTCAGGACCAGGGCTCGGAACTGAGGGGAACGGGTCTGGCCGTAACGGTCGATGCGGCCATTGCGTTGCTCGATGCGGATCAGGGACCAGGGCAGGTCGTAGTGGATCAGCAGGTTGCACTGCTCGTGGAGGTTGACGCCCTCGGAGGCGACGTCGCCGGTGAACAGGAGGCGGACGGGGTCGTCGCGGAGACCGAACTTCTCGACGATCCTCATCTGCTCCTGGTCGGTGGTCGCCTCACCATGCATGACCTGCACCGCGCCGGCACCCCCGGCGCCATGGCCGTAGGCCAGCCACGGCTTCCGTTCATCCGTCTGCGGGCCCTTGGTGAATCCGAGGGCCGCGGGGACGGCCCCGGCGAGCCACTTCAAGGTGGGGATACGCTCCGAGAAGACCACCACCCGGACGTCGGAGCCGGGTCCGACTCCGAGTGTGCGCAGTTCGGTGATGAGGGCCTGCAGCTTGGCGGAGTCTTGGTCCCCGATCCGGAGGGCTGCCTTCTCCAGGTCGGTGAGTGCCGCGAGTTCGGCGACGGCCTCCTCGTCGGTGCGTCGTCGGCGCTGGGCGCGGGCTGTTCCGGTCTCGTCGGTCTGGCGGTCCTTGCGCTCGCCCAGGGACTTCTTCCGGGTGGCGATGGTCTGGAGCAGTGCGCGGTGTGAGGAGAGGAAGGACTTGAGCAGGTTGTAGGAATCAAGCTGGCTCCAGGCCACCGAGTCGCCGGCCCCGTCACGGGGGATCCAGCGGCTCGCCAGCTCTTCGAAGACCGCCAGCTCGGCCTCGCTCGCGGGCACATGTACGGGTACGGAGGGTCCTCGGTCGGCCCAGGCGCCCTGGAGCGAGTCGCGGACCTCGGGGGTGGTCTTGGTCCGCCGGATGTAGAGGTGTTCCAGATCGGACACCTCGTACCTGCCGGAGTCGGCGATGGCGGCCGGGTCGAGCAGGCGGATCAGTTCGGCGAAGGAGCGGGCGTCGCCGTTGTGCGGGGTGGCGGAGGCCAGCACGAGCGCATCCGTGCGCTGGGCCAGCAGACGGGCCAGGGCGTTGGTGTCGGTTCCCCGGTTGACCAGCCGGTGCGACTCGTCGATCACCACCGCGTCCCAGTCGGTCTTCTCCAGGTGGTGCGCGTACTGCCCCTCCCGCTTGAGGGTGTCCATCGAGACGATCACCCGCTTGAAATAGGCGAACGGATTGCGCCCCGACGGGATGTCCTGCTGAATCCGCTGGATACCGGTGGAGTCCAGTCGGATCAGCGGGATCGCGAAGCGCGTCCACAGCTCCCGCTGGAACTGCTCCAGTACGTGCTGCGGGGTGACGACCAGGATCCGCTCGCCGCGCCCGCGCCGGATCAGTTCCGCGAGCAGGATGCCGATCTCCAGGGTCTTGCCCAGGCCCACCACGTCGGCGATCAGCAGCCGAGGCTGGGGATTGTCCATCGACAGTGCGAGTTCGGCGGGTCGTAGCTGGTGGTTCTGCGCGTCCATGAGGAAGTTGTCGGCCAGGCCCAGCCCGTGTTCGGTCTGCGGCAGGAACGACTTGCGGACCACCGCTTCCAGGTACAGGCGGCCCCGGCGGTGGTTCGCTGAGTCGTCCGCGACGAGTTCGGTCTCACGGGGATCCAGAACCTGGATCTCGTCCAGGCGGCTGTAGAAGACCGCGTCGGTGTCCCGGACGAACGAGGACACCCCGGTGACCTCGACCATCCAGCCGTCGTGCTCGGTACGGGTGACCTTGCGCACCAGCCACTGTTCGTCGCGCACCAGGACCTGGGCACCGGGGGCGAACCCGGGTCCGCCGGTTCGCCGGAGTGGCCTCGGACCCGGCACAGTCTCCGGCTCCCAGGCCTCCCAGCCGGCCGACGCCGATCCGGCCCCTGTTCCGTCACCGGCCCCGAGATCGACCACCGCGTTGCTCTCCAGCTCGTCTGCCGTTGTCATTGCTGTCACACCTTGATCACCGCACCGGCGCCTGGCCTTGTCCCCGGACCGTCCCGGGAGCATCCAACCAGGCTCGCACCTGCCACCCACAACCCAGTCGGTCGTTGCTCAGAGCTCCGAATGCAGCGCGTAGGCCGCTCGAAGCTCCTCGGCGATGCGTTGCGAGGCCGGGATTCGGGACCGGGGTGGGGATGCCGCAGCCGCAGTCGGCGTCCTGGGCGCCTCGGCCTTCTCGTCGGCCGGGGCCGGTTCGGGACTGTCGTTGGTCGTGGCGGGAGGCGCGTCCAAGGCCGGGGGCGGCAGCTTGTCGGCGAGCAACTCCATGAGTCGGTCCTCGACATCGGTTGTGAGCCGGTTCACCGCGGATGTTGCCGGGGAGCTGATGGCCGTCCGCGCGATCAGCGCCTGCCGGGCGGAGACCGAGGGGACACCGAGCGCAGCCATCAGGTCCGTGCAGGCCTCGCCGACCTGCTCAAGAGTCGGCCGCGCTTCCGGTGAGTGCGCGAGCATCGATGCGAGCAATGGCATCAGAGGCTCGGGCACGCCGCTCAGGTCGGGCGCCTGGGCAGGGTTGGAGACCTGGGCGACGATCGCCTCCCAGCGGGTCCCGTCGTATGGGTAGTGGCCGGCTGCGGCGTAGAGCAGAACGGTACCCAGTGCGTAGACGTCGGCTGCCCTGGTCACGTGCGGGTGGCCGGCTGCTTGCTCGGGTGGCATGCACCGTACCGTTCCGACGATCATGCCGCTGTGGGAGAGGGACTCCTCTCCGGTACCCACGAACGTCGCGAGTCCGAAGTCGATGATCACAGGGCCGTAGTCGCTGAGCATGACGTTCTGCGGCTTCAGGTCCCGGTGGAGCAGGCCCACGGAATGTACGACCCCGAGCCCCTCGGCGAGCAATGCGCCCAGGCTCGCGGTCAGCACGGCGGGGAACGGCCCCCCGTCGTCCACTGTATTCAGCAGTGTGTGCCCGGATACGTACTCCATCGCCATCCAGGGCTGGTCCGCGTACGGGTCCGCGTCCAGGAACCGCGCGACCCGGCCGGTGCCGACCACTTTCCGGGCGGCTCGTGCTTCCTTCTCGAAACGGGCCCGGGTCACCGGGTCGAGCCGGTCGGTGCGGATCACCTTGATCGCGACCGGGTCGCCGGCCGGGGAGTAGGCCAGGAAGACCTCGCCCATGCCACCGGACCCAAGCCTCCGCGACACAGTGAACCGGCCGATCCGCTCGGGTGACCCCGGCATGTTCCACTCAGCCTTCCATGTAAGCGCGGTGTGCGAACCGCCCCGATCGTTCCTGGTCAGCGTAGTGGCACCGGAACCCTCGGAGGGCAGAGACCGAGAATCGGGTGCCATCTCCCATGATCGAGGTGCCCCTGGCGCCTCGTCCGACCGTCAGCCGGTCCTGTCGGGGCACACCGCAGGTCAGATCCCGACATGCATGTGAGCCGCCCAGAGGGACGGGGACTCCGGGAACTGGTCACGCACCCCGCGTATCGTGTGGTGCAGTGCACGGGCGGCTTCGCTGGTGTCGAGGGTCCCGGCGTCGGCCGCTACGGATCCGAGTTTGGCATAGAAGCCGGCTGCGAGGGTCGACGCCAGTTCGTCGTTGATCTCCCACAGAGTGCCGATGACTTGGGGGAACCCGGCGAGCTGAAACGCAGAAGCCAGATGAATTGCCTCGTCGATCAACTCCGCCGACTCCATGAAAGCCGTTCGGCAGGCCGAGAGGTAGACGAGTTGGGCCGAGTCCAGCCTCACACCGGCAAGGCTCGCCACCGTGAGCGGATCTCGTTCGTGGTCGTGCAGGAGGAGAAGGCTCTTCGACGGGTCGACGGAGTCGTGGGCGCCGTGGCACGCGAAGTGGGCGATTGCGCACCCGGAAAGGTGGTCCAGGACGCGCTCCTTGGTCGGAGGCGTCCCCGCTCCGAAGTGGCCGGCAGAATGGACCGCCTCGTTCGAATCGATGAGCAGCGTCGGATTCGGAAGTAGTGCCCGAACCCGTTCGGCTTCCGTCGACACGTGTGCCAGACGGCCCTCCAAACCGGGGGTCGTGGGCATGGCAACGATCAGGGAGCGACTCGCCGACGGTGCTGCGGTGCCTTGTCGGCGTGTGTGCTGGAGAACGCGAATCGTCGGGGTGTAGGAGGAGACAACGCGGTCCATGACCGTGGGTCGGCTCCGACTTTCTCCGTACGTATCGCTCGCCGAGTGGTAGCCGGCGGCATGGAGTGGCAGTAGCGAGAGGATGCCCCCGGGAGCCCACCAGACGCGGGGCCATGCCTCTCCTGTGCTGGGTTCGCGGTCGAAACCGAGCCGGCACAGGATCGGTTCGACTGCGGCATCCCACAACCATTCCAGGACGCTTCGCATCGTCTGCTGAGCCGCCTTGCGTGTGAGAGCACCTACATGGAGATCCGATACGGACTGGAGAGCCAGGTGGAAATCCCGGATCCGGTCGAGGACAGCGTCGAAGGCGAGGCCAGGGAGCAGCAGGGGCTCGATGCCGTCGCGGGTCAACAGGATCGCGTCGCTGCGTTCCGGGCTGACGTTGAACGTCACCACAGGGCCGAACGCTGCCTGTGCGATGAGCTCGTCGACAGCAGGAGGAAGTGCGAACGCGGCGAACTCCTCGTGCCCTCGGATGCGGGCGAGCGTGGCACCCAATTCGTCGGCGAGGTGCCGCCGACGCTCTGCAGTGTCGACGGCAGCTAACGTACTGATGGTCGCCGGGCTTCCGGGGGGTTCCAAACCCTCGGCGGGCCTGTCGAGCTGGTCTCGCAGTTCCGCGAAGCGTCGGGCCAGATCCGGGTGGCGACGGCGGAGCTCGGCCAGGTCGCTTCGGGTGTCCAGGGCCTGACTGAGCAGGACGCCGCGGCCGCTCTCCAGGAGCTGCAAAGCTCGTGCTGCGCGGTCGGTCGCTGTGCCCCTGCTGGAAGCGAGGGCGGATGCCGCTGCCTCTCCGGCCAGTCCGGACCATTCACCCATGGCGTGCTGCCGATCGCTGCGGTTCAGACGCCGGTCTGCCACCTCCGGCAGGCAGCCGACGGCTTTTGCCAAGAGGTCGGCCGCCAGATCGCGGTCGAATCTCCTCGCGAGTACGGCTGCCGCCCGGGACGCCCGAATTCGGGTGGAAGGCCGGGCCTCGTCTGCCCGGGATGCCTCAAGGTTTGCCCTCAGTGCATGATCGAGGTCGACTCGTGAGCGGGTACGGTCGTATCGACGCCGAAGAGCCGTTCCGAGGTTGAACCACAGTTCAGGGCGATCCGGATGCCCTGTCGGCAAGGCGTCCAGGGCCTCGTGGTAGGCCGCAACTGCGTCGTCCAGATCCGTGGCAGAGTCCGTTTCAGCCGCCCTGGAGGCCAGGACAGCACCAAGCGCAGACAGGTAGCGGGCCCGCTCCGGGTGGTCAGGGGTGATGGAATCGACAGCGTCGCGCCCGGCCTCAATCGCGCCGGCGAGGTCTTCTGGGCTTTCGGAAAGTTGGAATTTCACAGACAGCGCGACGCACAGGTTCGCGAGATAGCGGGGCCGATCAGGGCGGTCGTGGTGCGTGATCCTGACGGCATCGTGAGCAGCCTGGACCGCGCCATCCAGGTAAGGGGGTTCAGCCGTCCGCAGGTAGCCTTCCAACAGTGCTGCGCTGAGATTGGACAGCATTCCTGGCAGGGTGTGGTGGCCGACGGGTGTCGCGTTGACGGCTGCCTGGGCGAATTCGATCGAGGCATTCAGGTCAGGCCTTGATCCGGCGTGCTTGAACCGGCTCCACAACATCAGCCCGACATTGGACAACCGCGAGGCACGGTCGGCGTGGCCAGTCGCCGTTGCCTCGGCTGAGGCGCGGCCAGCGCCGATCGCGCTATCCAAGTCCGCAGGGTCGCCGAAGCGTTCGAACCTTCGCCACAGCGAGATGGCAAGATTGTTGACGATGGCGTTGTAGTTGGCCTGCTGCGGCACGGCGTCCTGCACCGCGGCGCGGTGCAACTCGATTGCCTCCTCCAGGTCGGAGACGGCGCCGATGATGTCATATCGTGTGAGCAGGGCGTTTCCCAGGCCAGTCAGACGGATTGGATGGTCCAGATGCCCTCGGGGTACCAGCTCCAACGCCTCCCGGAACGCGTTGATGGAGCGGTCCAGGTACGCTGGTTCCCCGGTGCGCTCGAATCGGCTGCGCAGCGTGTATCCGAATCCCGAGAGGAACATGGGACGGCCCGGATGGTCCGTGGAAGCGGTTTCGACCGCGGCGCGACAGTTGCTGAGCGCTCCTTCCAGATCCGCCAGGGCGCCGGAGCGCTCGTAGCGGTCCCTCAGCGAACTCCCGAGGTTGTGGAGGATTCCGGCCTTCTCGAAGCTATCCGTATGGGCAGCTTCGGCTTCCTCGAACGCCTCGATCGCCGCATCCAGGTCCGCCGGATCCCCCCGCTCCGTGAATCGCGCCTGCAATGTCGTGGCCAGGCTGTGGATCGCGCCGCCCCGGTCGAGTGCAGAAGAACTGGCCGTACGGACGGCCGACCGGCTGGTTTCGACGGCCTCGTCGAGGTCTGAGGCCGCACCCGTCCGCGTGTAGCGTGTGAACAGGAAGGTCGCCAGGTTGGACAACAACGTCGCCCGGACCGGGTGGCCTGGCCTCACGCTGTCCAGCGCACCTGTGACGCATCGACTGCGCCTTCCAGATCTGCTGGGTCGCAAGCCAAGGAGAAACGGGACGCAAGGGTGACGGCGAGGTCGGACAGCGTTTCTGCGTGGCCGGATTCTCCCCGCGGGATTGTGACCGCGATGCGTCGCTGGAGGTCGATCAGGCGTGAGAGCGCCACCACACTCGGTGCGGCGAGCGACCGCCGATGGACGGCATATGCGAAGCCGATCGCACGCCTGGCGATGTCGGGAAGCAGCCCCTCCGGCAAGTCCTCCTCATCCGCACCGAAGACGAAGCACGGTGTGAACTTTTTGATCGCTTCCTCGTAATCCGTCTCCCCGGTGCCTTCCGGTAGGACGTGGTACCGGAGGGTGTGCAGCCAGCCGAGCAGGTGGTACGCCGTCAGGCTGTCCTCGTCCTCACCCAGGAGGTCCGAGAGCAGATGTGCCTCGGCAAGCACCTCCGGCTCCAGCAGCACGCCCGGATCCTGCTCGGCCACCACACGGTCCAGCCGTGACTGGACCGCGGCGACCCGCCGGTCGAACTCCTCGGTCTCCTGTTCCGACTTCCGCCCTCGACCAGACGTAAGCCCATTCACGACTTCCCACCCCAATCTCACCTGCCGACCACTGCCTTCCGTCGTTCACGGCACTGGTCTCGGTTCGGCTTGCTGGTTGATGAGTTGCCGCATGACCGCTCTTCCCAGCGATGGTCCCACGGGCTGTACGTCAAGCTGCAATTTCTCGGCCAGGTCCGTGAGATGCAGGCGCACAGCCGCTTCGAGCAGCGTGGCGTAGGTGTCCGAGGCCGAGCGGAGCCGGTGTACCGAGGTCGCTGCCAAGGCGACACCCAGCGGCGCCGCAGGCCACCACCACCATGCCACCGGAAGATAGAGCACGGCCCATCCGCCCAGGACGGCCGCGCGGGTGAGCGCGGCACGAGCCGTGCTGATCTCGGTGCGCACCTCTCCTGGCAGGACGAGCCACAGGTGAGGCCAGACGGTGAGCAGGCTGATGTGCGCGCCCTGGTCCAGCCGGACCGAGACCGCGTGCACCCGATCACCGCTCCAGGTTGGCCGCTCGGGTCGCTCCACCGAGATGCTAATGCGCCTCCGCGCTGCCAGGTGGCGTTGCCGGTGCCCTGGCCGGTCGGACGAGTCGGGAGCACGTTCACGGAGGAGCAACAGCTCGTATGCATCCCGTGCCGACTCCCACCGGCGCTGCCGGTACGCCACCCAGCGCTCGGCCAGCGCACCGATCGGCCAGGGCCAGGTGCGCCATCCGGTGGCCATCGCGATGCGCTCGACGGTGTTGCCGAGGAACTGTGCGGCCAGGCCCGCCGCGGCGGCACCCGAAAGCACCGCCGCCAGTAGGACGACCTGGCCACCCACGGTGGCCACTTGCGGAGCCCGGGACGCATCCGAGACGACGCGGACCAGTCGCCCGATGTCCAACGCGGCACCCTGGCCGAGGGTGTGGCCGGCCACCGCAACGGCCAAGTAGAACGCACCGGGCAGCACGAGCAAGGTTAGCCACCGCTCGGCCAACTTCTTCCCGAGTTCGCCGAGGAGCCCGCCCATCACGGGAGTCGCTCCCGGAGCAACGTCCGTCCGGTGGGGTCGAGTCGGCAGCTTGCTACCTCCTCACCCACCTCGTGATTGGAACGCCCGACGCACAGCCGCAGCGGACAGCGGTACACAATCTCCAGATCCCCCACGCCCGCCGGAACCAGACCCCGGTCGGCAGCTCCGTATACGCCCAAGGGGTCACCGGCTCGCTGGACCGCCGCATGCAGCGTGTCCAGGAGCGTGGTCAGAACAGTGGGATCAGGGGAGCCGTCACCGACGGCCTCCGTAACCGCGCCCAGGGACGCATCGTCGGTGTCGAGCAGCGCGGCGAGATCCTCGCGGTTGCGACACACGTAAGACAACGCACAGGCGCTCCTCAGGACGGCAGCCGCTGCCGAACCCCTCATTCCCTGAACTCCCTTGCACACCTCGACGTCATGCACTGTCGGCGGCCATTCTCGCCTCCTGGACAGATCGCCGGGGCCGGATCACGCCAACTTCCCTCGGCCATCCTCTTCGGACTGGCGATGCCCATGCCGGGTCAGGTCCTCGTTGCGATCGAGTGCGGTCCGCAGTTGCTCAGACGCTGACGATCTGCTGACCGCCGATGGCCCGCCAGGCCCCTGACCTAGGAGAAGCCATGAATCGCGTGGTAGGTGGTGGAACTTCATCGGGCGTTCCACCGAGGACATCGCGCGGGCGCGCGCCGACTGGATGACCGGCGACCGCTTCGGCGAGGTCCACGGCTACGACGGCGAGCGGCTGCCGGCCCCGGAGCTGCCGGTGATTCCGTTGAAGGCGCGGGGGCGCGAGCGCTGACCCGCGGGCGGGTGTCGGTCCTTTGGACCCATCGGGCCGTACCCGCGGGACGGGTGCCACCGGCCGACTCAGCCGGCGACGGCCGCTTCGGGTGAGGTGACCGCCTTGGCCGAGAGGGCGCGGCCGTAGCGGCGCAGCAGGAGGACGGCGGTGGTGGCGAGGCCGACGAGCAGGCCGAGCCAGAGGCCGCGGGTCTCGCCGCCGAGGGGGTAGGCGAGGAGCCAGGAGGCGGGCAGGCCCACGAGCCAGTAGCCGATCAGGGTGATGCGGAAGCCGCTCCGGGTGTCGTCGAGGCCGCGCAGCAGGCCGACGCCGATGTTCTGGGCGCAGTCGAAGAACTGCAGCACGGCGACGACGGCCAGGAGTCCGGTGGCGATCCGCAGGCCCTGCTGGTCGGCGGCCGTGCCGGGGTCGAAGTAGGGCCGCAGGACGAGGTCGGGCACGGTGAGGTAGGCGATGCCGACGAGGGTGGTGACGGCGGCGCCGCAGGCGAGTGCGGTGTTCTTGATCCGGCGGGCCGCGGCGTACTCGCCGAGGGCGAGTTCGCGGCTGACGTTGATGGAGGCCGCGTGGGAGAGGCCCACGGCGACCTGGAAGACGATGTAGATCAGCTGGTTGACGGCGGTGTGGGCGGCGAGCGCGGCGGCGCCGAAGCTGCCGGCGAGCAGGGCGGTGACGGAGAAGAAGCCGGCCTCGGAGCCGTAGGTGGCGGCGATCGGGGTGCCGAGGCCGAGCAGGCGGCGCACGGTGGGGGCGTCGGCGCGCCAGAAGTCCGGGCTCAGCAGGGGTGCGAGCTGCGGGTCGCGGCGGGCCGAGGCGTAGAGGGCGAGGAAGGAGAGCAGGTAGACGCTGCTGGTGGCGACGCCGATGCCGGTGAGGCCGAGTTTGGGCAGGCCCCAAGTGCCGTGGATGAAGAGCCAGTTGAGTCCGGCGTTGATGGCGACGGAGGCGATGGTGATCTGCAGCAGGGCCTGGGGGCGGCGCATGCCGACGGTGAACTGGCGGATCGCCTGGAACCAGAGGCAGGGGACCAGGCCGGGGGCGAGGGCGGCGAGCATGCCCTGGGCGCGGTGGGCGACGTCCGCGTCCTGGCCGAGCCAGGTGGCGGCCTGGCCGATGAGCACCATCAGGACGGCGCCAGCGAGGCCGGCCAGGGTGGCGACGGCCATCGCCGCCCGGACCAGGCCCCGGACCTCGTCGCCGTCGTCGGCCGTGTCCTCGTCCCGTTCGGCGCGCGCGGCGGCGGCCGCGACCTGGTTGCCGACGGAGGTGACGAGGCCGACGCCCATGGTGCGCAGCTGGTTGAAGACGACCAGGGCGAGGCCGCCGGCGGCCAGGGCCTCGGTGCCGAGCACGCCCATCATGATGGTGTCGGTGGTGGTGAGGGCGACCTGGGCGAGCTGGGTGAGGGCGAGCGGGACGGCGAGGGCGGCGAGTGCGCGGCTGTCGCGGGCGAGGGTGGCTAGCTGCTGCATCGTGGGTGTCACGTTTCTCGGAAGTCAGGGCCTGCGGAGTTTGGTGAGCGTTTCGTCGATGTCGGCCTCCACGGCCTCGTCGAGCAGTGCGCGGGCGTTCATCCAGTCGTCGTTGAAGACGGTGTCCATGTACTTCTCGCCACCGTCGTTGACGAAGGCGACCATAACGGCATCCGGGGCCAGGGCCGGCAGGCGGTTCAGGGCCTCGTGGACGACGCCTCCGGCGGAGCCGCCGATGAGCAGGCCGGTGCGGCGGGCGACGACGCGGGCGGTCGCGAAGGCCTCGATGTCGCCGACCTTCACGCCCTCGTCGATGAGGTCGTAGTCCACCAGCAGGCCGATGGTGGCGCCCTCGGGGGTGCCGGTGCCGGACTGGTAGTAGTCGTGGGCGGGCGGCCCGAAGGCGATCGAGCCCTTCGGCTCGACGCCCACGACGGCGACGCCGGGCACGGAGCGCTTGAGCTCGCGGGCGGTGCCGCACAGGCCGCCGCCGGTGCCGACCGCGCCGATCAGCACGTCGACCCGGTTGTCGAGGGCCTGGGCGATCTCGCGGCCGACGGCGTGGTAACCGACCGCGTTGCTGGGGTTGTTGTGCTGCTCGGTGAAGAAGGTGTTGTCCTTGCCGCGGGCCATCTCCTCGGCGAGTTCCTCGCGGGCCGCGGTGTGGAGTTCCTCGCCGTCGGTGTCGGCGTCGACGAAGACGAGTTCGGTGCCCATCGCCTTCATGGCGCGCAGCTTGTCGGCGGCGGCGTGGTTGTCGACGACGGCGGTGAAGCGGTAGCCGCGTTCGGCGGCGACGACGGCCAGGCCCAGGCCGGTGTTGCCGGAGGTGGACTCGATGATGTGGCCGCCTTCGCGCAGGTCGCCGCGTTCCTCGGCGTCGAGGACCATCTGGCGGGCCATGCGGATCTTGGCGCTGCCGGTGGGGTTGAACATCTCCAGTTTCAGCAGCAGCCGGGCGCCGTTGTCGGCGCGGGCGAGTTCGAACAGCGGGGTGCGGCCGATGAGGTCGGACATCCGGCCGACCACCGGGGGGCGGTTCAGGGCGTCGGTCATGGTGGAGCTCCGTGGGGACGGCGGGGCGGTGAGGTTCGTGCGGGGGGTCAGCGGTCGAGGCGCCAGCGCGGGCGGTCGCCGTGGTGGTCGATGACGACCTTCGGCGGCAGTGGCAGCTCGTGGAAGGGGGACTCGTTGGAGTCCATCTGGTAGCCCGCGGTGTTGGGGTAGACGAGCAGGTCGCCCACCCGGGGCCGGGCGGGGAAGGCGATCTTGCGCCAGGTGAGCAGGTCGGAGTCCAGGCAGCTGGCCCCGCCCACGCAGGCCCGGTACGGCTGCCCCGGGGGCCCGGCGCGGTCGCCGAGCAGGACCGGGTCGGGCAGGTACTCGCTGTTGAACCACTGCTCGGACAGGCTGAGGCTGGTGCCGTCGACGGTGACGATGCCGTACCCGGCGCGGTCCTTGACGCCCTGGACGGGGAACACCGACGACCCGGCGCGGTCCAGCAGGGCGCGGCCGGGCTCCAGCAGGAGCGTCACGCCGGCCTGCCGCAGCCGCTCGGCGAGGCTCGGTCCGGTACCGCCGGGGCGGGCGGCGAGGATCGCGCGCAGTGCGTCCGCGCCGGCGACGGGGGAGTGGTACGGGTAGAAGTCGCCCGCGGCGAAGGCCTTCTCGCCGTGGTAGTGCCCGGGGCCCTGTTCGGTGAGGAAGGTGTCCCAGGCATCGGCGGCGACGTAGTCGACGGGGAAGCCGCCGCCGATGCTGATCCGGTCCGCCGGCAGGCCCGACGACCGGGCCTTGAGGCAGAGTTCGACGAGCTCTCCGGCGAGGTCGGCGCGTGGCTGGACCGCGTAGCCGGAGAGGTGGAAGCTGAAGCCCTCCATCCGTACGGTGTCCCCGGCCTCGGCGCAGCGCCGCAGGGCCTGGTGCAGTTGCACGTCGTCCAGGCCGAACCGGCTGCGCGGCTGGGCCGGCGGGTGCCGGCGCAGCAGGACGCGGACGGGACGGTCGGCGTCGAGGCCGAGCAGGCGCTCCAGTTCGTCGAGGGCGTCGACGGCGATCAGCGCGCCCTGCCGGGTGGCGACGCGCAGCAGTTGCTCGTTCTTGGCGGGGCCGGTGACGACGAGGTCCTCGCCGCGCACGCCGTGGCCGAGGGCGTCGCGCAGTTCTCCGAGGGAGGCGACGTCGACTCCGGCGCCGGCCGCGGCGCAGCGCTCCACGAACACGGAGGCCTTGTTGGCCTTCTTCGCGTAGTGGACGCGGCCCTCGACCCCGGCGTCGGCCAGGGCGGCGCGGAACGCGGCGAGGTTGTCGTCGAAGCGTTCGGGCAGCAGGTAGTGGAAGGGGCCGTCCAGCCCGTGGGCGAGTTCGTGGAGCAGCCCGCTGTCGTGGATCCGGTCGGTGAGCGGGTCGGGGTGGGCGGGCAGGCTCAGCGCCACAGGGCCACCTCGGTTCCGAGGCCCTGGGCGGCGGCGAGTTGGGCGAAGCGGTGGCCCAGCGCGATGTCGGTGACGACGAGTCCGCTGTTGTAGGCGAAGATCCGCTGCCCGGGGGCGGTGCGGGCGGCGGCGCCGGAGATGACGACGGGCAGCTCCAGGTCGACGGCCGGGAGCTTGCCGTCGGCGTCGGCCATGTCGGTGCCGGTGACGCGCATCTGGGCCTCGCTGGTGGCGATCACCCGGTCCGCCCGGTGGAGGGTGGAGGGGGCGAGGCCGTGGCCGACCAGGATCGAGACCGCGCCGGGCTTCAGCCAGTCGGCCTCGACGGCGGCGGGGGTGTGGCCGCCGGCGGTCGCGACGATGACGTCGGCGTCGCGGGCGGCGGCCCTGAGGTCGGTGACCAGTTCGAGCTCGCGGTCGGGGAAGTGCCGGGCGAGTTCGGCGCGGACGGCGGCGATGCCGTCGGGGTGGGTCCCGGACAGGAGGAGACGCTCCAGCCCGGGCAGGGCGGTGAGCAGGAACGGCAGCGCCAGGCGGCCCTGGGTGCCGGTGCCGATCACCAGCGCGGTCGAGGCGTCGGGGGCGGCGCACTCGCGGGCCAGCAGGGCGGAGACGGCCGGGGTGCGCAGGGATCCGATGCGGGAGCAGTCCATCATGGCGACGGGCAGGCCGGTGACGTCGTCGTAGATGGTCAGCGTCGTGTAGTAGTGCTGGTTCTCGCGGCTCCGGTCGAGGCCGTGCTTGTAGGAGGTCTTGACGGCGACGACGTTGCGCACACCGTCGCGGCCGAGCATGGCGTAGGAGACGGAGTGGCCGTCGGCGGGCTTGACGGTGAGTTTGCGCGGGTTGTCGGACTGGCCGGCGGCCAGGGTGCGGTAGGCCTGTTCGACGGTGTCGACGACGTCGGCGAGGGTGATGTCCAGGCCGGCGAGGTCGCTGGTGGACAGTACGCGCAGGGTGGTGTCGTCCCGGTCCATGAGGGTGCCCTTTCGAGGTGGTGAGGCGGCGGCAGTGGTGGTTCAGGCGGCCTGGGCGGTGAGGGCGGCCTGGCCGTAGCCGTGTTCGTCGTGCTCGGCGAGCGGGCGGGTGGGGCGGCCTTCCACGCGTACCGAGGCGCGCTTGAGCCAGCGGTCGGTGCCGTCGTAGCGGGCCCGGAACGGCACCCGGCCGTGGACGACGACGTCGTTGTCGACGACCAGGACGTCACCCGGTTCCAGGCTCACCGCGACCGAGACGCGGGCCAGTTCGTCACCGAGGCGCCGGTAGGCCGCGCGCCATGCCTCGTCCGCCTCGTCCAGCGGGGTGTAGGCGGGGTCGTAGCGCATGGTCAGGCCTTCGGGGGCCTCGAAGAGGGTGGGGACCGGCGCGGGCCGGCCGCCGAACTTCCGGGCCTGCTCGTAGGCGTCGTC
Organism: Kitasatospora sp. NPDC041917; assembly: GCF_055589745.1. Taxonomy (NCBI): domain Bacteria; kingdom Bacillati; phylum Actinomycetota; class Actinomycetes; order Kitasatosporales; family Streptomycetaceae; genus Kitasatospora; species Kitasatospora sp. NPDC041917. The sequence continues at coordinate 168,681 of NZ_JBVJBI010000001.1, read as the reverse complement.
GGGCAGGATCGGTGCGACGGGCCGCTTCAGCTGCTCGACGTCGGCGTCGGGGAGGTCGGTCAGGCGCACGCTGGCCGCGGTGGTGGCGATGGCGTCGTGGTTGCGCATGCAGCACAGCAGCAGCAGGTGCGCGCGGCCGGGGTGGAACGCGTCCTCGGTGTGCGGGGTGAGGAGGACGGAGCTGGAGGCCCCGGTCTGCTCGCTCTCGTGGCCCGGTGTCGGGACGATGTTGTGCACGAACCGGCCGTCCTGCTGGCCGTCCCAGGCGATCGGGGTGCCCATCGCCGTGGAGACGAGCAGCAGCACCACGTCCCAGAGCGCGCCGGAGTCGCCGACGGTCGACCAGTGGTCGGGGGTGGGCCCGAGGCGGGTGTCGTCGATCTCCAGTCCGCGCAGCACGAACAGGCCGTCGGCGGTGTCGACCGGACGCAGTCGGTGGCGCAGCGGTTCGCCGAGCCGGGCGCACTTCTCGGGCAGGTCGGCCAGCAGGGCGGGGCTGGTCGCGGAGCCGTGGAGGGCCAGCAGTTCGGCCGCGGTGGAGGTGAGTTCCGCGACGGCGTCGGCGTCGAGACGGCGTACCGGGGCAGGGCAGGTGGGCACGGCGGGACCTTCCGGGGACAGGGGGAGAAGAGGGGCGGGGTGCGGGCACGTGGCGTCACCTCGCCGGTGTGGGACGGCGACGGGAGCTGCGCGTGGGGCATCGGTCCGGGGCGGCTCGAACGGCCGGACGACAGGAAACGTAACAACGACTTTTAGGTAAGGCAAGCCTTACCCGGCTGGATGTCTACATTTGCGTAGTCTCGGTTCCGGGCGGCGGCGCACGTGCGGCGCAGGGGCAACTTCCCTGCTCGCGGGCCGGATTGGGGCGCTGGGGCGCATGGCCGGAAGTCGAGTGCGCCCCGTCGGACGGCTTGCGACTTGTCTTGAATTTAGGGTAGGTAACCCTAAGCAAATCGAGCGCGGAACCGAGACGAGGATCGAACGTGGGCGTCACCAGACGACAGCTGCTGTGGGCCGGAGCCGGAGCCGGGGCGATCGGCGTGCTCGCCGCCTGCGGTGGCGGCAAGGGTGGCGCCGGGGAAGCCGCGGTCTCCGGTGGGACCGGCCAGCAGCCCCGCCCCGGAGGGACGCTGAAGGTCGGTGCGCTCGGCAAGGCCTCGGCGGTCACCCGGGACCCGCACGGCACCCAGGCCAACGAGAGCGACTACCTCATCATCAGCCTGATCTACGACACGCTCGCGATACCCGGGGCCACGGCCAACACCGCTCCCCGCCTGGCCGCCTCCTGGAAGCCGTCGGACGACCTGAAGACCTGGCGCTTCACCCTGGCCGACGGCGCCACCTTCCACGACGGCACCCCGGTCACCGCCGACGACGTCGTCTGGTCGCTGAAGCGGCTGCGCAACACCCCGGCGGGCAAGAGCCGCCTGCCCGGCATCCAGCCCGAGGGCATCACCGCCGAGGACGCCAGGACCGTCGTCCTGGTCTCCGACTACGCCAACGCCGACCTGCCGCTGCTGACCCGCCTGACCACCTTCGTCCTCAAGAAGGACACCAAGGACGACGCGGTCGCCGGCGCCCCGGGCACCGGCCCCTTCAAGCTCGACTGGTACCGCGACGGCAACGCCCGCCTGGTGCGCAACGACAACTGGTACGGCGGCAAGGTCCTGCTGGACGCCGTCGAGGTCCGCCTGTTCGAGAGCCCCCAGGCCATGGCCAACGCCCTGCTCGCCGGACAGATCGACGTCGCCTCCAACGTCGGTGCCGTCGCCGCCCGCACCGCCGAGGCCCGCAAGGACGTCCAGATCGTCCGCCGGCCCAACGACATGGCGATGCCCGTCGTCATGCGCACCGCGGACGGCCCGTTCGCCGACGTACGGGTGCGCGAGGCCCTCAAGCTCGCCGTCGACCGCGACGCCATGGTCAAGCAGGTCCTCTCCGGCTACGGCAGCGTCGCCAACGACGTCCTCGGCACCGGCGACCCCGCCTTCGCCAAGGACATCCCGCAGCGCACCCGCGACCTCGCCAAGGCCAGGCAACTGCTCGCCGACGCGGGCTTCGACACCTCCAGGACCTACGACCTGACCACCACCGAGGACATCGCCGGACTCGCCGAGTCCGCGACCCTCTTCGCCACCCAGGTCCGCGAGGCCGGCGTGAAGATCAACGTGGTGAAGCAGGACTCCAAGGTGTTCTGGGACGACACCTGGCTCAAGGGCACGCTCTACACCAGCTACTGGGGCACCAACGACTCCGTCGTCTTCTTCGCCTCCAAGACGATGCTCTCGGACGCGGGCCAGAACGAGTCCGGCTGGAACGAGCCGGGCTTCGACGAGAGCTACCGCAAGGCCATGGGCACCGCCGACACCGCCGAGCGCGGCAAGCTGCTCCACCAGCTCCAGGAGATCGAGTTCGCGAAGTCCGGCTACCTGCTGTGGGGCATGGCCGACGGCATCGACCTCGCCGGCGCGGCCGTGCGCGACCTGCCCAAGCTCCCCGGCTACGGCCGCGTCCAGTTCGAGAAGACCTGGTTGGCGCGTTGACCACCCCTCACCCGGTGGACGCGAAAGCGCCCCGAAGCCTCCCGGCCCGCATCCTCCCCGGTGCGGGCCGGGTCGCCCGGCAGGCCGTACGGCGCCTGGTCCTGCTCGTCGTCCTGCTCGCCGCCGTCTTCGCGGCCGTCGAGCTCCTCCCGGGCGACGCCGCCGGCGCGAGCTCCGACCGGGGTGTCACCGCCGCCGACCTCGCCGCCCGCCGCACCGCCATGGGCCTCGACCGCCCGGTCGCCGAGCGCTTCCTGGACTGGATGACCGGCCTGCCCACCGGCGACCTCGGCACCACCGCGCGCGGACAGCACGTCACCGACGTCCTGGCCGGCCCCTTCCCCAACACCCTCCTGCTCGGCACCCTCGCCCTCGCCCTCAGCACCGCCGGAGCCCTCGCCCTCGGCGGCTGGGCCGCGCTGCGCCCCGGCGGGCGCGTCGACCGCGCCGTCGACACCCTGTCCACCGCCGCGTTCGCCCTCCCGGAGTTCGTCGTCTCGGTCGCCCTGCTCCTGCTGCTCTCCCAGTGGACCGGCTGGCTGCCCGCCGTCACCCTCACCGGCGCGGACGGCAGACCCGAGTCGTGGACCATGATCGTCCTGCCCCTGCTCTCCCTGGCGGTCCCCCAGATCGGCTGGAACACCCGCATCGTGCGCGGCGCACTCGCCGACCAGGCCGCCCTGCCGCACGTCCAGGCCGCCGTCCTCGACGGCCTGCCCCGCCGGCGCATCCTCAGCCACCACATGCTCCCCGGCGCCCTGCCCGCCGTCGCCGTCGGCATCGCCACCTCCGCCGGCATGCTCCTCGGCGGCACCGTCGTCGTCGAAACCCTCTTCAACCACCCCGGCGTCGGTGCCGTCCTGGCCGGCGCCATCACCGACCGCGACACCCCGCTCGTCGCCGGAGTCGTGGCCGCGGCCGGCGCCGCCATCAGCCTGCTCCTGCTGCTCGCCGACCTCGTCCGCACCACCACCCTCGGAGAAGAGCGACGATGACCGCCGACGCCCCGACAGCGGCCCCCGCGCCCGCCACCCGAGGGAAGCGACGGGTGCTCATGCGCGCGGTTCCCGCCCTCGCCCTCGTCGCCCTCGCACTCGCCGGGCCGCTCCTCGCCCCGCACCCGATCGACACCCCGGTCACCTTCCCCTACGCCGAAGCGGGCGGCGACGCGCCGCTCGGCGGCGACCAGCTCGGCCGCGACGTCCTCAGCCGCCTGCTGACCGGGGGCGCGCCCCTGATCGCCACCGCCCTGGCCATCGCCCTCGTCGTCACCGCGGCGGCCACCGCCATCGGCATCCTCGCCGTGCTGCGCCCGGCCCTCGGCCGGTGGATCGAACGCGCCGCGGACCTGACGATCCTGCTACCGTCCGTCCTCGCCATCATGCTGATCGCCCTGGCCTGGCCCGGCGGCGGACGCCTCGCCGTCGCCGCCGCAGCCACCCTCCTCGGCATCCCCTACGCGGTCCGGATCGTCGCCGCCGCGGCCGCCCCCCTCGCCACCGCCGGCTTCGTCGAGGCCGCGGCCGCGGGCGGCGAGAACCTCTGGCACCTCACCGTCCACGAGGTCCTCCCCAACCTGCGCTCCACCCTCCTCGCCCTGTTCGGCCTGCGTTTCGTCGAGGGCGTCTACATCGTCTCCGTCGCCGCCTTCCTCCAACTCGGCCCCCAACCCCCGGAAGCCGACTGGGCGTTGATGATCCGCGAGAACGCCGCCGGCATCACCCTCAACCCGTGGGCCGTCGGAGCGCCCTGCCTCGCCATCGGCCTGCTCGCCATCAGCGTCAACCTCGCCGCCGAAGCCCTCGCCCCCGCCCGGCCCACCCCGGAGACCCCGCTGTGAGCACCACCGACCCCGCTGCCCGTGCCGCCGCCCTGTCCGTCACCCTCGGGGACACCCCGCTGCTCACCGACGCCACGCTCACCCTCGCCCCGGGCCGCGTCACCGCCGTCACCGGGCCCTCCGGCGCCGGCAAGACCACCCTGCTGCGCGCCCTCGTCGGCGCCCTCCCGCCGGGCGCGCGCGTCACCGCCGGCAGCCTCACCGTCCTCGGCCACGACATCCTCGCCCTCCCGCCCGAGGAGCTGCGCCGGCTGCGCCGCCACAGGCTCGCCTTCGTCGGCCAGGACCCGGGCTCCGGACTCAACCCCCGCATGCGCGTCGACCGCCTCATCACCGAGACCGCCGCCGACCGCCGCGGCACCTCCGTCACGGACCTGCTGCGCGCCGTCCGCCTGCCGGTCGACGAAGGCCTCGAACGCCGCCGGACCGAGCACCTCTCCGGCGGACAGCAGCGGCGCGTCGCCCTCGCCCGTGCCCTCGCCCGCCGCCCCGCGATCCTCCTCCTCGACGAACCCACCGCCGGCCTGGACGCCGCCCTGCGCGACGACATCGCCGACCTGCTGCACGACATCGCCGACCGCGACGGCATCGCCATCGCCCTCACCAGCCACGACCCCGACGTCGTCGCCCGCTGCGCCGACGACGTCCTCGCCCTGCGGCCCGACCGTCCGGTCACGGCCCCGGGCACGCCCGCAACGCCCCCGGCGCCCGCACCGGCTCGCGTCCGCGCCGACGCGGTGCCCGTCGTCGAGGTGAAGGCACTCGACGCCCGGGTCGGCACCGGCCGCAGCCGCCACCGGGTCTTCACCGGCCTCGACCTCGTCCTGCGGCCCGGCACGCTGACCGGGATCACCGGCCCGTCGGGGTGCGGCAAGACCACGCTGCTGCGCGCCCTCGCGGGACTCCACCGCCCCGAGACCGGCCGGATCACCCTCGGCGGCGAACTCCTGGCCTCCTCCTACCGTCGGCGCACCCGCGACCAACGACGCCGCGTCCAACTCGTCCCGCAGAACCCGCTCGGCGCCCTCAACCCCGCCCACACCGTCGGCGCCACCCTCACCCGCCCGCTGAAGCTCCACTCCGTACGGCCCGCCGACCGGTGCGACGCCCGCGTCGCCGAACTGCTCACCGCGGTCGGCCTCACCCCCGGCCACGCCGACCGTCACCCCCACGAACTCTCCGGCGGACAGCGCCAGCGCGTCTCCATCGCCCGCGCCCTGGCCGCCGAACCCGATGTCCTGCTCTGCGACGAGGTCACCTCCGCCCTCGACGCCGACACCGCCGAGGACATCATGGAACTTCTGCGCGGCCTACGGACCGACCAGGGCCTCGCCGTCGTCCTCGTCAGCCACGACCTGGCGCTGCTCTCGGCCCACGCGGACCTCCTCCTCACCCTCGACGGCGCCGACGGGGTGCCGCTCACCAAGCACCGCGCGGCCCCGAGCCCGGTGCCGAACTGAGCTCTCCGCGCAGGGGGGTCAGTCCGGCGTTCCGACGTCCGGTCCTTCGGCCGGGCCGACGCCCTCCCGAACCCTGGCCCAGGTCCGCCGGGAGCCGGGGGTCAGGGTCCAGCCGCTCGTCCCGCGGAGCCGCGGCCGCTGCCCGGCTCCGCGGGCGGCGGCCGCGCACACGCGCCGGAGAAGGGAGTTGAGCTCGACGCGCTGCCCCTTCGTCAAGGACGCCAGCAGGTCGTCCTGCGTCGCCGACGCATCGGTGTGGAGCACGTCCAGGGCGGACTCGCCCGTGGGGGTGATGGTCAGCACCTCCTGCCGACCACCGACGTGGACGACCATCGACTGCAGCAGGCGTGCCGACAGGAGATCGTCGAGGGCCTGGTCCACCTCGGCCGCGGGCGCCGTGACACGGGAGGTGAGATCGTGCCGACCGTGCGGTCCCAGCCGCGCCAGCGCCGACAGCAGCGCGTGGTGGACCGGGGTCAGCCCCCGGTGTTCCAGCCGCTCCGCCAGCAGACGGTCGACGGCCCGCCCGGCCTCCGACAGGAGGTAGACGGACTGCTCGAACGGACTCGACGATCCCTGCCGTCCGTCGTACAAACCGTGTCCCCATCATCGGAAAAGCGCGACGCCCTCGGCGCCGAAAGCAGCAAGCCGAGGCTCACCATACCCACGCTTCCGATCGTTGGTCTACATCGATGTCGTCAGATCGGTCAGGGGCCGACGATCCTCCTGGCCGCATGCTCCACGTACTCGTGCAGGCCGTAGGCGAGGCCGAGCGCCAGCAGGGCCGACACCACCACCGCGGCGACGAGACCGGACACGGCCGCACGTGGCCCGCGCCCCCTGGGCCCGGCGGGCTCCGGCTCCAGCAGGGCCTGAACCCGCCGGGGGACCGGGCCCGTGCTCACGGACAGGAGCCGGCTGCCGCGCACCCCCGTCCCGGCCGAGCCGGCCAGCGCGGCGCGGGCGATGGCGGTCGCGGCGACCCTCCGGTCCCCCACCGCCGTCGCGGCGGCCTCGTCCGCCCACCGCTCCAGGTGGAACTCCAGCGCGGGCCCCAGGCGCGCGAGCGCCGGATGCACGGCCGAGGCCAGGTCGACGACGGCCGAGAGCACATGGTGCCGCCCGCGGAGATGAGCCCGTTCATGGGCGAACAGCACCGTGCGCTCCGACGGCCCGAGCGCCCTGAGCATGCCCTCCGACACGACGACGCGGGCGGCGCGGCCACGGAAACGCGGCAGGGCGAAGGCCTCCGCCTCCTCACCCGGGACGACGAGCACGTCGCCCTCGGCCGTCCCCTCGCCGGTCAGCGCCCACGCGCGGGCCAGCAGCGCACGCTGCCGGCGAGCGGCCGGCACCAGCCGCACCGCCTGCACGGCGAGCAGGACCCCGGCGGCACCGGACACCGGCACCACCGCCGGCCAGTCCGCCGTCACCCGGGCGAACCGCAGGTGCTCCAGCCCCGCCAGGAACGGCACGTGGAAGAGCCCCGTCAGCGCCGCGACCGTGCCGCCCGCGAGCAGCACGGCCGCCCCCGCGAGGGTCAGCGAGGCCTCGCGCGGCGGGAGCAGCCCGGCCAGCCGACGGGCCGCGGGCGCCGCTCCCCACGGAAGGACGACGGTGAGGGCGACGACCACCAGGAACAGCGTCACGCCCCGCCCTCCAGCACGGCCTCGCCCCCGGCCGGAGCCGGTGCGGCCTCCGCCTCGATCAGCAGGCGCCGCAGGACGTCCCCGTCGTCCGTGGACAGCGAGGACACGAACCGCTTCAGGACGAGGTCCCGCTGCGGCTCCTTCTCCAGCTCCTGGCGCATCCGCCCGGCCGCCAGCCCGGCGGCGTCCGCGACCGGCGCGTAGGCGAAGGAACGCCCTGGCCGCGTGCGCTCCAGGGTCCCCTTCTCGTGCAGGCGGGTGAGGATCGTCGCCACGGTCGTCCGGGCGAGGTCCTGGTGCAGCGCCGCCTTGACCTGCTGCGCGGTCATCGGCTCACCGGCCGCCCACAGCACCGCCATCACGTCCGCGACCAGTTCCCCGTGCGGACGCCTGGCCTCCTGACCGTCCCTCGGCATCTCTCTCCCTGTCCCGAAGCGTTCGCCCGGCACACCCCGACGCCGACACCGGTCGGAGACGAGGCCGCCCGCGCCGGTGCGGCGAGAAGGGGTACGGCCTGGGTGACTTAGGTGTGCCTCAGCTAACTTTACGGGGCGTGCGGATCGCCGCCGAGCCGGTGCCAGCCGGTGAGGGGGATGCCGGCCCGATTCCTGCGCCGGGGTGCTTCAGGCGGCCGTGTCGGCCGTGGGTTCGGTCCCGGCGGCGGGGGTATCGACCGCCGCGCGGAATGCCCAGATCGGAAGCCAGGCCTTGGCGGTCGCCGCCGGCTGGTGCGAAGTGGCGAGTACGGGAACGGACAGGACGGCCAGACCTATGGTCAGAATGGCTGCCGCACACGAGAAAATTTTACGCATGAGCATTCTTCCAGGTGTTCGTCTGAACATAACACCGGAATTGATACACCAGAGCTGCCCGGCCCATCAAATCGAGTCCTAGGTCTGCCATGGCCGGCCGGGCGAGTTCTATTCGCTTGTTTGATCCAATTGCCTGCGGAGATTGCGCATTGTTTTCGATTCTGGAGTGCGCGTCGACTCGGAAAGTTCAATGGCGCGTCGGATTGTCGTGCGGGCCGCGTCCGTCCGACCGGTTCGCAGCTGCAATTCGGCCAATGCCTCGCAAGCGTGGGCCTCCTCCTCCGGTGCCTCGATCTGCCGGGCGAGAGCGACGGCCTGGCGGAGATGGTCGAGCGCCTCGGACGTCCGGTCGAGTGCGTGCTCGGCTCGGCCCGACCCGCGCAGCGCCCCGGCCTCCTCGCGCTGGGCGCCGATCGATCGGGCGAGTTCGAGTGCGCGCGAGTTCTGGTCGAGGGCGGCGTCGTACTGCCCTGTCTCCAGATGCACGGCGCCCAGTCCGTTCATGGCGTCGGCCTCGGCCCGTCGGTTTCCCGTCTGGCGGAAGGTTCGGAGCGCGGCCCGGTAGAGTTCTGCGGCTCGGTCGGCTTCGGCGGGGAGTCGCAGGGACGCCGCGAGGTTCACGCGGATGGCGGCGAGATCGTTCGGCGGCAGGATGTTTTCCCCGGTTGCCAGGATTTGCTCGAATGCGTCGCGCGCGGCATTCGGGTTTTGACTGCTGAGGTGTATTCCGCCGAGATTGCCGAGAAGCTGCAGACCGAGTCGTGCGGCACCGAGGGTCTTGGCGAGGGGGAGGGCCTCGGAGAAGGCGTCGAGCGCTGCCTGGCTGTCGCCGAGGTGCAGGAGGATGGTGCCGAGATTGTTCAGGCAGCGGGCCGTGTTCCACTCGTCCCCCGATTGCCGGTGAATCTCGACGACCTCGCGCTGCGTCGCCAGCGAAGCCGAAAGATCGCTCTGGCTCCACCGGATCTGGGCGAGTCTCTCCAGCGCCGCCGCGGTGCACTCGGCGCTGCCTGCCGCTCGCGCTATGGCGAGGGCGCGCTCCGAGGCCCGCTGGGCGAGGGCGTACCGGGCGGTGCGGATCCGGATCGAGGCCAGGGCCAGGAGGGCGTGGCCCTCGGCCAGGTCCTCGCCGCGGCCGTGCCAGTGGTGTGCCGAGGCCCGGTGCATCTCGTCGGCCTCGCGCCACAGCCCCTCGGTTTCGAGGTGGTCGGCGAGGGCGTGGGCGAGCCAGGCCGCCTCCTCGGTCATGCCGGTGGCCCGGGCGTGGGCCTCCACGGAGACCAGGCCGGGGAGTTCCACCCCCAGCCAGGCCCTGACGGCCTTGTCGTCGGGCCAGTCGAGCCCGTCCACCAGCGCGTCCACGGGGGCGGGGTGCGGCGCTCGGGGGAGGGGCAGCCGGAAGCGCCGGGGATTGAGCGTGCGGTCGGCTCGATCGGCCGCCCGCAGCGCGAATCCGATGAGCCGTCGAACCGCCTGCTGCCGTTCCTCGGCCGTGACGAGATCGACGGCGAACTCGCGCAGGAGATCGTGCAGTACGTACCGCTCCGGCGAATTCTCCTGGAGCATGTGCAGGTCGTGCAGGCTCTCCAGGATCCGGTCGGTCTCCCGCAGCGGCCGTCCGACCAGGGCGGCGGCGGTGTCGGGGCCGAAGTCGGGACCGGGGTGCAGGCCGAGGCGGCGGAACGCCTCCTGCTGGGTGCGGGAGAGCGAGCGGTACGACACGTCGAACGCCAGGGCCACGCTTTCGAGCCCGTGGCGGAGCTCGTTCAGCCGGCCGCCGCTGCGGGACAGCCGCCGGACGAAGTGGTCCAGGGACCACGTGGGGTGGGCCTTGAACCGGCTCGCCGCCAGGTCGAGGGCGAGCGGGAGCCGGCCGCACCGCTCGACGAGCGCGTCGACCCCCGCGGGGTCGCCGGCCCGTTCCTTTCCGACCAGCGCGGTGAAGAGTCCGGCCGCGTCCTCGGGCGACATGGGGTCGAGGTAGAGCGGACTGCAGGGGAGTTCGGCGAGCCGGTGACGGCTCGTGACGAGGATGCAGGAGGCGGGATTGCCCGGGAGCAGGGGGCGGACCTGTCCGGGCCCCCGGGCGTCGTCGAGTACGACCACGGCCCGGCGCTCGGCGAGCAGGCCGCGGCACCGGGACGCCAGCTCGTCCCGGTCGGTGGGGATCGAGGCGGCCGGGACCCCGAACTGTCTGAGCAGCAACGTCGCCACCGCCTCGGTGTCCAGCGGCTGTTGAGCGCCCCCGTTGGCGCGGAGGTCGACGTAGTACCGGCCGTCCGGGAAGCGGTCCCGGAGGAGGTGCGCGGCGGTGACGACGAGGCTGGTCTTCCCGGTGCCGGCCATGCCGGAGACCGCGCGGATGCAGCCGCCCGCGCCGTCCGGCGAGCCGCTCGTGGGCGCCGACAACAGGTGCCGGAGTTCCGCGTCGCGGCCCACCATCCGGTGCCGCACGGGGAGGTAGTTGCTGCGCGCGGGGCCGTGCTCGGCGGCGATGGGCGGAGCGACGGGCCGTCCCGGGCGGGTCAGGATCTCGCCGATCGGGGCGCGGCGAAGGATGCGTTGCTGAAGTGCCCTGAGCTGTTCGCCGGGTTCGGCGCCGAGGTACTCCAGCAGTTCCCGCCGGGTCCGCCGGAACACGTCCAGCGCCTCGGCGAACCTGTCGCAGCCGTAGAGCGCGGTGATCAGGTGGCCCGCCACCCGCTCGTCGGTCGGTCGCTGTTCCGCCAACGCGGCCAGTTCGGGGACGAGTTCGGCGAAGTGTCCGAGTCTGAGCTCGACTTCGCAGCGGGTCAGCATGGTGGCGAGCCACTGGTCGCGCATGGTGCTTCTGGTGGCCCGGGCCCATTGGCCGGGCAGGCCGGCGAGGGGCTCGCCCCGCCAGGTGTCGTCGGCGCGCCGGAGGAGTTCGAGCGCCTGGCGGTCGTTGCCCGCGTCGGCGAGCGATCGGGCGCGTCGCCCGAGCCGGACGTACCGGGGCCAGTCGACCTGGTTCGGATCGGTGTCCAGGGCGTAGGCGTGCGACTTGCGGTTGATCACCGCGGGCGGCGCGCCGTCGTCGGCGTGCTGTGCCTTCCGGAGCGCGGAGCGCAGCCGGGAGACGTAGGAGTGCACGGCCTCCCGGGCCTTGGCCGGGGGCTCGTCGCCCCAGAGCCGGGTGATCAGGGTGTCCAGCGGTACCGGTCGGCCGACGTCGAGTGCGAGTGCCGCGGCGAGACAGCGCAGCTTGTTGGTCCCGAGCGCCACGGGCCTTCCGTGGACGGACAGTTCGACTGCTCCGAGCACATGGAACTCCACGGTACCCCCGCCGGTCGGTCCCCATCCGTCGCCTCGGAGAGCATGGCATGTGTGCGGCCGGTCGGCCATAGCACGTACCGGCCTCGGGGCGGTTCGGCTTCGGCATGTTCTCCGGCTTTCCGCCTGCTGTGTGGTATCTGCCCCGGGGTCGCCGTCGCTCGGGCCCGGCGTCGGTCGGGGCCGTTCTCCCGCAGGCGGTTCGGCGGCGGTACGAAGACCATCGGAGTGCGTCACCGGCTTGACTGGTGATGATAGGGCCGGCAGATGGCTTCCCGGGTGCGCACGTGTCCATGGGCGGCCGGGCCCGGCCGCACCAGGGTGCACAGGATGGAACGCTGCTGCTGGTGGCGCCGTACGCGGCCCTTGGCGACGAGCGACTCCAGGGTGTTCCGCACGACCTGGGGCGTCGGGGCGCGCTTCGGGTGCTTCTCCATGAGTTCGTCCCGCAGGTCCTTCGCCGGGCACGGTTCGTCGTGCCGGCCCAGGAGTTCCGCGAGCAGGTCACCGAGCAGAGGCCGGTGCGAGGCCCCCTTCGCACCGGCCTTCGTCGTGCCGGCGTCCGTGGTGCGGGCATCCGTGGTGCGGGCATCCGGCGGGTCGCAACCGTTCACTCCCTCGGCATGGACGGTGATGCCTGGTACCCGTGCCGGGGTCCGGCCGCCGAGGCGCGCGGTCGTGGAGGGACTACCGGGCACCCGCGGTGGACGGCGTCTTCTTCCGCGCGCGGTAGGCGGCGGCCTTGATCTTGTTGCCGCAGGACTCCATGCCGCACCACTGGCGGCGCATGCCCCGGGAGCGGTCGATGTAGACCCGGGTGCACTCCGGGTTGCCGCACTCCTTCATCAGGGGGACGTCCGGGCCGCTGAGGAGTTCGACCGCCTGGCGCGCGACGGTCGCCAGCGCCTGCTCGGGGGTCGCCTCGTTGTGCCGCCCGGTCATGGTGAGCTGCGGTGTCACGGGCGGCTTGCGCGCGGCGGCGTTGAGCACGGCGAGCGCCTCGCGGTCGAAGGGCTCGTCGAGTCGCCGGTTGGTGACGAGCCGGTAGATCGCCTCGCGGACGGTCGTCGCCTCGCGGACGTCGTGCTCGTCACCGGGCGTGATCGTGTCCACCAGCCCGCAGTCCAGATACCAGGCGTTCAGGCGCTCCGGCGTCACGAACATCTCGAACCGGACCGTGCGTCGTGCACGGAGCGTGGCCGCGAAGTCCAGGGCCGGGTGCCCGCAGACGAAGACATGGTCAAGGTTCACGTCACCATGCTGACAGGTGACTGTGTCGAGGTGCAATGACGCGTGGCTCCGGTCGTCGCACAGCCGCGGGGAGAGGGGCCCGGCGAGCACGGCGAGCAGCGTCGACTTGCCCGTCCCGTTGCCGCCCGTGACCAGCAGCCGGTCGGTCGCCGCCACCTCCGGGGCGTCCAGCACGAGCCGGCCGGGCAGCCGGACGCCCGGAGCGACGCCAGCGGTCGCGGGCCCTCCCCGGTGCCGCCGAGACGCGCCGGCCGCCGAGGTCGCGGACGAGGTCGTGGGCGATCAGGGCGTGCTGGAGCACGGGGAACCTTCCGAGGTGAGGGGTGGCGGGCCCGCCGGGCACGGTGCCTCGGCGGGCCGCGTCGCACGTCGGCGGATCACACCGCGGGCGCCCCGGTCTCCTTCAGCGTGCCGTCGGCCAGCCGGAGCCAGCGGTTCACCCCGATCTCGGCGAGGAAGCGCTCGTCGTGACTGACCACCAGGAAGGCGCCCTGGTAGCAGTTCAGGGCGCTCTCCAGCTGGCCGGCGCTGACCAGGTCGAGGTTGTTGGTCGGCTCGTCGAGCAGCAGCAGGTGCGGGGCCGGCTCCGCGCACAGCACGCAGGCCAGGGTGGCGCGCAGCCGCTCGCCGCCGGAGAGCACCCCGACCGGCAGGTGGGCCCGGGCCCCGCGGAAGAGGAAGCGGGCGAGCAGGTTCATCCGCTCCGTCTCGGGCCGCTCGGGGGCGAACGCGGCGAAGTTCTCCGCCACGGAGCGGTCGAGGTCCAGCAGGTCCAGGCGCTGCGAGAGGTAGGCGATCCGCCCGTCGTTGCGCTTGATCTCCCCGCTGTCCGGGGCGAGTTCGCCGGTGACCAGGCGCAGCAGGGTGCTCTTCCCGGCGCCGTTGGGCCCGGTCAGCGCGATGCGCTCGGGGCCGCGGACGCTCAGGTCGACGCCGCCCTCGGTGAACACCGGCCGGCCGGCGTGGCGGACCTGAAGGCCCTCGCCGAGGAAGAGGTTGCGTCCGGCGGGCACCTGGGTGTCGGGCAGTTCCAGGGAGAGGCGCTGCTCCTCGCGCAGGGCGCGCCCGGCCTCGTCGAGCCGGGCCTTGGCCTCGCCGACCCGGGCCGCGTGCATCTGGCCGGCCCGGCCCGCGGACTCCTGGGCGCCGCGCTTCATGTTCCCGGCGAAGATGCGGGGCAGGCCGGCGTTCTTGAGGTTGCGGGCGGCGTTGCTCTGGCGGCGCTCGGCGCGTTCGCGGGCCTGCTGCATCTCCCGCTTCTCCCGCTTCAGATCCTGTTCGGCGTTGCGGACGTTCTTCTCGGCGACCTCCTGCTCGGCCCGGACGGCCTCCTCGTACGCGGTGAAGTTCCCGCCGTAGAAGCGCAGTTCGCCGTTGCCGAGTTCGGCGATGTGCTGCATCCGGTCGAGCAGCGCGCGGTCGTGGCTGACCAGCAGCAGGCAGCCGTTGAAGTCCTCCAGCACGTCGTAGAGCTTGTGCCGGGCGTGCGCGTCGAGGTTGTTGGTCGGTTCGTCGAGCAGCAGCACGTCGGGGCGCTTGAGCAGTTGGGCGGCGAGGCCGAGGGAGACGATCTGGCCGCCGCTGAGCGTGCTCAGGCTGCGGTCCAGGGTGAGGCCGGCCAGGCCGAGACGGTCGAGCTGGGCGCGGGTGCGCTCCTCGATGTCCCAGTCGTCGCCGATGGTGGTGAAGTGCCGCTCGTCGACGTCCCCGGATTCCACGGCGTCGATGGCCCGGATGATCCGGGCGATGTCGAGCACCTCGGCGACGGTGAGGCCGGAGGTCAGGGGCAGGCTCTGGCGGAGGTGCCCGAGCCGTCCGGTGACCGTCACCGAGCCGGTGGCGGGCTTGAGTTCGCCGGCGATCAGTTTGAGCAGGGTGCTCTTGCCGGAGCCGTTGGGGGCGACCAGGCCGGTCCGGCCGGCGGGCACGGTGAAGGACAGGTCGTGGAAGACCGGGGTGTCGTCGGGCCAGGCGAAGGAGACGTTGGAGCAGACGACGGCAGCGTCGGACATGGGGATGACCTCGAAGGGAATGAGGGCAGGAAGACGGACCTCTGCCCTGGGCAGACGTACGGAAGAGGGGTACGACGAAGCCGACCACCTCGGCGGCGCTCCTGAAGCACCGGCCGGTGGCCGTCAGATCCGGGTCTCACCCGGAGATGTCGTCGTCACCCGCCACGTCTGCCACTCCTCGATCACACGACTACAGGTCACGGCCACTGTAGCAGGAGCCGCCGGCCGGCCGGATGGCCGGACGGGTGTGCGCCCCGACGGGTGTCGACCGGCAACTGCCCTTCGCCGTGGCCGCTTTCGCCCCGTGGCGATTCAAGCGGGCGGGCCCGGCGCCGCCGCCGTACGGCGGGGTCGGGCGTCCGGGGCGGCGGGCATCCGGTCGAGGGCGTCGCGCAGGGCGGCGCGGGAGGTGATCCCGAGCTTGGGGAACGCCCGGTAGAGGTGGGAGCCGACGGTGCGCGGGGACAGCCGCGTCCGCAGGCCGATCTCCTTGTTGGTCAGACCGCCCGCGGCGAGGTCCGCGATCCGGCGCTCCTGCCAGGTCAGGGCCGCGACACGGCCCGCGGCCGGCCCCTGCGCAGGCCCGTGCCCGGCACCGCCGGGTGACGGTGCCGGGCACGGGTGCGGTGCGGGTCGTCAGTGGGCGGTGGCGCGGGCGGCAGCACGCCGCGGGGATCGTCAGGCCTGCTTGACCGTGATGCGCCCGTTGCCGGTGCTCAGGGTGAGCCGGTACCGGCCGGACGGGTCGTCGGAGACCCCGATGTCCTGGTGGCCGTTGTCGCTCTTCGCGGACACCTTGTACGTGGCGGCCGGCACGAGCAGGGTGATGGCGCCGTTGGAGGTCGACGCGGAGACGTCCTGCGGCCTGGTCGAGGTGATGTCGATCGCGCCGTTGTGGGTCTCGGCCTGGATGCGGTCGCCGTTCAGTCCGCGCCCGGTGATGGCGCCGTTGGTGGTCGTCACCTCGGTGCTGCCGTTCACCCCGTCCAGGTCGACCGCCCCGGAGTGGGTGGAGACCTGCACGGCGCCCACCCGGGAGAGGCTGACCGCGCCGGTGGAGGTCCGGCCGCTGACCGGCAGCCCCGCGGGGACGTCGACGGTATAGGTGACCGAGCAGTACTGGCCGCAGCCGCCGAGCACCAGCACGCCGTTCTCGACCCGACTGGTCGCGCCCGGCTTGTCGTTCTTGTAGCTGACCGACCGGTGCACGGAGACCTTGTCGAGGCCGTCCTTGCCGCGCAGGGTCACGCCGCCGGAGGTGGTGTCGAGCTTCACCGCGGTGATCGTCCCGCTCACCGCGGCGTCGTCGTCGAAGGTGTTGTCGGGAGCCAACCCGCAGGCACTGAGACCGCCCACGGCGGCCGCGAGGACGACGAAGGACGCGAGACGGCCGGACTGCTGGCGCATGTCATTCCCCAGATCTGGAGGGCGTTCCTGAACGGGCCCCGTCGCGGGGCGGACCCGACGACGCTATCCCGGTGCGAAAGTCATCGGCCATGGGGCTAACCCCCGTTCCCGGATGGGGAGTTCCCCCACCTCGGGGGCGCCGGGCGCCCGCGGATCACCGGCGAACCGGCGCAGGGCGAGGCCTGGCGGAAGCGGCGCCCGAAGCAAGCGCGACGCTCGCAGGAAGAGAAGAGGCCCTCGGAAGCGGCGGCGAGATCACGGTCCCGGTGGGTGGTGCGACGTGCCCTGTGGGCGACATTCGGGCGGAGGGGCGCCGGATCGACGGGGGAGCGATCCGGCGCCCGGCTCGGCGTCGGGGGCTGCGGCCTTGCCGCATCACCCGGTACGGGCCGACCGGGGCTGCGCCGTCACGGCCGCCCCGATCTGTCGACCTGTCAGAAGAATTCTACGGACAACGGATTGACCTGTCCATGGGGAGTCCGGGCTCCGGGCGAAGGTCACGCCCCGCGGGTGATGATCTCCTTCACGCCTTCCATGACGGCCTTGCCGGTCCGCCACTTCCGGAGGTGGCGGTCCGCCGCCAGTTCCTCGACGGCCGAGGTCAGCCAGGCGTCGTCACCGAGCCGTTCGACGTGGCCGAGGTCGACGATGTCCCCCAGCAGTTGGCGCAGCACCGTGAGCTCGGGCGCCGGGTACCACCACCCGTGGTGGACGAACCGGGGCCGCCACAGGTCGTAGGGGTGCCGGACCATGGCGCTGAGGCAGGAGCCGTGGGCGCCGATCGCGCCGTCGTACGAGTTCAGGAGGCCGCCGACCGGCGTGCTGGGGAACCGGCCGCGGGTGAAACCGAGTTGCAGGCTCATCAGGCGGTCCCACGGCACCAGGAACGGATCCCGCCCGGCGACGCGGTGCTCGAATCCCCCGGGGAGGACGGCGAGGTGCGCCGTGCTCTCGTGGTCGCCGATGAACCAGCCGCCGTCGATCCGCACCAGGGGGCCGAGGCCGACGGGCGGCGCTTCGGCGCGGGAGGCACCGGGGGAATCGGGGGAGTCGGAGGCGGTCGACCGGTCCGCGGCGGTGGAGTGGTGGGCGTTCACGGCTCTCCTCAGGGCATGCGGTGCTGTGCACCGACCAGTCTTCCCGGCGCCACCCCTCGGGTCACCATACCGGCCGGCAGGGGCCGTTGAGTGGGAGGACGCGAAAGCCGCCCTTCCGGCACCGGGGTTACTCGGCCTCGGACCCGGACCTGGACCCGGCCTCGACGCCGGCGCCGGAGTCCGACGCGGCGCCCGCCGGGACGGCCTCCAGCGCGGTCATCCGCGGGAGCAGGAGCAGCACCGCGACCAGCAGGGCGAGCAGCAGGCCGCCGCCGATCAGCAGCGGGGTGCGGATGCCGACGGCGGAGGCGATCCAGCCGCTGAGGGCGGCGCCGGCCATGATGCCGAGGCGGCTCAGCAGCATGTAGCAGCTGTTGACCCGGCCGAGCAGCTCCTTCGGCACGGCCTGCTGGCGCAGCGAGATCGCCTGGATGTTCCAGGTGACGATCCCGAAGCCGACCACGCCGTACAGCACGGCCACTTCGGCCACCGAGGTGCTCAGGCCCATCAGGATCAGCGAGACGCCCATCAGCAGGAAGGCGAGGGCGATCCGGGTGCCCCGGCCGAGCAGCCGGCTGAGCCGGCCGGCCAGCGTGCTCGCGGCGGTGCCGCCGATGGCGCCGGCCGCGAGGACGATGCCGTAGGCGGCGGCGGGTGCGTGGATGACCCTGGTGACCATCAGGACCATCATGGTGGTGCCCATGAAGCAGGCGAGCGCGCCGAGGGTGGAGAGCACGGCGAGCATCCGCACGTCGCGGTGGTGGAGCAGCCAGTCGACGCCCTCGCGGATCTCGGTGAGCACCGGGCGGCGGTCGGCCCGGGTGCGCGGCGCGGTGGAGCGGCCGGTGGCGGCGACCAGGACGGCGGCGAGCGCGAAGGACACGCCGTCCACCGTGAAGGGGGCCGCGGCGGCCACGGCGAACAGCGCCGAGCCGAGCAGCGGGCCGATCAGGTTGCCGCCGACGAGCATGTTGGCCTGCATCCGGCCGTTGGCGGCGTCGAGCTGCTCGGGGCGGACCAGCTCGGGGACGGCCGAGGTGGCGGCGTTGGAGAAGACCGTCTCGCCGCAGCCGAGCAGGAAGGCCAGTGCGGCGAGCGCGACCAGCGGCGGGTCGGCGACGAAGATCCAGCAGGCGAAGCCCAGGACGACGGCGGCGCGCGCCGCGTCGATCGTCCACATCAGCCGTCGCCGGTCGGCCCGGTCGGCGAGCACTCCGCCGTACAGGGACATCAGGAGGAAGGGCAGGGAGGCGGCGACGGAGACCACGGAGACCGCGCCGGGGGAGTCGGAGACGGCCACCGCCAGCAGTGGCAGGGCGGAGTCCCGCATGCCGTCGCCGACCGAGGAGATCGCCGACGCGGACCACAGCAGGTGGAACTTCCGGCCCAGTTGAGGACGGCTTTTCGAGGGCTTCGCGGCCAGGTCGGCTGAGGTCACCGACGCAGTATGTCATGTCCGCGGAGGGTCGTTCGGGCGGTTTCCGAACTGCCTGAGGTGTCCCGAACTGTCCGTGTCGGGAGGGGTGTCGGGCTCATCCACCGGTGTCCGGAGTGTCCGGTGGGCTTCGGTGGATCCGGCCGGGTTCCCGGCCCGCCCTGGCCCGCCCGCCCGCCCGCCCGGCCGGGGCGGGGCGGGGCGGGGCGGGCGAACGCGAAGCCGGACGCGCCCGCGACGCGAGCGCCCGCGCGCCCCCGGTCGCGCCCGGGGTCAGTGCTTCGGCACGGCGTCCGCGGACTCCGGCAGCGGGTAGGCGCCGGGGTCGACCGGGCCCGGGAGGTCGGTCGCCGGGCGGCCGGGCGCGGTCGGGTCCGGCAGCGACGGCTGGGCCGGCGGGGCCGGGACCTGGCTGAACGGGATGCCGGGCGGCGACTGGACCGGGCTGGTCCGGCCGAGGGGCGGGGCGCCGCGGCCCTGGACGGCGCAGCCCGCCAGGCCCTCCAGGCCGTCCGGGCTCTGGACGGCCGGCTGGTTGCCGGTGAAGCAGTTGCCCGGGTCGACGGAGGCGAGCACCAGGTCGGTGCCGTTGCCGGTGGCCCGGTTGTCCTCGACGCGGTTGCCGCTCGCCGGGTGCCCGGGCGGGTCGGTGACGAGGATCCCGGCCGCGCGGTTGCCCCGGACCAGGTTGCGCTGCACCTGGTTGACGGTGCCGCCGCCGATCCCGATGCCGATGCCGTAGGCGCCGTCGGCCTGTTGGGGGGTGTCGGTGGCGTTGTTGTCGGTGACGACGTTACCCGCGAGCACCGCGCCGTGCTGGGGGGCGAGGGCTTCGAGGTCGTTGGAGTTGAGGGTGACGCCGACCCGGTTGCCGCGGACCAGGTTGCCGACGACGGTGAGGTTGTCGGAGGCGTTGGTGATCTCGATGCCGACGGCGTTGCGCTCGACGGTGTTGCCCCGCACCAGGGTGTCGCAGGGCTTGCACTGGCCGACGTAGATGCCGGAGTCGGCGCCCCCGGAGGCGTAGGAGTCCTCGATGACTCCGCCGCGGGCGTCGAAGGCGTAGATGCCGTACAGGCCGTTGTTGTACGCGGTGACATTGCTGGCGCGGAAGCCCTGGACGGGCGGGAAGCGGACGGTGTCCAGCGGGTCGTAGGCGGAGCCGCCGGCGCCGTGCTGCTGCAGCTTCTCGTCGGTGACGCCGGTGAACAGCACGCCGTTGGCGAGGTAGCCGTGGACGGTGAGGTTCTCCACCACCGAGCCGGGGCCGGAGACGGTGATGCCGTTGACCAGCCGCAGGCCGCCGTCCAGGACCACGGTGTTGCGGTCGGTGCCGCGCAGCACGATCTTGGGCTTGGTGAGGCGCACGCTCTCCCGGTAGGTGCCCGGGTCGACCAGCACGGTGTCCCCCTCGCGGGCCACGTCGACGGCCTGCTGGACGGTCGGGAAGTGCTGCGGGACCCGGATGACCGTGCCGTCCGGGTGCTTGGCGTCGGAGGAGGCCGAGCCGCCCGAGGAACAGCCGGCGAGGGCGAGGACGGCGGCGGCGAGCAGCGCGGGCAGGCGCCTGACGGTTCGGGTCCCGTGTGAGGGTGTTGCGGTCGGTCCGGGGTGACGGGCGGTCAAAAGTTGCATACGGCGTGTTCTATCGTCTCCAATGTCGCCCATGCATGCCGAAGCCGGAAAGGCGCAGGACCGGACACCGACCGTCAGGACCGGTGTGGGTCGGAGGGCTCTGATCACGGGCGGGGCGGTGGCGGCCGCCGGACTCGGTGCCGGGGCCGCGGCGTTGGCCCTGGGCGGCGACGACGGCCGGGCGGACCCCGGCCGGCCGGCGGCGGCGCCGGAGCCGTCCGCCGTGCCCTTCCACGGCCAACGGCAGGCCGGGGTGACGGCCCCGCAGCAGCCGGCCACCCAGCTGCTGGCCCTCGACCTGGCGCCGGCCGCGACCTCGGACGGGCGGGCCGCCCTGCGCGGCCTGCTCGGCGGGCTGACCCGGGTGCTGGCCGAGGCGGCGGGCGACCGCCCGGCGGACGCGCGGCTGCGGGACGGCCGGCCGGCCGGGCTCAGCAGCCTGGTGGGGGTCGGGCCGGGCCTCGCCGCCCGGCTGGGGCTGAACGTTCCGCCGGCCCTGCTGACCGAGCTGCCCGCCTTCCCCGGGGACCGGCTCGACCCGGCGCGCGGCGGCGGCGACCTGGTGGTCCAGCTGTGCGCGGTGGACCGCTGGCCGCTGTCCGTGGTCGCCGAGCAGGTGGGCGATGCGGCCCGGGCGGCCGGCGCGACGGTGCGCTGGACGCAGTCCGGCTTCCTGGCCCGGACGACCGGGGGCGCCACCCCGCGCAACCTGTTCGGCTTCAAGGACGGCACGGCGAACCCGGACGGTGCGGACAGCGGGCAGTGGGTCTGGGGGCCGCCGGGACCGTACGAGCACGGGACGACGCTGGTCTACCGCCGGATCCGGATGGACACCGCCGCCTTCGCCGCCCTCCCCGGGGACCGCCAGGAGCAGGTGATGGGCCGCCGGGCCGGCGACGGCGCCCCGCTCACCGGCACGGCGGAGCACGACGAGCCGGACATCTACACCAAGAACCCGGACGGCTCGTACGTCATCCCGGCCACCGCGCACGTCCGCCTCTCCAGCCCCCGGCTGGACGGCGGCGCCCGGATGCTGCGGCGCGGCTACAGCTATGACGACGGCCCGGGCGACCGCGGCCTGCTGTTCTGCGCCTTCATGCGCGACCCGGCCCAGTTCACCCGGGTCCAGAACCGGCTGGCCGCCCGCGACGCCCTCAACGCCTTCGTCGAGCACACGGCCTCGGCGGTGGCCTACGTGCTGCCGGGCGCGCCCGAGGGCGGGACGCTGGGGGACGGGCTGTTCGGATGAGCCGTTCGGACGAGCTGTCCGGGCGAACGGTGCGGAGGAACAGCAGCTGTCCGGCGGGAACATGAGCACCGGCGCAGCGACGCCGAGTGCGTCGAGCGGCGCCGGGAGCGGTGGCCGGGCGCCCTGCCCGACTGTTGACGCCGAGCGGGCGCCGACCGCGCTCCCGGACGCGGCTACCAGTCCACCGGGAGGCGGGCCGGGCTCCGGGTGGTGCCGCCGAGCTGCCAGGCGAGGTCCGCGACCGGGACGGTGAGGCGCAGGCCGGGCAGCGCGGTGGCGAGGCGGTGCAGGGACTCGCGCATCTCCAGGCGGACCCGCCAGGCGCCGATGCAGTAGTGCGGTCCGGCGCTGAAGGCGAGGGTGGGGGCGGCGAGCGGGAGGCCGAGGTCGGCGTCGAGGCCCTCGGGATGGACGGCCGGGTCGCGGTTGGCGCTGCCGAGGCTGACGGCGACGACCGAGCCGGCCGGGATGGCGACGCCACCGACCTCGATCGGCGCGGTGGTGCGGCGGATGGTGGCCTCGTCGTCGCCGAGCGGGATGTAGTGCAGCAGGCGTTCGGCGGTGCGCTCGGCGATGCCCGGGTCGGCGAGGCGCGGCCAGTGCTCGGGGCGTTCGCCGAGCACATAGACCAGGGCGTTGGCGAGCGCACCGGCGACGCTCTCGTTGCCGCTGGCGGTGAGCCCGGCGACCAGGAAGACGAGGGACTCCTCGGGGACGCCGCCGTCCTGGTCCGCGGCCCGGACCAGCCGGCTGACCAGGTCGTCACCGGGCGCGCGGCGCCGACGGGCCACCAACTCGCCCATGAAGGCGCCGAATTCGGCGAGGGTGTCGTCGTGACCGGTCTCGGCGCCGCGTCGGTCCTCGGCCTGGCCCTCGTTGTGGCCCTCGTTCTGGTTCGAGCTCTGGTTCTCGCCCTCGTCCTCGCCCTGGGCGAGCAGGGCGAGCGTCCAGCGGTGCAGCCGCTCCTCGTCCAGGTGGTCGGGCCCGTCCCCGTCGAGCCCCATCAGCCGGGTGGTGACGGCGAACGGCACCGGCCGGGCGAACGCGGGGACGAGGTCGGCCGGCGGGCCGGCGGCGACGAGCCGGTCCACGGACTGCTGGACGGCGGCGGCGACCCAGGGCTGCCAGCCGGCGATGGCGCGCGGGGTGAAGGCCCGTTGGGCGGTGCCGCGCAGCCGGCGGTGGGCGGGCCCGTCCTGGTTGAACAGGGACGCCGGGTTGGCGGCCACGTCGGCGGTGGCACCCGCGGTGCCGACGTCATGCAGGTCGGCCCGGGTGACCCGGGGGTCGCCGAGGACCTGCCGGACGTCGTGGTAGCGGGTGATCAGCCACGCGGGGGTGCCGTCCGGGAGGGTGGTGGGGTGGGGCGGCTGGGCAGGGGTGAGGGGGAGCCGGTGGAGTGGGGGGAGGGTGGTCCGGGGGTCGGCTGCGACGGAGTCCATGGGTCCCTTCGCGGGGTTCGGAGGTCCGGCTGGTCGAGAGGAGTCGAAGCGCTTAATTGTCATATATTCATAGGCAATTGGACGCTTGCGGTGCTTCTCCCGTTACGCCCCGATGATATGCCCTCGGCGCCCCCGGTCGGGTGCCGGATCGGCGGGCAGCAGCGGCCGGAGGGCGCCCAGTACGGCACCGATGCAGGCGTCCCGCAGCTCGGTGCGGGTGCAGGTCTCCTCGGTCAGCCAGTCGATGACCAGCACCCGGACGAACACCAGCCAGCCGCGCAGGACCTGTGACACGGCCTGCCGCGCCCGCTCGTCCGCGAGCGGGAGGACGCCGAGCAGCCGGCCGCGCAGGGCGTCGAGCTCCTCGGCGATGATCGTCTGGATCACCTGGTCCCCGGCCAGCACCCGGTTGGCCGTGAGCACGGCGTGCCGGTTGGCGATGAAGTAGTCCAGGTGGGCGTCCATGCCCTCGATCAGCTGCTCGATCAGGGTGTCGGCCGGGTCGAAGCGGGTCTTGGCGAGCAGGCCGTCGGCGGCCTCCCGGTAGACCGCGGCGAAGAGGTCGTGCTTGCTCGCGAAGTGCCGGTACAGCAGCGCGCGGGAGACTCCGGCCCGCTCGGCGACCTCCTCCATCAGCACCTCTTCGTACGGCCGTTCGGCGAACAGTCGGGCGCCGACGGAGAGCAGCTGGGCGCGTCGCTCGGCGAGGGAGAGCCGACGGCGTCGTTCGTGGACTGGCATGCGGGCCAGGCTACTTGACACATGTCTACTTGTCGGCGCCGGCTTGATGGGGCACGATTGGTAGACACGTGTCAACCAGACCTCTGACGGGTGGGTGGGTGGGTCATGGCCAAGGCGTTACGGGTGCTCACGTGGACGATGGGGATCGCCTGCGTGGCGATCGGGTTCCTCCACATCCTGCTGGGAAACGCCGCGAT
This sequence comes from Kitasatospora sp. NPDC041917, assembly GCF_055589745.1. Classification (NCBI taxonomy): domain Bacteria; kingdom Bacillati; phylum Actinomycetota; class Actinomycetes; order Kitasatosporales; family Streptomycetaceae; genus Kitasatospora; species Kitasatospora sp. NPDC041917. The sequence continues at coordinate 144,617 of NZ_JBVJBI010000001.1, read as the reverse complement.
GCCCGGGATCGCGGATGCCGGTCCGACGGTCGGCAGCTTCGGCCGCTTCATGGGCGCGGTCTTCGCCGGGTACGGCGTCGCCTGGATCCGGGCCGCCCGGCAGGCGCCGGTGCCCGCCCGGACGGTCCGGTGGCTGGCGGCGGTGCTCCTGCTGGGCGGCCTCGCGCGGGTGCTGTCGATCGTGGTGGACGGCCGGCCGCACTGGTTCCAGCTGGTGCTGATGGCGATCGAACTCGGGCTCGCGCCGGTGTACTTGTGGCTCGCCGACGCCGACGCCGACGCCGACGCCGACGCCGACGCCGACGAGCGGGCCCGGACCGGGGCTCAGCCCACCGGGGCGTAGTCCGCCAGGTGGGCGGCGAGGGTGGCCCGGTCGACGGTGGCGCCGGTCAGCGAGACGTAGCCGTCCGGGCGGACCAGCACGACGGCGTCGCCGCGGAGCCCGTACGCCCGGGCGACGTGGCCACCGGGATCGAGCACGGCGGCCCGGCGCAGGCCCGGGAGGGCGGGCGGATCGAACGGGTCGGAGGGGTCGGACGGGTCGGACAGGGTGGAGTCGGCGGGCAGGGCCGGGTGCTCGCCGACCGTCAGCAGGGTGAGGTGCGGGCCGCGGAACAGGTCGAAGAGCCGGGTCGGCGTGCCGTCGGCGGTGGTGCAGGGCGCGTCGGGGGCGCGGTCGCCGGCCCGGATGCCGGTGGTGTCGTCGAGGTCGCGGCCGAGCGGCCCGCCCCGGTAGCCGACCGACAGCCCGGTGAAGTCGGCCCCCGCCGCGTTGGACATGGTGCGGAACTGGTCGGTCAGGGCGCGGGCGCCGTCGGCGCTGAACAGTCTGCGGTGCTGGGTGGAGGTGGCGGTCAGGACGGCGGCGGCGACCGGCAGCCGCTCGGCCTGGTAGCTGTCCAGCAGTGCCTCGGGTGCGCCGCGCAGCACGGCGGTCAGCTTCCAGCTCAGGTTGTGCGCGTCCTGGATGCCGGTGTTCATGCCCTGGCCGCCCGCCGCCGAGTGGCAGTGCGCGGCGTCCCCGGCGAGGAACACCCGGCCGTCGCGGTAGCGCTCGACCATCCGGACCGTCGGCCGCCAGACGGTGGACCAGGTCGGCTCGTGCAGCCGGACCCCGGGCAGACCGGCCCGTTCGGCGAACAACCGGCGGAAGGTCTCCGGGGTCGGGGCCGGCAGCTCGCCGTGCCCGTCCGGTTCGACGAGGACGTGCGCGGCCCAGGTGTCGTCCTCGCGCATCGGGACCAGCACCAGGGCGCCGACCCCCAGTCGGGGGTGGTTCCACAGGTGCATGCGGTCGGCGTCCAGGCCGTCCACGTCCAGGGTGGCCATCAGGAAGCGTTCCTCGTCCCAGGTCTCGCCGAGGAAGGGGATGCCGGCCAGTTTGCGGACGGTGCTGCGGCCGCCGTCGCAGCCGACCAGGTAGCGGGCGCCCAGCTGCTCGGTGCGGCCGTCGCGGCGGAGGGTGGCGAGCACGCCGTCCGCGTCCTGGGTGTGGCCGACCAGCTCGGTGCCGGTCTCGACGGTGACGCCGTACCCGGCGAGCCGCTCGCGCAGCACGGCCTCGGTGTGGTGCTGGGCGAGCAGCAGCATGCCGTTGTACGGGCGGTCGGGGGTCGGGCGGTTGGTGGGCGCCGGGTCGACCTCCCCGACGATCCGGTCGCCCTCGTAGGTGCGGACCTTGAGGTTGAGCGTGCCCCGGTCGAGGATCGCGTCCGCGACGCCGAGGTCGTGGAAGACCTCCAGCGTGCGCGGGGTGATCCCCTTGCCGCGCACGCCCCGGTCGCGGAAGCCCGGCTCCCGCTCGACGACGCGGCAGGCGACCCCGGCGCGAGCCAGGCCGAGGGCGAGCGCGAGGCCCACCGGGCCGGCGCCGACCACCAGGACCTCGGTCGCACGGTCGGGGTGGGCGGGGCGAGTGCTGTGAACGGTGAGCATGACGGATCCCCCTCGGCCGTCCGGCCATAAGATACGGCGCGTTTCCTGCTTCCGACTGTAGACTCGGGCCCACAAGAAACGCAACGTATCTACGAGGGGTGGGTGCGGAAACCCGTGGAGCAGGGCAAGCCGGTGCGGCGGCGCGGCGACGAACTGGAACGGGCGATCCTGGACGCCGTCTGGGGCGAACTCGTCGAGCACGGCTACGACCGGCTCACCATGGACGGCGTCGCCGCCCGCGCCCGGACCAGCAAACCGGTGCTCTACCGACGCTGGCCGAACCGCCCCGCCCTGGTCATCGCCGCCCTCGGCCACAACGCCCCGGACTTCCAGGAACCGCCGGACACCGGCGAGTTGCGCACCGACATGCTGCTCTTCATGCGCAGCCTGCTGCACCGCTTCGACGACCTGCCGGGCGAGGCCGTGCACGCCTTCCTGGTCGACCTGCTCCGCGACCCGGAACTCCGGGCCCGCTTCACCGGCTCGCTGACCTCCGGCGGCCCGGTGAACACCCTGGAGACGATGCTGCGCAGAGCCGCCGACCGGGGCGAGATCAACCCCGACCGGATCACCCCGAGGGTCGTCTCGCTCCCGCTCGACCTGCTGCGCGACGCCTTCCTGACGGGCGGGACGGTGGCGCCGGACCAGGTGGTGGAGGAGATCCTGGACGAGGTCGTGCTGCCGCTGCTGCGGGCACCCTCGGAGGGCTGACCGCACGGTGGCTGTGCTTCAGTGTCGATCGAACGAACGTCCGTGAAGGGAGCCCGGAACATGAGCGGCATCGTGGTGGCAGTCAGCAGCAACGCCGAGTACTCGTTCACCAAGCCGAACCGGGACGGCATCACGCTGCTCGCCGGACTCGGCGTCGAGGGCGACGTGCACGCCGGGGTGACGGTCAGGCACCGCTCCCGCGTAGCCCAGGACCCGACCCTGCCCAACCTGCGCCAGGTCCACCTGATCCACCGCGAACTGCTCGCCGAACTCGGCGAGTCGGGCTTCGACGTGGCACCGGGCGCGCTCGGCGAGAACATCACCACCGAGGGCGTGGACCTGCTCGGCCTGCCGGTCGGCGCCGTGCTGCGGATCGGCCCGGAGGCGGCGGTGGAGATCACCGGCCTGCGCAACCCGTGCGCCCAGATCGACGCCTACCGGCCCGGCCTGCTCAAGCAGGTCGTCGGCCGCGCCGAGGACGGCGCGATCGTGCGCCGCGCCGGAATCATGGGCATCGTCCGCACCGGCGGCCCGGTCCGGCCCGGCGACACCGTCGCGGTCGAGCTGCCCGACGGCCCGCACCGCCCGCTCGACCGGGTCTGAGGGCGTCAGGGCGTCAGGGCGTCGGGGCGTCGTCGATCGACGACCCGGTTGATCCCCCAAGTCGGCTGCTCCACAGGCCGGATGGCTGTCGAGCATACCCCCACCCCGTCATGGCGACGGCTCCCGGCGCGTAAGCAGCCGGGAGCCGGGGTGGAGCCTGCGTCGCTGACGAGGGTCAGGACCTGACCAGACGGGCGATGGCCTGATTGGCCTCGCGGATCTTGGTGCTCGCCTCCTGGCCGCCCTCGGCGATGGCGTCCCGGACGCAGCATTCGATGTGCTCGTCGAGGAGTTGGAGGGCGAAGGACTGGAGGGCGCGGCTGGCGGCGGAGACCTGGGTCAGGACATCGATGCAGTAGGTGTCCTGCTCGACCATGCGCTGAAGACCACGGATCTGGCCCTCGATGCGGCGGAGCCGCTTGAGGAAGTCGTCCTTGTGGGAGCTGTAGCTGGCCATGGCCGTCTCCGGTTCCTGTGCGGTGAGGCGTGCCCACACTCTACCGGCGGCGCGGCAGGGGGAGTCGGCCCGGACGGGCGGGGTGGTGCCCGCCCGGGCCGACGTCTGCGGGTCAGCCCTCGACGCGGCCGACCAGGTCGTAGCCGGCCTCGTCGACGGCGGCGGCCACCTCGGAGTCGGCGAGCGACCGGGTGCTGCCGACGGTGACCTTGCCGGTGGCGAGGTCCACGGCGACGTCGTCGACGCCGTCGAGCTTCTTCAGCTCGGCGGTCACCGAGGTGACGCAGTGGCCGCAGGTCATGCCCTTCACCTGGAAGACCGAGGTCCGGGCGGAGTCGGCGGCCGGGGTCGCGCCGGCGCCGGTGCCGCACGAGCCGCAGCAGGAGGAGGTCTCGGTGGCGGCGGACTCGACGGTGACGGTGGTCTCGCTCATGGGTGTGCTCCTGTCGTGGATGCCCGGCGCCGGCCGGGCTGTCCGGGCGGCTGCTTCGCTGGTGAACATACCATACCCCCCTAGGGTAATGAAGAGGGTTCCCCGCGGCGCCTCCCGTCCGGCCGGCGCAGTGCCGTCCGGCGCGACGCGGGCGTCAACACGGCTCTGTGGCAGTCCTGTTGCGGGTGCCGGGCAAGGTGGGGGAGCTGCCCCGCATCCCCGGACGACCGACACCACCACCAGAGGTGAACCCCATGGACCAGAGCACCCGGCCCGCCGCCCCGCGCGGCCTGCGCGAAATCCTCGCGGCCGGCGAGCGGACCTACTCCTTCGAGTTCTTCCCCGCCAAGGACGAGGCCGGTGAACGCGCCCTGTGGGCGGCGATCCGGCGGGTGGAGGCGGTCGCGCCGACCTTCGTCTCGGTCACCTACGGCGCCGGCGGCTCCTCGCGCGACCGCACCATCGGCACCACCGAGCTGATCGCCGCGCAGACCACCCTGCGCCCGGTGGCCCACCTGACCGCCGTCGGCCACTCCACCGCCGAACTCCAGGCAGTCCTGCGGCGCTACGCGGACGCCGGCATCCGCGACGTCCTCGCCCTGCGCGGCGACCCGCCGGGCAACCCCAACGGCGCCTGGCAGCCGCACCCGCAGGGCCTGCGGTACGCGGCCGAGCTCGTCCAACTGGTCAAGGACTGCGGCGCGTTCACCGTCGGCGTGGCCGCCTTCCCGGAACGCCACCCGCGCTCGGCGGACTGGGACGGCGACATCCGGCACTTCGTCGCCAAGTGCCGCGCCGGTGCCGACTACGCCGTCACCCAGATGTTCTTCGAGGTCGAGCACTACCTGCGGCTGCGCGACCGGCTGGCCGCGGCGGGCTGCGACACCCCGGTCATCCCCGAGATCATGCCCGCCACCGACGTGCGCCAGATCAGCCGCTTCGCCGAGCTCAGCGGCGCGTCCTTCCCGGCCGGCCTGGCGCGGCGACTGGAAGCGGCCCGTGGCGACCGAGCGGCGGCCCACCGCATCGGCGTCGACCACGCCACCCGGATGGCCGAGCGCCTCCTCCACGAGGGAGCCCCCGGCCTGCACTACATCACCCTGAACCGCTCCACCGCCGCACTGGAGATCCACCGCAACCTCGACCCGACGGCCCGCCTCCTGACCGCCACCCCCGCCTGACCCCGAACTCCCCCCACGGATCCGTTCCGCGAGGCCGGGACTTCCGGTGGGCGGCCGTCAGGTGTGGGCGGGGGTCACCGGGTGCGGTAGGCGTCGGTGATGGTCTGGTCGAGGGTGTTGCCGTCGGCGTCGGTGAGTTCGGCGCGCAGGGAGACGGCGGTGCCGGTCGGCGGGTTCTGGACGGTGACGGCGCCGGCCTCGACCGGGAGGCGGGTCCACGAGGCGCCGCCGTCGGTGGAGGCCGAGACGGTCAGGGAGCGGGTGCGGCCGTCGGCAGCGGCGCCCTGCACGGTGATCGGGATGCGCAGCGGGCTGCCGGCCGTCGCGGTGCCGGCCGGGGTGAGCTCGGGGGAGAACCGTACGACGCTCACCGGGAGGGCGGTCGGCTCGGTGGTGGCAGCCGAGGTGAAGGTCCAGGACGCGTTGACGCGGGTGGTCGCGCCGGCCGCGGCCTTGCGGGTCGCGGTGGCGGCCAGGCGGTACGGGGCCTTGTCCGGGGTCACGGTGAACTCGCCGCGTCCCGCCGCGCCGGACGCGGCGCCGACCAGCACGCCGTCGCGGTACAGCGAGGTGTAGGCGGTGTCGAACGACGGGGTCCACGGCGCGTGGCCGTCGCCGTCGGCGAGCAACGGGACGTCGGCGGTGATCCGGTCGCCGTCGCGGGAGACGGCGGGCCGGTCGGTGAGTGCGGGGCCGAAGACGGGGCCGTCGAAGGTGTGGGTGGTCGTGGTGCCGGCCCGGACGGCGAGGCGGTCGGCGGTGTAGTGGTTCGGCCGGGTGCCGTCGGCGCGGGGGACGGTGACGCCGATGTCCCAGGTGCCGCGCTCGGGTGCGACGAGGAAGGTGGCGGTGCCGGGGGTGGCGATGCTCCGGGACTCGCCGATGCTCGCTCCGTCGGTCGGCTGGAGGCTGACGAGCGCGGTGCCGGCGCCGCCCGGGCCGGCGGCACCGCGGATGTTCACGGTGGCCAGTTCCCGCGCGGAGTAGTGCTTGCTGAGCCCGGTCAGCGCGCGGGTGCCGGAGAAGGTCCTGCCGAGCAGGTAGCCGCGGGTGCCGGTCTCCCAGTTGACGTCGAACCACTGCTTCACCTCCCCGGTCTCGGTCTCCGGCCCGAGGTGGGCGACGCGCAGGTTCGGCGACCCGTTGGCGACGTTGACGGTCCGGGTGGAACCCTTGTGGGTGACCTCGACGAACATCCCACTGTGCCGGAAGCGCGCGGTGTCGTCCGGCGGCCGGACGTCGACGAGGGCGGTGGTCCGCGCGTCGACGGTGACGGTGGTGTCGTGGTCGAGGTCGAGGCGCGGCTGGACGATCCAGTCCGTCCAGATCGTGCCGCCCGGCTCCAGACCCGAGGTCAGGTTGCTGTCCAGCAGGTACCGGCCCTTGGGCAGCCGCACGGTGGTGGTGCCGGAGGGGGCGTCCAGTTGGACCGAGGTGTCGGCGCCGGGGCCGGAGATCCCGGTGACGCTGGTCCGGTACGGCGCGGTCGCGCGGCCGGCGCGGTCCAGGTGCTTGACGGTGAGGGTGTACGTCTCCGGCTCCGCGGCGAAGGCCGTGCCGGTGAAGGCCGTGCCGCCGAAGGCGGGGGTCGAGGTGCCGACCAGGGCGACGGCGACGGCCAGGGCCCGGAGGGCGTTCCGGCGGGGAACGGAGCGGGTGGCGGAGCGGGTGGCGGAACGAGGGACGGAACGAGCGACGGAGCGGCGTGCGGAACGGGGAGCGGAGGTTGCGGTCATGTCCTGTACTGCTCGGACGGGCGGGGGAGTTCCTGTGACGCACGTCACCGGAACCCGGGCGCCGGACCGGGCAGGGCGGAGTGTGGAAGCACTCATGAGAACGCGTCTTCGCCGCGGCGACCCCGACGTCCTGGGCGAGCTGTACGACGAGCACGCCCAGGTGCTGTACCGCTACGCCCTGCGCGTGACGGGCGACTGGGCGGAGGCCGAGGACGTCGTCTCGACGACCTTCCTGGAGGCGTGGCGCGGCCGGGAGCGGCTGCACCCCGACGGCGACGGGCTGCGCCCGTGGCTGCTGGGGATCGCGACCAACGTCATGCGCCGCAACGCCCGTGCCCGTCGGCGTCGTGACCTCGCGCTCGCCCGGATCCCGGAGCGCGGTTCGGTCCCGGACTTCGCAGACGACCTGGTCGCGCATCTCGCGGACGTGGAGCAGTTGCGTGCCGCGCGCCGGGCGCTCGCCCGGCTCCGGCGCCGCGACCGGGAGGTCTTCACCCTCGTGGTGTGGGCCGGACTGGACTACGCGAGCGCGGCCGAGGCGCTCGGCACGCCGGTCGGCACGGTCCGTTCGCGGCTGTCCCGGGCCCGCGCCCGACTGCGCGAACTCACCGAGACCGAGGCCCATGCCGAGGCCAGAGCCGCGGCCAGGGCGCACGCCAGGGCCCGCGCCGCCGTCCCCGCCCTGCCCGTACCGGGCCGCCTCCCCGCGCTCCGGCCGTCGACCCAGGAGAGCCACGGATGAACGCCACCCCATGGCGCGGTAGGCCGCGCCCGTCGTCCGGGGAGCCCGGGGAGTCCGGGGAACCTGAGGAGCCCAGGGAGCCCGAGGAGTCGGGGGAACCCGGGAGATCGGACGTGTCCGGGGAGTCCGAGCGCCGCGAGCTCGCCGAGCTGCTGCCGCCGCCGGCGGTGCCCGGCCTGCGTGCGGATCGTCAACTGCGGCTGAGGGAGCAGGTGTTGCGCCGGGCCGCCGCATCCGCGGAGCCGCCGGGCCGCCGCTCCGCCCCGCGGGCCCCGTTCCGGCGTCCGGCAAGGTTCCGGATCGCGGTGCCGGCGCTGGCCTGCGCGCTCGCGGTCGCCGGTGTCCTGGTGGTGGACCTCGGGGGCGCGGGGACGGCCGGGCGCGACCGTACGGCGGCGCAGGGCGGTGCCGCCGTCGCCTCCGAAGCGGTTCGGCTCCTCGACCGGATCGCGCTCGCCGCCGCGGCGGGGCCGGAGCAGCCGACGGTCGGCGCCGACCGGTTCGTCTTCATCGAGAGCAGGGTGGCCTACGCCGCGCAGAGTGCGGCGGGTGGCCCGGTGACGATGGCTCCCGCGCACACCCGGCAGGTCTGGCTGTCCGCCGACGGCAGCCGTCCCGGCCTGCTGCGCGAGGAGGGCGGGCCCGACACCCGGCTCGGCGAGGACGGGCCGGTCCTCCTTCTCGATCGGCCGGGGGCGACGCCGCGGCCCGACGCCTCGCGCGGGAGCGGCCCGTCGATCGGCGAACCGACCCACACGTACGTCGCCTCCCTGCCCACCGACCCGGAAGCCCTGCTGAGGCTGATCCGGGAACAGACCCGCGGTGCGGGCCAGGACGGTGCGGGCCGGGGCGGCGACGGCCAGGACCCGGACCAGCGGGCCTTCGCGGCGATCGGCGACCTGCTGGCCGAGACCTGGGCGCCGCCGCAGGTCAGTGCCGCGCTCTACCGCGCCGCCGAGCGGATCCCCGGGGTCACCGTGGTCCCGTCCGCCGGGGACGCCGCCGGCCGGGAGGGCGTCGCCGTGGCCCGTACGGCGCACGGGCGGCAGACGCAGTGGGTCTTCGACCGGACCACGTACGCGTTCCTCGGCGAGCGCACGGTCCTCAGCGAGGCCGGCGAGGCGGGGCCGGCCGGGACGGTGGTCGGCACGTCCGCGGTCCTCGTCAAGGGGGCGGTCGACCGGGTCGGCGAACTCCCGCGGGCGGCAGACCGATCCGGGCCGCCGGCGCACTGACGGCCGCACCGGCCCCGCGCTCCTCCCCGGGCCCGCGCGCATCGGTGGGATGACCGATGTGCGGGCGGCGGGGGCGCGGCCATAGTCCTGGCAGGAGCGTCCGCGGGTGGCCGCGGTGCGCCCGGTTACCGAAAGGACGTCCTGTGGACTCGTGTGCGGCGTATGCGGATCTGGTGTTTCTCGACGGGCGGGTGGTCACGGTCGACGCGGACTTCTCCGTCGCCTCGGCCCTGGCGGTGACCGGCGGGGTCATCAGCGCCGTCGGCGGGAGGGACGACGTCGCCCCGCTCATCGGGCCCCGCACCCGGGTCGTCGACCTGCGGGGGGCGACGCTGCTTCCCGGCATCAACGACTCCCACCTGCACGGATGCGCCTTCGGCATGGCGACGCCGCCGCTCTCCCTCGACCTCGGCCACCCCGCGGTGTCCTCGCTCGGGGACGTGGCCGAGGCGGTACGGGAGGCCGTCGGACGGACCCCGGCCGGGCAGTGGACCACGGGGCACGGCTGGGACACCGGGTACCTCGACGAGTGCCTCCTGGACCCGTCGCGGCAGCCCTCGCGGCACGACCTCGACGCCGTGAGCCCGGACCACCCCGTCGTGCTGTACTCCTTCTCCGGACACGCCACCTGGGTCAACTCCAAGGCCCTGGAGCTCATCGGGATCGACCGGAACACCGTCGCCCCGCCCGGCGGAGCCATCGTCGTGGACGAGGCGGGGGAGCCCACCGGGCTGCTCCACGAGGGGGCCCAGGCCCTCGTCCAGAACGCGCTGCCGCCGCTCGGCCGGCAGGAGCGGACCGACGCGATCAGGACGACCCTCGCCACCCTCGCCCGGCTCGGCGTGACCAGCTACACGGAGCCCGGGCTCGGCCCCGGCGGGGAGGGCATCATGCGGGGCGCGCTCGGCGAGGAGACCCTCGACGTCTACCGCCGGCTGCTGGCCGACGGCGAACTGACCGCCCGCGTCGGCGTCCTGCTGCTGCCCACCGGCATGGCGAGCACCACCGGGGAGTTCGCCCGCGGCCTCGCCGCCCTCGGCGGGCTCGGCGACACGGATCCGCGCCGCCTCGCGGTCCACGGGGTCAAGGTCTTCGCCGACGGCATCGTCCCCAACAGGACGGCCTGGATGCACGAGCCGTACGTCGGCGGCGGCTGCGGCTCCCTGTGCGTCGGCGGCGACACCGACAGCGAGCGGACCGCCGGGATCGGGGCCATGATCCGGCTCGCCCACACCGCCGGGCACCAGCTGGGCGTCCACGTCACCGGCGACCGGGCCATCGACACCGTCGCGGACGCCTTCGTCGCGGCCATGGCCGAGCACCCGCGGCCCGACGCCCGCCACTACGTCATCCACGGCGACTTCCTCACCGCGCACAGCATGGAGGTGCTGGCCGCGCACGGCTTCGGCGTCAACATGAACCCCACCATCAAGTGGACCGTCGCCGACATGGAGGAGGAGCTCGTCGGCGCCGAGCGGGCCGCGTACGCCTGGCCCTACCGCGACGCCGTCGACGCCGGTGTGCGGGTCACGAGCGGATCCGACGCGCCCGTCACCCACCCGGACTGGCGCCAGGGCGTCGCCACCATGATGCTGCGCGAGTCCAAGGCCGCCGGCCGGGTCAGCGGCCCCGAGCAGCGCATCGGCCTGGCCGAGGCGCTGCGCACCTACACGATCGACGCGGCCTGGCAGGACTTCGCCGACGACTGGAAGGGTTCCCTGGAGCCGGGCAAGGCCGCGGACCTGTGCGTGCTCGACGGGGACCTGCTCGCCGCCGACCCCCGCGACATCCCGACGATGCCCGTCGTCCTCACCGTCATGGACGGGCGGATCGTGCACGAGGCCCCGCGCGATTGACGTAACTCCGGGCACATGATCATCCTTGGACGGTGGCAGCGGAGCGAAGCGGGGCGGAACGGAACGGGACGGACATCCTGGACGCGGCCGTCCGGGTCCGCGAGGCCGCCAGGGGTGCCGCGGCCGGTACGACCGGCCTCGACGCGGTCCTGGCGGCACTGTCGGAGGTGATGGAGTACGAGCACGCCTCCCTGGCCCGGTGGGATCCGCTGCGCGGGCACCACACCACCCTGGCCGGGAGCTACCCGGACGACGCCACGGCGTACATCGAGACCCGCCTGCACCACGATCCGGTGTTCCCCGTGCTCCGCAGTCCGGCCCGGGGCGGCCTGTGGCTCGGGGACGTCCCCGGGCGGCTCCTCGCGGCCTCCCCGGGCTTCCGGGAGGTGCTGCGCCCCCTCGGCATCGAGGGCGGTGTGGCCCAGTGCCTGTTCGCCGTCGACGGCCGGTACGTCGGGATGCTGAACGTGAGCACCCGTCGGCCGCGGCGCGCGCCCGATCCCGCCCGGGCCGTGGTCACCCTGCTCAGCGAGGCGCTCGCCGCGGCCGTCGCCCCCCGTGAGGGCTCGCGGCCCGAGGGCGCGACCGCGGCCGTCCCGCCCGCGTCGTCCCGGCCCGGCGGACTCTCGCCCCGGGAGCTCCAGGTCCTGGCCGAACTGACGGCCGGCCGCACCAACCGGGAGATCGCCGAGCGGCTGTACATCACGCCGCGCACGGTGGGGACCCACATCGAGCACATCCTCGCCAAGCTCGACCTCCCCAACCGCGCGGCCGCCGCGGCCCGGGCCGCGGCCTGGGGGATCGGCTGCTCCCGCTGACGCTGACCGGCGGCCCGGGCCGTCCGAGCCGTCCGAGCCGTCCGGGCGGGGCGGTCGGCGCGGGATCGTCCGGCACCCTGCGGACGGGCCCGCTCAGTGCTGGTGGTCGGCGGGGGCCGGGGCCTCGGCGGCGCCGTCCGTCGTCACGGTGAAGGCCGCCGTGCGGACGGTGTCCTGGTGCTTGAAGTCCAGGAAGAGGCGGTAGCCGCCGGTGCTCGGGGCGGTGGTGGTGAAGCCGATCTCCGGGCCCGGGGCGCCGGTGTCCGGGTGGACGTGCAGGTAGGCGAGGTCGCCGGCGCGCAGCGCGACGAGGTGGCCGTACGCGCCGAGGTAGGGCTGGAGGTCGGTGACGGGCCTGCCGTCCTTGCTGACGCTCAGGGTCAGCCTGCCGCTGCGCCCGGGCGTGAGGTCGCCGCCCAGGGTGACGGTGTAGCCGTCGACCGTGACGGTCCGTCCGGTCTCCGGCAGCGGGGCCGGCCGCAGGTCGCCCGCGGCGTGCAGGTCGGCGCCGAGGGTGAGTCCCCCGGCGGCGCCGGACGGGGTGAAGTCCGCGAGGACCCGGTACTCCCCGGCGGCGGGGACGGCGGTGCGGGCGCTCCAGGTACCGTCGGCGGCCAGGGTCGGGTGCAGGTGCTGGAAGGTCGACAGGTCGCGCGGGGCGACGATCAGGTGCAGGTCCTTCTCGTGCTCCTGCTGGTAGGCGGTGACGGGCTTGCCGTCACTGCCGAGGATGCGGAAGCGCAGGTCGGTGGGGGAACCGGCGGTCACGAAGGGGTTCTCGACGCTGAGCGTGTAGCCGCGCTCGGAGATCTGGAGCCCGCCGGGCAGGTGCTCGGCGCCGCCGCCCGACGCCTCGGTGTGCCCCGCGTGCCCGGCCATGGCGGGCTTGGGGGAGGGGCCGCCGCTGCCGGTGGCGTGGCCGACGCCGAGGGCGAGGCCGAAGGCGGCGGCGAGTCCGGCGGCGAAGGCGGTGATGCGCAGCGGGGTGTTCATGACGCGGTTTCTCCTCGTGGCGCGGAGCGAAAGGGGGGCGGGGCGGGCGCTCAGGCCCGCATGAGCCGGGCGATGGCCTGCGTGGCCTCGGCGACCTTGGCGTCCGCCTCGGCGCCGCCGGCCGCGATGGCGTCGTGGACGCAGTGGGCGAGGTGGGAGTCGAGCAGCTGCAGGGCGACCGACTGGAGGGCCTTGGTGGCGGCCGAGACCTGGGTGAGCGTGTCGATGCAGTAGGTGTCGGTGTCGACCATGCGCTGGAGGCCGCGGATCTGGCCCTCGACGCGGCGCAGCCGGCGCAGCAGCCGGTCCTTGTCGTCGTGGTAGCCGGCCATGGGGTCCTCCTCGGGGTTCCGGCGGGGTTCGATGCCTTGAGTGAATACCCCATGGGGGTATTGAGTCAAGCGGTCGCCGCCCCGGAAAATACCTGCCGGGGGTATCGCTCAACCCTTGCGGTCGATACCCCTCGGGGGTATAAGTGAACCCGGCACCGCCCGATACCCCTCCTAGGTATGAAGGCCCGGCCGCCGAACGTACCGCACGACGACGTCACGAGGAGCGACGATGACTACCCAGGCACCCGCCTCCGCGGAGGTGGAACTCTCGATCGGCGGAATGACGTGCGCCTCCTGCGCGGCCCGCATCGAGAAGAAGCTCAACCGGATGGACGGGGTCACCGCCAGCGTCAACTACGCCACCGAGAAGGCGAAGGTCTCCTTCGAGGGCGGGGTCGAGGTCGCCGACCTGATCGCCACCGTCGAGGCCACCGGCTACACCGCCGCGCTGCCCAAGCCCCCGGTCGCCGAGGGCGGGAGCGGCGAGCAGACCGAGCCGGCCGACGAACTGGCCCCGCTGCGCCAGCGGCTGTTCACCGCGGTGGCGCTCGCGGTCCCGGTGATCGCGATGGCGATGGTGCCGGCCCTCCAGTTCGACAACTGGCAGTGGCTGTCGCTGACCCTCGCCGCGCCGGTCGTCACCTACGCCGCCTGGCCGTTCCACCGGGCCGCGTTCACCAACGCCCGGCACGGCGCCGCGACCATGGACACCCTGGTCTCGCTCGGCACCCTCGCCGCGTTCCTCTGGTCGCTGTGGGCGCTGTTCCTCGGCGACGCCGGGATGCCGGGCATGCGGCACGGCTTCGAGTTCACCATCGGCCGCAGCGACGGCTCGTCCAACATCTACCTGGAGGCGGCGGCCGGCGTCACCGCCTTCATCCTGGCCGGCCGCTACTTCGAGGCGCGCTCCAAGCGCACCGCCGGGGCCGCGCTCAAGGCGCTGCTGGAACTGGGCGCCAAGGACGTGACGGTGCTGCGCGGCGGAACCGAACTGCGCATCCCGATCGCGGATCTCGCGGTGGGCGACCGCTTCGTGGTCCGGCCGGGCGAGAAGATCGCCACCGACGGCACGGTGGTCGAGGGCGCCTCGGCCGTGGACGCCTCGATGCTGACCGGCGAGTCCGTTCCGGTCGAGGTCGGGGTCGGGGACGCCGTCACCGGTGCCACCGTCAACGCGGGCGGGCGCCTGGTGGTCGAGGCCACCCGGGTCGGCGCCGACACCCAGCTGTCCCGGATGGCCAGGCTGGTCGAGGACGCGCAGAACGGCAAGGCCGCCGCCCAGCGCCTCGCCGACCGGATCTCCGCGGTCTTCGTGCCGATCGTGATCACCCTCGCGGTGGCCACCCTCGGCTACTGGCTGGGCACCGGCGAGGGCTGGACCGCCGCCTTCACGGCAGCGGTGGCCGTGCTGATCATCGCCTGCCCGTGCGCCCTCGGCCTGGCCACCCCGACCGCCCTGCTGGTCGGCACCGGTCGCGGCGCCCAGCTGGGCGTCCTGATCAAGGGCCCGGAGGTGCTGGAGTCCACCCGCAAGGTCGACACCATCGTCCTGGACAAGACCGGCACCGTCACCACCGGCCAGATGACCCTGCTCGCGGTGCACACCGCCGAGGGCGTGGACCGGGCCGAGGTGCTGCGCCTGGCCGGCGCCCTGGAGCACGCCTCCGAACACCCGATCGCCCGGGCGATCGCCACCGCCGCCGCCAAGGCCGGCGAACTGCCCGCGGTCGAGGGCTTCGAGAACGTCCCGGGCCTGGGCGTCCAGGGCGTGGTGGACGGCCACGCCGTGGTGGCCGGCCGGGAGGCCCTGCTGAACGCGTGGTCGCAGCACCTGCCCGAGACGCTGGCCGAAGCCAAGTCCGCCGCCGAGGCGGCCGGCCGCACCGCGATCGCGGTCGGCTGGGACGGCGAGGCGCGGGCCGTGCTGGAGGTCGCCGACGCGGTCAAGCCGACCAGCGCCGAGGCGATCGGCAAGCTGCGCGCACTGGGCCTGACCCCGGTGCTGCTGACCGGCGACAACCGGCTGGTCGCCGAGGCCGTGGCGGCCGAGGTCGGCATCGCGCCGGAGCACGTGATCGCCGAGGTCATGCCGCAGGACAAGGTCGACACCGTCAAGCGGCTGCAGGCCGAGGGCAGGGTCGTGGCGATGGTCGGCGACGGCGTCAACGACGCGGCCGCGCTCGCCCAGGCCGACCTGGGCCTGGCGATGGGCACCGGCACCGACGCCGCCATCGAGGCCGGCGACCTCACCCTGGTCCGCGGCGACCTGCTGGCCGCGGCGGACGCCATCCGGCTCTCCCGCCGGACCCTGGGCACCATCAAGAGCAACCTGTTCTGGGCCTTCGGCTACAACGTCGCCGCCCTGCCGCTGGCCGCGGCCGGGATGCTCAACCCGATGATCGCGGGGGCCGCGATGGCCTTCTCCTCGGTCTTCGTGGTCGGCAACAGCCTCCGGCTGCGCCGCTTCCGCTGACCGGCCGACTCCGCCTCCGCCTCGTCCGCGCTTCCGCGGGGACCCCGCGTCCGTCCGGGCGCCGAGGCGCCGGGGACCCGAGCCACTTCCCACCGCCGGGCCGAGGCCCCGGAACCCCGCAAAGGGTTCCGGGGCCTCGGCGTCGGTCCGGCCGGTCAGTCCTCCGGCAGCCCCACCGCCTGCCAGCGGTATGCCGCGTCCTCCTGCCACACCTGCAACTCGCCCTCCACCACCGCCGCCAGGCACAGCCTCCAGTCGTCGCCCATGGCCAGCGCGACCCGGGTGGCCGGACGCAGCGTGGGCCGCCACCAGCGCGGCCGACGGGAGGCGCCGCCGGCCGGCAGCCGCAGCCGTACGCCGCCCGCGCCGGCCAGTGCGACGGTCGGGCCGCCGCGGTGGCCCACCATGGCGATGCCGAGCGAGGGCTCGCCGTCGCCGATCTCGGTGCCCGCCCCGGCCGCGCCGAGGGTGTGCAACTGGACCGAGCCGTCCGCCCGCAGGGTGGCGGCCTGCGGTCCGGCGGAGGTGCGGGCCAGCGCCCCGGCGCGCAGCGGCCCGGCCGGGCCCACCGGGACGGGCGGCCGCGCGGCGCCGGGCCGCCAGCTCAGCACCCGCTCGCGGTGCTCGACCAGCAGCAGCCAGGCGCCGGGCCGCTCCTCCTCGGCGGCGAGCACCCGGTCGGCCGGGCAGCCGGGGTGTTCCTGCCCGGTCAGGGTGCGGCCGGGGGCCCAGCGGTAGGAGCGCAGCGCGCCGCCGGCCGCCGTCCAGACCGTCATCTCCCCGGTCGAACCGACCGCGCCCGCCAGGCCGTTGACCCCGCGGGCCGCCTCCCACCAGCCGGTCGCCGTACCGACCCACAGGGTGCCGCCGCGGTCCTCGGCGCAGACCACCAGCTCGCCCTGGGGTCCGGCCCAGCCGGCGCTCAACTCCCGTACGGCGGACAGGCCCTGGCCGGCCGGAAGGCGCCGGTCGCGGCTGCCCGGCCCGGCCAGCGCGGTGCCGTCGGCGCCGCCGGTGACCACCAGCGGCCCCCCGGCCGGGTCGGGCAGCACGGCCAGACCCGCGGTGCGGGCCACCGGCCGGTGGCCGCGCAGCAGTTCGCGGCCCCGGGCGGCCCACGGGCCGAGCGGGGAGGGGCGGCGGTCCGGCTCGCGGGCCAGCGGCTCGCAGGCCCAGCGCGCCAACTCCTCGCCGTAGCCCGCGGCCAGCAGCTCGGCGCGGGCCTGCTCGGCGGCCAGCCGGTGGTCCAGCCGGCCGTGGTCGGGCAGCAGCAGGGTGCGAGCGAGGGTGCCGACCGCGAACAGGTCCTTGGCGGTGGTCGGGAAGCCGCCCACCTGCTCGGCCTCCGGCGGGACGTGCCCGGGGGTGAACACCGCGACGGTCAGGGTGTGGTCCAGCGGAGCGAGGAAGGTCAGGTCGATCAGCTTGACCTGCCCCTGGCCGTCCACCAGGACGTTGGCGGGGGAGATGTCGCGGTGCACCCAGCGCTTGCGGTGCAGCTCGTCGACGATCCGGCAGAGCCGGGTCAGCACCTCCGCCACCGCCGACGGACCGCCGCGCTGGCCGCGCGCCCAGGTGTGCAGCGGCGCGCCCTCGACCCAGGGCGAGATCTGGTAGCCCAGCAGCGCGCCGCCGGGCGGGGTTCCGGGCCGGTGCGGGGAGGGGCCGAGCAGGAAGCTGGGCACCACCAGGTCGGTGACGCCCAGCCGGTGCGCGTTGTGCGAGACGTCGTCCCAGCGGCCGAGCCAGCGCCGCACCTCGGTCGGGTCGCGCTCCAGCATGATCTTGGCGGCGACCAGTTCCTTGCGCCCGTTGTGTCCGGTGCGAACCGCCCGCCACACCTCGGCCTCACCGCCCCGGTGGTGGAACTCCAGGAGTTCGTACTGCTCCGGGTCGAACTCCGGCCCGAACCGGAGCCCGGGCACCCAACGCGACTCCGACACACGACCCCCGACGCTACTGACCGCTGTGGACGCGCTGTTGGCGCGCTGCTGTTGAGCCGCTGCCGTGCTGCCGTTCCGCCGGCGGCGCGATGCCCAGGATAGTGCTCTTTCCTGTTCGTCCGTCCGATCGAGGGCCTATTCTGATGGCGCCCGGGCAACATCACGACACGAAGTCAACTCATGATCGCCCAAAGGCAGTTGATCATGCGATGGTCGGTGTCCGAACACAGGGGGACGGTGCATGGCACTGATAGCGGTGCTGCTGGTCGTGCTGGCGCTGGCCGGTGCGGCCGCCGTCGTCCTGGCCCGCCGCCGACGGACCCTGGACGCCGCGACGGTGACGAAGGCCCTGGCCGCGGCCGCCGAACGGCTCGCCGCCGGCCGGGCCGCCCAGGCCCGCCGCCGCTACGCCCGGCTGGCCCGCCGACTCGCCGACGCCCCCGAGGAACTGCGCCCGCAGCGCGGCCTCGCCCTGCTCGGCCAGGCCGACGCCACCGCCTCCACCGGCGACCAGCAGGCCACCCTCGCCCTGTACCGCGAGGCCTACCCGCTGCTCGCCGACCCGGCCCGGCAGCTGCCCCGGTGGAGCCTGCGCCGCCTCGCCGAGGAACGGATGCAGGCCCCCGACGGCGACCTCGGCCCGCTGCTCGCCTTCCTCCAGGCCACCACCGCGGGCGCCGAGCCCGGCGAGGAGGCCGAAGCCGCCGTCCGCACCGTCGACTGGCTGCAGCACCGCTGCCGCGAAGGCACCCCCGACCAGCGCGAACACGTCACCGCCGCCGCCCTCGCCGCCCTGCCCGGCCGGGACTGGCCCGTGCTCGCCCGGGCCGCCCTGCTGCGCGCCACCGACCGGGCCGCCGACGCCGAGGCCCTGCTCGCCGCCGCCGCCCCCACCGGCAGCGGCGAACTCTGGTTCCGCTGGGGCGCCCAGCTCTACACCCTGCACCGCGACCGACCCGCCGTCACCGCCTTCGACGAGGCCCTGCGCCGCGGCCCCGGCGACCCCTCCCCGTGGGGGCGCGGCCCGGCCCTGCGCACCGACAGCCTGCTCTTCTGCGGCCTGGCCCGCCAGCGCCTCGGCGCCACCGAGGAGGCCTGGGCCGACCTCGCCGCCGCCGCCGGCGAGAGCCCGACCGACCCCCGCCCCCGCTACGCCCTCGGCCGGCTCGCCCTGCTGCTCGGCGCCGACGAACCGGCCCGGGAGCAGTTCACCGCCGCCCTGACCGTCCGGCCCGACTTCGCCCCGGCCCGGCTCGGCCTCGCCCTGGTGCACGAGCGGGCCGAACGCCCCGCCGAGGCCGCCGCCGACTACCGGGCCGGCCTCGGCGGGGCCCCCGACTGGCGCCCCGCCAGGGTCCGGCTCGGCGCCGCCCTGCTCGCCGCCGGCCAGGCCGAACAGGCCGAGCCGATCCTGCGCGCCGAGGCCGACACCGAACCCGGAAGCCGCTGGACCGCCGTCGCCGCCTTCCACCACGGCCTCGCCCGCGCCCGCGCCGACGACCCGGCCGGCGCCCTCGCCCGCTGGGAGTCGCTCGACGACGAGGACCTGGGCCCCCGCCGGGCCCTGGCCCGCGACCGGCTCGCCCGCACCCGCCTGGCCACCGACCCGACGGCCGCCCGCGAACTCTGGCAGCAGGCCACCGCCGACCACCCGGCCGCCCCCGGCTACCGGGCCGCCCTGCGCGAAGCAGCCCTGCGCGAGGCCGCCCACCTGCTGGTCACCGGCCGGGACCACGCCGAACCGCGCGGCCGCGCCGCCGCCGCGCTCGCCCTCGCCGACACCCTGCCCGGCGCCCTCACCCACCGCCAGGCCCGGCTGCGGGCCGCCCTCGCCCTGGCCGAGGGCACCCCCGAGCCGGTCACCACCCTGCTCGACGCCGGCAGCGGCCTGCGCGACCGCTACCACCTGGCCGCCGTCGCCCTGCTGGCGGGCCGCCCGGCCCGGACGATCGCCCTGCTCGGCCCGCCCGACCCGGCCGGCGACCCGGCGACCGCCCGGCTGCGCGCCCTGCTCGCCGAACGGGCCGGCAACTGGGCCGCCGCACTGGACTGGTACCGGTACTTCCTGGCCTCGGGCACGGCGGCGGGCGCGGCGCCCACCGGCGACTGCGCGCTCTGCGACCGCCCCGCCGCAGGCACCTGCGGCGGCTGCGGCCGCGAGGCCTGCACCGACCACCAGCACACCCCCGAGGCCGCCGGCTCGGCCCGCTGCGTGCGCTGCGCCGCCCCCGCCCTGCGCGCCGTCCTCGACTGCGCCCGCCGGGCCGGCACCCCAGAAGAAGCCGAACCCGTGCTCGCCCGCTGGGCCGAGGCGCTCGGCGAGGGCGCCGCCGCCGCGCCCGTCCGGCTCGACCTCGCCCTGCTGCGCGCCGAACTCGGCCGGCTGGACGAGGCCCTGGCCGGCCTGCCCGCGGACGCCGGGACGGCCCGCGCCGCCGTCCTGGTCCGCCGGGCGGGCGCCGCCCTCGCGGCCGGGCGGCTCGGCCCGGCCGCCGTCGACCTGCGCCAGGCGCTCCGACTCGCCCCCGGACACGAGCTGCCGGGCCGCGAGCGGGCGGCCGGCGCGCTCGTCCTGCTGGCCGAGCACGAGGCGCACCAGGCCGCCCTCGACGGCCGCCACCGCGAGGCCTGGGAGGTCTACCGGGAGCTGCTGGTCAAGGACCCGGCCCACCCCCGGCTGCTGCACGCCCTCGGCCTGGCCGGCTACCGGCTCGCCGCCGCCGCTGCCTCCGGCACCCCTGATGCGCCTGACGCCCCTGACGCCCCCGGCGCCCCTGACGCCCCCGGCGAAGAGGTCTGGGCCTGGACGCTCGGCTGCCTGGTCGCCGCCCTGCACCAGCCCGAGCTGTGGACCGAGTCCGCCCGGATCACCGGCCGCACCGCCGAACCCCAGCGGCTGGCCGCCGCCCGCGCCGCCCTGCTCGACCGCCTCCGCGACGACCTGCGCGCCCTGGACCGGGCCGCCGGGCGCAGCGGCGACGAGGTCACCGCCTGGACGCTGCGCCTCGGCATGGAGGCGCACTGCGCGGACGCCTTCGCCCAGGAGGACATCCGGATCACCCTGCCCGGCCGCCCGGCCCGCCGTCTCGCGCTCGGCCCCGCCCTCGAAGGTTTGCTCCGCGACGATCCCGAACTCCCCGGCTGGGCCGAGGCCTTCGAGCAGGCCGTACGGGCCTGGCGCCGGCCCGCCGGCCCCGACGCGCCCGCGCCCACCCGGGCCCTCGGCCTGTTCGGCGACCTCGGCGCGCAGCGCTACCTGCAGCTCCAGGGCCGGCAGGCCGCCGCCGTCGCCGCCCTGGACGCGGTGCCCGAACAGCGGCGCGGCGAGGACTGGCAGTCGCTGCTCGGCGAGTCCCTGGTCAGCCAGGCCCGCGAGCACCACCGCAACCAGGACTGGCGCGAGGCCCTGGAGAGCCTCACCCGCGCCCGGTCCGTCCCCGGTGCCAGGCTGCCCGCCGACGCCGCCGCCATCGCCGCCGAGTCCGGCCTGCGAGCGGCCCGCGCGCTGCTCAAGAACAACCTGGACGACCAGGCCGGGGCCGCCGAACTCCTGGAGAAGGCCCTGGTGTTGGCCCCCGACGACCCCGAGGTGCAGGGCGACCTCGGTGCCACCTACGCCCAGTGGGCGCGCAAGATCAACAACGAGGACAAGGACTACCCCCGCGCCCTCGCGCTGCTGGAGAAGAGCCTGGAGCTGGCACCCGACGACCCGACCGCCCGCCACTTCCTGGAGGCCGCCCTCGGCAACCGGGCCGGCCAGCTCAGCCACGCCGACGCCACCGACGCGGAACTCGTGGAGGCCGCCGAAGCCTGGCGGGCGCTGATCGAACTCAACCCCGATCCGGACCACCGGCTCGGCCTCGCCTTCGTGCTGCGCCAGCTCGCCCGCTCGGCCGCCTTCGCCGACGACCGCCGGCGCGCCGTCGAGTGGATGGCCGAGGCGCTGCGCGCCGACCCGGAATGGGAAGGCGGGGTCGAACAGGAGGCCCCGCGCCGGGTCTCGGTGATGCTGGCCAACCACGTGGTGGACGGTATGGAGGACCAGCCGTTCACCGACCAGGCCGCGATGCTCCAGAAGGCCAGGTCCTACGACGACTCCACCGACATCCGCCGGCTGATGGTCGGCGTCTGGCGCGGCAAGGCCATCAGCCACTACGAGGGCCGCCGCTACCGCGCGGCGATCCGGCTGCTGGAAGAGGCGCTCGAACTGTCCGGCACCGCGGAGGACACCGACAAGCTGCGCCGCGAACTCGGCATCGTCTACGGCTCCTTCGCCGTCCAGCAGGCCAATGCCCGGAAGCTGCGCGAGGCCCGTGACCTGGCCCGCAAGGCCGTCGAGTACAGCCCGGACGACGTCGAGCTGCACGTCATGCAGCGGCGGATCAACTCGCTCTACTGACGGCAACCGCACGGCAGTTGGCGTCGTCCTAGACCGTACGCCGCAGACCGCAGACCGCAGACCGCAGACCGCAGACCGCAGACCGTCACCCGGGCCGCCACCCCGAGCCGTCCCCGACACCGTGAGGAGAGAGACCGCCCGCCATGCCACTGAACGAACCGTCGCCGTACGAGGTCCTGGGCATCCCGCTCACGGCCGGCGTGCGCGAGATCAACCTCGCCGTCGGACCGGCGATGCGGGCCGGCCGGTACACCCGCCAGCAGATCCAGGAGGCCGCCGCGCTGCTGCGCAACCCGGACCGGCGCCTGGAGGCGGACCTCCAGCAGCCCCTCCCTCCCGAGCCGGTCGACCAGGCCGCCGAGTTGCTCGCCCCCGCGCTCGCCGAGCCGCTGCTGGTGATCGAGCGCCCACCGCTGCCGCCGGCCGCCCTGCCCGCCCTCCACCGCGCCGAGCTGGCCGCCGACTTCGCCGAGCCCGCCCCCGGCGGCGCCGACCCCGAACCACCCGTCCCCGCCCGCTACGCGGCGGACCTGTCCGTGCTGCCGCAGATCGAGGTTCCCGAATGACCGACGCACCCGCCGACGCACCCACCGGCACGCCCGCCGCAGACCCGCTCGACGGCCGCCGGCGGCTGGAGATCCCGCCCGGCGTCGAGGACGTCGACCTGGAGCAGGCGTTCGGCCGGCTGCTCTTCCGGGCCTCGCTGCTGGGGAGCAAGCTGACGGAGCAGAAGCAGGCCGCCCGGGCCGAGCAGCGCGAACTGCTGGGCATCCTGGTCGAGGTGGACGACGCGCTCGCCGCCCTCGGCCTGGACCGCGAGCTGGTGGCGCTCGGGCGCGGCGCCGGACTGGAGGCCACCCGGCGGCGGTTGCTCGGGCAGCTCGCCAAGGCCAAGGTGCGGCCGATGCGGCTGGAGGGCATGACGGCGGACCCGGACCTGACCGAGATCGTGGGCACCGAGCCCCGCGCCGGGGTGGCGCCGGAAACGGTGGTGCGGACGGTGGTGACCGGGTTCTTCTGGGGGGACGAAGTGCTGCGCCGGGCCCAGGTGGTGGTCGCCGCGCCGGAGCCGGAGCCGGAGCCGGACCCGCAGCCGCGGCTGGAGGACGGGGCGGCGGAGGCGCACTTCCCGGTCCCGCTGCCGGAACCGGAGACGCCCGAGGCCGCCGAAGCCGCCCCGCCCGCCACCGCCGCCGATACCGCCGACGCCACCGCGCCGGTCACCCGGGCCCAGCCCAAGGCGGCCCCGCCCCGGGCCCGCCGCCGGGGCAGGGCCGTGGCCAAGCAGGCCAAGCGCAAGAAGTAGCCAGGACCACGAGGGGCAAGAGGGGAACGACATGTACCGCACACTCGGCATCGACCTGGGCACCACCAACTCCGTGGTCGCCCACCTGCGCCGGGGCGAGCCGGAGATCATCTTCAACCGGCAGAACCAGGAGGCCACGCCGTCCGTGGTCGGCAGTGGCCGCAAGGGCGAGCTGCTGGTGGGCTCCACCGCGCGCAGCCGGATCGCCGTCGACGGCGTCAATGTGATCCGCTCGGTCAAGCGCTTCATGGGCCGCAAGTTCAAGGACCCGCAGGTGCAGGCGGCCCTGAAGGAGGTGGACTACAAGGTCACCGCGGGCACCGACGGCGACGTCAACGTCTGGTTCAACGGCCGCTCGTACACCCCGATCGAGATCTC
This sequence comes from Kitasatospora sp. NPDC041917, assembly GCF_055589745.1. Lineage (NCBI taxonomy): Bacteria > Bacillati > Actinomycetota > Actinomycetes > Kitasatosporales > Streptomycetaceae > Kitasatospora > Kitasatospora sp. NPDC041917. The sequence goes on along the minus strand of NZ_JBVJBI010000001.1, from coordinate 121,086 downwards.
CGCGATCATCCTGCACCGCCTCAAGGAGGACGCCGAGCAGCGCTTCGGCGAGCCCTTCCACCGCGCCGTCATCACCGTCCCCGCCTACTTCGGCGAGCGGCAGGTCGCCGCCACCCAGGAGGCGGGCCGGATGGCCGGCCTGCACGTGCTGCGGATCATCAACGAGCCGACCGCCGCCGCCCTCGCCTACGGCATCACCTCCGAGGCGGGCGACGAGGGGCGGACCGTCCTGGTCTACGACCTCGGCGGCGGCACCTTCGACATCTCCATCCTGCTGCTGGTGCCCGGCTCGGTCTCGGTACTCGGCATCGAGGGCGACAACCTGCTCGGCGGCGACGACTTCGACCGCGGGATCACCACCGCGCTGCTGGAGGACATCCGCGAGGAGTACGGCGCGGAGTACCAGCCCGACCTGCGCGACCGTCCGAAGATCGCCGCCACCGCCGAGACCATCAAGATCGAGCTCTCCAACCAGGAGTCCTCCGAGGTCATCCTGCCGGGCCTGGGCGCCGGGCAGCTGGTGCTGGAGACGGAGTTCGAGCGGGCCCGCTTCGAGGAGCTGATCGAGGCCCGGATCGAGCGCACCATCGAACTGACTCACAAGGCCATCATGCAGGCCAACCTGACGGTCGGGGACATCGACGAGGTGGTGCTGGTCGGCGGCTCGACCGCGATCCCGCTGGTCGCCCGCCGGCTCGGCGAGGTCTTCGGCCCGCGCCGGATCCGGCGCGGCGTCAACCCGATGCAGTGCGTGGCGCTCGGCGCGGCCGTCCAGTCCGCGCTGGTCGGCGAGGTGGAGTGCCCCGAGTGCCGGGCCCCCGGCGACCTGTCCGCCTCCAACTGCGCCAACTGCGCCACCACCCTGCTCGGCGGCGCCCGGGTCTCCTGCCCGACCTGCCACATCCCGGTCGACGCCGACTCCGCCGCCTGCCCCAAGTGCGATCGGGCGCTGGACGGTTCGGGCGCCACCGGGGCCGGCGCGACGGTCCCGCAGCAGACCCGGGCCACCGCCGTGGTGCACGGCGGCAACTGCCCGCGCTGCGGCACTCCGGCCGCCCCCGGCGTCACCGCCTGCGAACTGTGCGGCGAACCGCTCAACTCGGCCGCCCCCGGCCACACCAAGGTGGCCGGCACCGCCGCCGAGGACGTGGGCCTGCGCTGCGCCTCCTGCGGCCTGGTGAATCCGCCCGGCTGCGAGGTCTGCCCGGGCTGCGGCGAGCTGGCGCAGGTCACCAACCCGTTCGACATCACCCCGAAGAACCTCGGCATCGAGCTGAACGACGGCCGCCTCGCCGTCATCATCCCCAAGAACACCAGCTACCCGACGAGTTCGCCGGTCAGCCGGGAGTTCGTGGTCTCCGGCAGCGGCCGGCAGCGGCTGGAGATCGCGGTCTACGAGGGCGAGCACGAGATCGCCCAGCAGAACGAGTTGATCGGCCACCTGACCCTGCGGCTGCCCGAGGGCCTGGGCGGCCGCACCCCGGTGGAGGTCTCCTTCGGCCTCGACCGGGACCGCACCATCACCCTGTCGGTGCGGATCCAGGGCGGCGCCGAGAAGACCGTCAAGCTGGAACGGGTCACCCTCGACCCCGAGTTGAAGGTGCAGGTCGAGGAGCAGCAGCGGCAGATCGAGTCCTTCACCGACCGCTGGGGCGGCGAGCTGACCGAGGCCGAGATGCGCGAGGCACAGCGGCTGATGGACAGCCTGGACGACCTGGCGGCCGGGCAGACCCGCGGCCGGTCGGTGGACGCGGCGCTGGAGCGGGCCCAGCAGCAGCTCAAGGCCCAGCGCTGGGTGCGCGGTTCGGAGGCGTACCTGAGCCTGTTCATCCACTACTGCGAGAAGCACCTCGATCCGAGCGACCTGGACCGGCTGCGGTCGGTGGCCGCGGAGCTGCGGCTGCGCCGCGAGGCCGCCGACTGGGAGGGCGCGGTGCGCGCGGCCCAGCGGGCGGACGAGCTGTGCGACGCGCTCGGGCACACCATGCGGATGCTGACCATGTGCAACGTCTACGTGACCCAGAACATGGTCTCGCCCGCCCTGGGCCAGCTGATCATGGCCGAGCTGCGCGGGCTGGACGAGGCGGTGGAGGCGCCCAACATGGCGGAGGTCAACACCCACATGTCGAATCTGCTGGCCCTGTACGCGCAGGCGCAGCGGGAGCTGGGCAGCGAGCCGGCCCAGGAGTCGCTCGGCCCGGTCCGCCCCGAGGAGGCGGGGCCGCGATGAGCGCTGTGGACGCCTTCCCGCAGGTCCCGGCGGTCCCGGTGGCCCCGGGGGTCCAGGGGATCCCGGACGCGCCCGAGGTGCCGTGTCCGCTGTGCAGGGTCCCGGCGGATCCGCAGACCCTGCGCTGCCCCTCCTGCCGGGAGGACCTGTCGGTGCTGTTCCGGCTGCGTTACGCCGGACGGATCGACTACAACCGGGCGCTGGACGCCCTGGCGGCCGGGAACGAGTCGCTCGCCCTCGGCCTGCTGCACCGCGCGGTGGCGGCCGAGCCCGGGCTGTATCCGGCCCGGGAGCTGCTGGAATCACTGAACGTCGCCGCTCCCGCGGTGGCGGCGCGGAGGGGGCGGGAGGCCGACACGCCCTAGGACGGGGCAATCCGGCGTGCGGAGGAGCTGATCGCTTGTGATCGTGGGCGAGGTGTGATCGTCACACTTCGACCCGCTCTGCTCACAAGGAGTGACGCAATGCGTATGCGTACCACCTTCGCCGCCGCCGCCCTCGCCGCCACGGCGGTCCTCGCCGGGGCCGGCACCGCCTCCGCCGGCGAGGCCACCGCCAACGGTGCCGCCATCGGCTCGCCCGGCATCCTCTCCGGCAACGTGATCCAGGTGCCGATCAACCTGGAGGCCAACGTCTGCGGGAACTCGATCGGCATCATCTCGCTCCTCAACCCGGTCACCGGCAACACCTGCATCAACAAGTGACCCCGCGCGCTGGGGCCGCCCGTCGACCGACGGCCGGCCCCAGCGCCGCGTGCGCACCCCCGTTCGGGGGTGGCGGCGCGGGGCCGGGGCCCGCGACCATGGTCCCCGTCCCGCACCGCCGTCCCCAGGAGCCAGCCCGTGCCGACCACGCCGACCCCGCGCAGCTACGCCTCCGGCACCTCGGACGTCCCGCTGCTCGGCGACACCATCGGGGAGAACCTCGACCGCGCGGTGCGCGCCTTCCCCGAGCGCGACGCCCTGGTCGACCGGGCCACCGCCCGCCGCTGGACGTACGCCGAACTCGCCGCCGACGTCGACGCCCTGGCGCTCGGACTGCTGGAGCTCGGGATCGCCAAGGGGGACCGGGTCGGCATCTGGGCCCCCAACTGTGCCGAGTGGACGCTCACCCAGTACGCCACCGCCAAGCTCGGCGCGATCCTCGTCACGGTCAACCCGGCCTACCGCTCGCACGAGTTGGAGTACGTGCTCAACCAGGCCGGCATCCGGCTGCTGGTCGCCGCCGAGCGCTTCAAGACCTCCGACTACGCCGGGATGATCGAGGAAGTCCGCCACCGCTGCCCGGAGCTGGAACGCGTGCTGCTGCTCGGCAGCCCCGTCTGGGAAGCCGTGACCGCCGCCGGCAGGCGGGCAGACCCCTCCCGACTCGCCGAGCGTCAGGGCGAGTTGGCCCCCGACGACCCGATCAACATCCAGTACACCTCCGGGACGACGGGCTTCCCCAAGGGTGCGACGCTCTCGCACCACAACATCCTCAACAACGGCTACTTCGTCGGCGAGCTGCTCAACTACACCGAGCAGGACCGGATCTGCATCCCGGTGCCCTTCTACCACTGCTTCGGCATGGTGATGGGAAACCTGGCCGCCACCTCGCACGGCGCCTGCACGGTCATCCCCGCCCCCTCCTTCGAGCCCGGCGCCACCCTGGCCGCCGTCGCCGCCGAACGCTGCACCTCGCTGTACGGGGTACCGACCATGTTCATCGCCGAACTGGCCGACCCGGACTTCGACCGCTACGACCTCGGCAGCCTGCGTACCGGCATCATGGCCGGCTCGCCCTGCCCGAGCGAGGTGATGAAGGAGGTCATCGGCCGGATGGGCATGACGCAGGTGTCCATCTGCTACGGCATGACCGAGACCTCGCCGGTCTCCACCCAGACCCGGGTCGACGACCCGGTCGAGCGCAGGGTCGCCACGGTGGGCCGGGTCGGCCCGCACCTGGAGGCCAAGGTGGTCGACCCGGCCACCGGCCGCACCGTCCCGCGCGGCGAACCCGGCGAGCTGTGCACCCGCGGCTACTCCGTCATGCTCGGCTACTGGGGCGAGCCCGAGCGCACCGCCGAGGCCGTCGACGCCGCCCGCTGGATGCACACCGGGGACCTCGCGGTGATGGACGAGGACGGCTACCTCGCCATCACCGGCCGGATCAAGGACATGGTGATCCGCGGCGGCGAGAACCTCTACCCGCGCGAGATCGAGGAGTTCCTCCACGCCCACCCGGACATCCTCGACGTCCAGGTCATCGGCGTGCCCGACACCAGGTACGGCGAGGAGCTGATGGCCTGGATCCGGATGCGGGAGGGCGCCGAGCCGCTCACCGCCGAGACCGTCCGCGCGTACTGCGCCGGCCGGCTCGCCCACGTCAAGATCCCGCGCTACGTGCACGTGGTCGAGGAGTTCCCGATGACGGTCACCGGGAAGATCCGCAAGGTCGAGATGCGGGCGGAGGCCCAGCGGATCCTGGGGCTGTAGGCCCCGGGCCCCGGCCCGGGCGCCCCTCCGCCCGGGCGCGTCCGGGGAGCGCGGTGGCCCGCCCGGCGGGAGAGTGTGATCATGCCCCTCGACGTCACAGTGGAACGCCTGATCCCCCTCCCGCCCGCCACGGTCGCCGCCTACGCGATGGACTGGCGCCACGACCCCGAGTGGACCCAGGGCATCCGCGACGCCACCCTCACCCGGGAGGCCGACACCGGCGGCTTCGGCGCGGGCGCCGAGATCACCCGGACCGCGCGCTTCCTGGGCCGGACCTTCTCGTACGTGCTGCGCGTGGCACGCCACGACCCGCCGACGCTCCTCGACATGGTCTCCGTCGCCGGACCGATGCCCATGCGCGTCACCTACACCTTCGAGCCCACCCAGGCCGGCACCTTCGCCCGCATCCGCGTCCGCGGCGGCTTCCGCCTGACCGGGCCGCTGCTGTCCCGCCAGGTGCGCACCGCGCTCACCGCGGACCTGCGCGCCCTGGAGGGACGGCTCGCGGGGTGACCGCCCTCCCGTACGGACCTGCGCTTCCCCTCCCGCCGAGGGCCCTCAGGGAGTGTTCCTCAGGGACCGGTCCGGGCCGCCGCCCTCCAGGATCTCCCGCAGGTCGGCGACCGCCGCCGGGACGCCGTAGGACTCCGCGACAGCGACCGGGTTGATCACCACTTCGTCGATACCGGCCTCGAAATGGCGCTCGATGCCCGCTCGGATCTCTCGGAGGCCGCCGAACAGGAAGACGCCCTCCTCGACCAACTCCCGGGCGGACGACACCGGGTCGGACACATCGAGGTCCAGACCCGCCCGGCGCAGCATGTCCACGTAGTGGGGCGCACACAGATGAACTCTGGTCCCGCGCTGGGCGAGCACCATCGCACTGCGCCCCGGCCGGTCCAGCACGGCATGGACGACGGTGACGATCCGCGGCCGCTCCCGCCCGGCGTCGCGGGCGCCCTTCTCCAGTGCCGGAGCCAGGACGTCCCGCACATAGTCGGGCGGCGTCAGCCAGGTGATCGCCGTGTCGGCCACCGAACCCGCCGCCCGGGCCATGCCGGGGCGCAGCACACCCGCGCCGACCTCCGGCGGCGTGGTTCCGGCCGGCGCCGACATCCTGGGCAGCACCACCCCGCGCATCGGGAACAGCGGCCCCGAGTGGTGATCCAACCGCCCCTCGTGCAGCAGCCGGCGCAGGACGTCCAGGTACTCCGCCACCGCCGCCGCCGGACGGGCGTAGGGCGCGCCGTGCAGCGCGGCCACGAAGCCGGGCTCGCCCGCCCCGTAACCCACCACCGGCGGATGGCCCGTCAGCACGCCGAGCGTGCGGGCCTGCACGGCCGCATCGTACGGATGCCGGAGCGCCGTCAGCGCCACGGACAGGCCGACCGGGATCCGGTAGCCCGCACCCGCCAGATACGCCAGCACATGATGCGACTCCAACGCCACCGACTGGCCCAGCCAGAGCCGCGCGGCGACCCCCTCCCGGACCAGCTCGGCCAGCGGCAGGACATCCCGTGGGTCCTGGACTTGGACGGGATACAGCACCGAGACCTTGCGCGAACTCGTCATCCCCGCCACCTCAGACCAGCACTTCCGCATCCGGCACTTCCGCATCCGGCACATCCGCAAGCGGCACATCCGCAACCGGCACGGCCGGTGCCGGCAGGGCCGGCGAACCGAGGTTGCGGGCCGGCTCGGCGGGGGACGCCGACGCCTCGCGCAGGGCCTGGGCGACCTGCTCCTCCAGCGACGGGCCCGCCGGATCGGTCGCACGGCGCACGACACCGTCGGCGACCGCCGCCGCCCGGTGCTGGCCGAAGCTGCGCCCGCCCCAGCCGTCCCGCTCGTCGCGGGGCTCCCAGGCGAGCGCGACACCGGGGCGCAGCGGGGAGGCGAAGACCGACGTGCCCCCGGCGACTCCCGGAAGGCTCGCCACGGCGTCCGCGAGCACCGGCGCGACGGCCGCGTCCGCGGCGTCGAGGTACACCACCGCGGCGTCCCGTCGCGGATACGTCCACGGACGGGACAGCACCTTCGCCCGGTACCGCACACCCAGGCCCGCCAGCCGCTCCAGCAGCGCCCGCCACACCGGCGGGGCGGCACCGGGTTCCGCCAGGTGCACGTACAGCCGCAGCAACTCGCCGGCCCGGACCGGCGAACCGTCGGGCCCGTCGACCAGCAGGAAGCCGGGCGACAGCGCCGGACGCACCGCCGGAAGCTCGACCACGCAGGGCCTGCCGACGGCCGGCGGCCCGTCCGAGCGCACCGCGCCGGGCCGCACGCCGACCAGCACCCGGCCCAACTCGACCCGCACCGGACCGTCCGCCCCGCCGTCGGCTGCCTCGACCGGCGAGCGGAGCACACCCGCCGCGACGGTCCGGGTGTGGCCGGTGGCCGCGATCAGCTCGCGCTCGAAGGTCTCGCTGCGCCGCGGCATCCGGGCCGGGCCCTCCTGGCGCACGATGCCGGCGTGCCAGCGCTCGTACAGCAGGCCGGCCAGCGCCGAGCGCAGTTCGCCCCAGGTGTCCGCGGCGACCACCAGGTCGTCGTCGACCTCGACCCGCGGCGTGCCGTCGGTGATCCGCAGGCCGCCGAGCGCCGCGCGCAGGGCCGGGGAGAGCGGGGCCGGGGAATGCTGATGGGACACGATCGTCTCCTGATCCCGTTGTCGATCCGTACGAGTGGGCGTGGGCCCGCGGTCAGTCCTGGACGAGGCCGAGTACCTCGGCGGACCGGAGCGGGTCGAGCAGCGCGTTGCGGCCCACCCCGGCGGCCCCACGGAGGACGGCGGTGAGGCGGTGGGCGAGGGTCGCCGTGGCGATCGTGCGCTCGAACAGGTGCCAGCCCGCGTACCGGGTCACCCGAGCGGTGAACTGCCTTTCGTCGGCTCCGGGTTCGGAGCGAACCCGGCGGTAGCCGGACCAGAACGCGGCGATCTGCGGACGCACCGCGTCGAGCTGTTCGGTGCCGCTGCGCATCAGCGCCTCGTGGACCTCGGCGGGCGGGACCGGGGTGTCCGGCCCGAGGCCCGCGAACATTCCGACGGCCGCCCGGTGGAGCCATTGCCCGACGTACGCGCCGACGTCCCGGGCCGGGTCGGCGATCCGGAACTCCTCCCAGTCCGTCAGGTACAGGTCGTCGCCGGACAGCAGGAACTGGTCGAGCCGCAGGTCGCCGTGGATCGGCACCGCGGGCGCGGCCGCGCTCGACCCGGCGAGTTCCCGCAGGGCGGCCCGGACCCGCTTGTCGTGCTGCAGCATCGACCACACCTCCAACTCGCCCCCGCTGGCGGCGGCGTAGTCCTCGGTGGTCAGCTCGACCAGCCGGGCGGTGGACCCTTCCCGCCCTCCGGTGGCGGGTTCGGGCAGGTCGGCGGGGTGGACCGGCATGCGGTGCAGTTCCGCGAGCGCCAGGCCGGCCCGGTGCGACAGCGCGGCGTCGAAGCGGCCCTGATCGGCGAGCAGGTTGCCCGGCACCGCGTCGACCAGGCGCTCGTGCACCAGCAGCAGGGCCCCGGGGTCGGCGCCGAGGAAGGCCGGCGAGTGCCAGTGCTCCGGAGGGCGACCGGCGGCCAGCACCTGTTCGAACGCACGGGCCCGGTCGAAGCGTTCGGCGGCGAGCGGCTGCGCGAGCCGCTTCACGAACACCTCCCGGCCGTCGGTGGTCGGGCCCGCCCAGTTGTCGTTCCGTCCGGGCCGGCTGATGGGCGTCCGGTCCGCGAAGGGTGCCACGCCCAGGCGTTCGAGAGCCTGGACGACATCGGGGACGTGGTCGAGTGGAACCGGTGCGAAGACGCCGGCGGGGTCCGTGTCGGGGACCGGCCCCGTCGGCGTTCCGGCCGTGTCCCGGATCGCGGTGATCGTCGCTGCCATGGGAGCCACGGTAGGCGGCGGCGTCCCCTGACGGGCAGCCGCACGGTCCTGCCAGGCACGGCCCGCGGCGGGGGTGGCAGAGCCCTGCCGGACGGGGTCGCGCGCCGCACGTCCCTGCCGGACGGCGGGCGGAACGGTGAGGTTCCGACCGGACGTCGGACGTGTCGGCAGGGAACTGGCGGGAGATCCGGATCCGCCTCCCCGGGGGCGCAGTTGTCTGCCTCTGGGCGGGTGGGGGCGGCGGCTGGTGTGCTGATGGTGCTGCAACCGGCAGCGGATGTGTGAACGAATGGAGTCAGCATGGACAGCAGCGACCTGATGGGTGGTTACTCCGCCTACACCACGCCGGGTGCGGCCCGGAACGACCTGGTGTCGATTCCCGACGGGACGGAGGGGTTCACGCCCGTCGTCACCATCATCTCGGTGATCTCGATCATCGTGAGCCCGGCCACCATGTCCCTCCTGTAGGAGGGGCGCACCGAGCGTCCGGCTCGGGCTCCCACGGCACGGACCCCGTGCCGCCGCGATCCCGGGGCGGCCGGGCTCCGTGCCCCGTACAGCCCGTCTACCTGACCGAGCCCGAAGGGCGGGGTCCCCGTGGTGCTGCAACCGGCAGCGGATGTGTGAACGAATGGAGTCAGCATGGACAGCAGCGACCTGATGGGCGGTTACTCCGCCTACACCACGCCGGCGGCCGCGCGGAACGACCTGGTGTCGATCCCCGACGGCACGGAAGGGTTCACGCCCGCGATCACGGTCTCGATCTCGGTGTTGGTCACCGTCATCGTGAGGGGCTGCAACTGAGCGTTCGGCTAAGTGTCGTGGCGCCGGCACGGTCCTCGGGCCGTGCCGGCGGCGGCGTTCGGCACTCAGCGTTCCCGGGGGGTCGACGCGGTGCGGTGGACCCAGCCGGCGATCGCCACGCGGGAGGAGCAGCCGAGCTTGCGCATGGTCTCGCGGATGTGGTTCACCACGGTCCATTCGGAGATGGTCAGTTGCCGGGCGATCTGCTTGTTGCTCAGGCCCTCGGCGATCAGCCGGGCGACCTCGTTCTGACGGGGTGTCAGCACAGTGTCGGCGGACGGCTCGGCCGCCGTGGCCCGGGAGGACACGGCGGGCCGGTCCGGAACGGGTTCCGACGGGTCGCCGGGCGTCCGCGCGGCGACGCATCCGAGCGCGAAGTCACGGATCAGGTCCGGGAGTTCGACCACCGCACCGGCCGCCATGGCGGCGAGCGACTCGCGGTCGCCGAGCAGTAGCCGCCGCTCGACCCGGCCGACGGTGAAGTCGGGTTCCGTCGGGTCGTCGAGCAGGTGGCGCCGGACGGTGTGGAAGCAGCCCAGCGCCCGGGCGACCGCGGCGGCGCGCGCGGCGGGGCCCGGCAGCAGCGGGCTGCCCATCAGGGCGAGGAGCGCGCCGAGCGCGGCCGGGGCTCCGAGGGGGCGCAGCGTGGCCAGTGCGCGGTCGAGGTAGTTGGTCGAGTCGGCCGCTCGTCCCGCCGCCGCCGCGAACGCGCTCAGGTGCAGCAGCGCGAGGCCGGCGACCAGGTTGTCCCGGGCCTGGATGGCCTCGGCGAGCGCGCGGGTGGCGAGCGCGGCCGCGGTGCCCGCGGAGCGGTGGAGGAACTCGGCCAGCGCGGTGTCGAGCAGCCGGCGATGGGCCAGGTGGCCGCCGTCGGCGCCCGGTTCGATGGCCTGGTGGAGCAGTGCGAGCCCCTCGTCCGGGCGGCTCGGGGTGATGGCGATCCCGCGCAGGTGCGTGATCCTGACGGTGAACCCGCCGTCCGCCGGGTCCTCGTGTCCCGCGTCGCCGGGCCGAACCCCGTCGAGGATGGCCAGCGCCGCTTCCGGCTCGTCGTTGCGGACGGCGGCCTCGGCCAGCAGCAGGGCCGTCCGTCGCCGGCTGTCCCGGTCGGCGTCGGGGCCGCCCAGCGAGGCCAGTCCGGCGGGCCAGTCGAACGGGGTGCCGATCGCGTAGTGGTACACCCGGGACAGCTCGGCGAGGTCGAGCGCCTCTTCCGCGAGCCCGGCGGCGACCAGTGTGTCGAGCGCCCGGCGGATGTTCCCCTCCTCGCTGCGGAACGCGATGATCCCTCCCGCCTGCGGGCCGCCCGTCATGAGGCGGACGGTGGATCCGGCCAGCCGGGCGTGGTGCCGGGCGTGGGCGAGCCGGACGTCCTCCAGTCCGTTCGCCGGCTCACCCGTCTGCTTGTCCGGTCGGTACGACCAGCGGCCGAAGGAGAGGTGCAGCCGGGTTCGGGTGTAGCCGTCGAGACGGCCCGAGGGAAGCGCGGAGAGGCTGAGCAGGTGCCGGCCGAGCAGTGACTCCAGGGCGGCCGGGTACTCGTCGAGGCCGACCCCGGAGATCTGCCGGAGCGATTCGGGTCCTGCGCCGCCGCTGAACACGCGGGCGCAGGCGAGCAGTCGGCGTCCGGCGTGGCTCAGGCCGCGCAGCGCCTCGGGTTCGGTGTCGTCCGGGCCGTACGCGTCCAGTAACCGGGCGAGGCCGTCGATGGCGGGCCGGGGCCGGTCCGGAAGCGCTCCGGCCCGGGACTGGCCGTCGAGGGCGGCCCAGAGGACCTCCGGCCCCTCCAGGGCCGCGATCCGTGCGGCCAGGCCGATCGCCCCGGGGTTGCCGTGGAGTTCCACGCAGGCGCGGGCGACGGCCAGTTGGTTGTGGCGCTCGACCTGGAAAGCGGGGTTGAAGGCGCGCAGGCAGGCCACGAAGAGCTCGACGGAGGGCACCGAGGCCAACGCCTCGACGTCGATGGCGCAGCAGTCCAGCGGCACCGGGAGCGGGGGAACGCTCCGGTGTGCGAAGCCGTCCTGCGCCACCGGCCGGCGCGCGGTGACCAGGGCCTTGACGCCCGTCCCGGCCAGCGCCCGGGCCAGCCGGGCCAGGACCTGCCGGTCGGGGTCGCGTCGCGCGCCGTCCAACAGCAGTACGGACGGGGCGTCGTCGGATTCGCGGGTTCGGGTGATCCAGCGGCGCAGGCCGTCCGCCCAGCCGTCCCCGGGTGCCGGCGCGATCCGGCCGATCGTTCCGCCGGTGCGGGTCCGGTGGGCGAGCGCGACCTCCTCGGCGAGCCGGCTCTTGCCGATCCCCGGCGCCCCGGACAGCAGCACGCCGTCGATGTCCGGCCGTTCGAGCACGGCCAGTACCTCGGCGAGCTCGCCGGCCCGCCCGACCGTCTCCATCGGGAACGGGCCGGTGGCGGCGGGCGGTCGGGCGACGGTCGGCGGTCCGGTCCCGGACAGCCGGTCGGCGGCCGTCGCTGCCGCGACGGCGAAATCAGCGGACGTCATACGCGTCTCCAGAACGTGCCGGCGCGGTGGGTGACCCGGCCGTGTGGGTTCATTGTGACGGGCCGGTCGGCTCGGGCGTCGCGCCGGTGGCGCGCATCGGCCCGGCCGGCCAGGGCTGATCCTCGATCAGAGCGCTTGCTGGGCAAGGGAGTTGGTACATCGCGTGGATCCGGCGGCGGATCGGCTCCAGTGGGTACTGGTCGGCGTAGATGACGAGTTTGACCGTCACCCCTTCCAGCAGGCTGCGGAGCATGATCCCCTCCAGGTGAGGGTCCTCGGCCCCGCGAGAGTGGAACAACTCGCGGAGCCGCTCCTCCAGTTCGCCGAGCAGCCGGTCCTTCCTGGCCTCCGCCGCCGCGTACAGCGGGTGCGTCCCCGGATCGATCATGAGGCCCAGGGCCATCTGCTGGATGTGACGCGTGCGGTGGGCCGCCAGCAGTGCGCGGTCGATGATGGCGGACAACCGTTCGTCCGGAGTGCCCTCGACGTCCAGGAGCTGGTCGATGCCCTCCAGGTAGCGGTCCAGCAACTCGTCCGCGAGAGCGTGCTTGGTCGGGAAGTAGTAGCTGATCAGCCCGCGCGAGACACCTGCCTGCTCGGTGATGTCGGAGACGGTGGCCTGGTGGAAGCCCTTCCTGGCCAGGACGTCGATGGCGGCGGTGACGATCCGTTCGCGGGACGCTTCCCGCAACCGGGCGTTGACATGAGGTGAGCGAGGTGACACGCGGGCTCCAGGGCTTCGGCCGCCATGACGGTTGACTGTACAGACATCCAGTCAACAGGACCAGACCGTCTGCTCGTTCGCGCCCGGAAGTACGTCAACGAGTCTGTGGCGTGCAAGATGCCCGGGCCGAGCCGGATCCGACGGCGGCACCACTGCGAACGGGATCGCGTCCCGGCGCCCGGCGTGGAGCAGGTTCACCCCTCCGCCTCCGCCTGGCACTGCCACGGGCCCGACCGGCGCAAACAGTGATGGCCGACGAGGATCTCCGTCCTCGTCGGCCATCGGTGCTCGTGGCGGTTACCGCGCGCCCCACTCCTGGTCGGTCGGCACGATCTCGCGGCCGAGCGGCATCAGCGAGATCGGGATCATCTTGAGGTTGGCCCAGCCGAAGGGGATGCCGATGATCGACAGGAACAGCGGGATGCTGGTGATCAGGTGACCGATCGCCAGCCACCACCCGGCGAAGACCAGCCAGATGACGTTCCCCACGCAGGACGCCGGCCCGGCGTCCGGCCGTTCCACCGCCGTGCGCCCGAACGGCCACAGGATGAAGCCGGCAATCCGAAACGAAGCAATGCCAAATGGAATGGTAATTACGAGAAGGCAACAGATAATTCCGGCGAGCACGTAGGCAAGAGCCATCCAAATGCCGCAGAAAACCAACCAGATGACATTGAGGATAAACTTCACTGCACTCATGCTTAGTACCTTCTCACGGCTGATGGCGTTGCACTACGACCGTGCCATGCCCGTCGGCGAGCGTGTCTACGCCCTTAGGGGTCGTTCCTCAGGGATCGGTCCGGGCTGCAGCCTCAGATAGGGACTCCTTCGGATTCAGCGCCCGCCGAGGAGGACCAGGTGCGCGGCGGCCGACATCGAGAGACTGCCGAGTACTGCCTTCTCCTTCGTGGCAGTGCCGAGCGACGGGACCGGACCCATCGACCGAGGTCACAATCACGTCCGCCAAGTGCGGGAACGGCGAAGCCAGTTCAGTCGAGCACCGTCAGCAGCTACCCACCGCCGGGACGAGATGATTTCCGGCTACGAAAATCTTGCCAGAGCCCAGATCAGTACGCGGACAGATGCCGTGGCGAGTCTCGCCGACCTGCAGCCAGGCGATCTCGCGGGCGGCGGCGCGGGCCGAGCGCAACGCTGCGAGCGCGGCAGGATCGATGCCGGCCAGCAGTCGCCACGCGGTCTTGTGTGGAGGCGACCGGGTCGAAGACCTCGGGCTGGTCGCGCAGCGGCGCGAGGTTGGCGATCGCCTCGCCGTCGTCGGCGAGGATCGTGACACGCGTATTGATCGTCTCGGAGCGTCGGATCACCGGCTTGTCGCAGGCCATGATTGCTGACCTGACGGCCGAGTTGGGCCCGGTCTGGCAAGCCCGGGACACAACCCAAGAGCTGAAGCCCTGTCATGGTTACTGCAACAGTGCTTAGAACTGCTGACAAAATGAGGTGAAGGATGCCCTCCGGTCGGGTGAGGATCTCTCCGTACTCGCCGATGAGAGGGTAGCTATGGGCGACAGTCCTCCGAGGAAGCTCATCTCCCTCGCCGATGACGAGGGGAACAGCGTCACCGTCAACGTTCTGGGACGTAACTCCAGGTGGCCTGCTGGCCTTGACGCCGAGATCGTCGTCAAGACGCCCTTCGTGTCCGGCCGCATCGACCTGGCGTTGTACGTCTCGAAGCTGGAAAGCTGGGCGAACGCGCTGGAGAGGCTCGACGCCGGCGAAGACGTCGCTTGGATGGAGATGAGCAGAGGGCCGTCCATCTTCATCCAACTCACCGGCGAGCGTGACTGCCCGGAGGTGGTCGTAGAGGACGAGTCGGGATCCATGGTCACCGTGCGCGTCCCGCTCGTCCCGCCGGACGACTGGATTGCCGACCACCGGCAACGCCTGCACCAGGTGATGAACTACTGGGTGCCAATGCTGCCAGGGTAGGGAGACGAGCCGCCGCCAGCAGATGAGCGCACGGCCGAGGGCCAGGAAGGCTTCGTGGATGTCGAACTCGGCGCTCCACCTTCGGCAACAGCGGCTCGACCACCGCCCACAGCTCGTCATCAACATGCCACGGCTTCGGCCGAGCCACCCCACACCCCCGGATCAACGGTCCCGGAGCGATCCAACCACCTTGAAGATCATTTCGTTAGGAGTTCTTAGGCGCCGGGTCGGACGCTCTTGAACGCAGGCGGATGCAACTGGGACTGCAACTGCTGGAGCGTCCGCCGCACGATGCCTGACCTGCGATACGCCGGCCTCATAACGCATCCCGCAATCGGCCAAGCCTCAAGGGGAGACGGGCCTGCGGTCAGGATCCTTTGGCGTCCTCAGCCAGGCCGCGATCGTTCAATTGAGCGAGGGAGCCGACGTACTTGAGCATCAGGCGGGCGAACTCCAGGCGGTCGCGCTCGGCCCAGTCGGCGGTGATGTACTCGAACGCCGCGCGCTGGTGGCGCCGGAAGCGCGCCATGAGGTCGGCGCCTTCGGGGCTGAGCAGGAGGACGGTGCGGCGGCCGTCCTGCTGGGAGGCGGCACGGATCAGGTAGCCGGCCTTGATGTTGTCGGTGACCATCCGGCTGGCGACCGAGGGGTCGACGCCGAGGAGTTCGGCCACGGCTCCGACGGTGATCTCCTTGTCGGAGTCCCGGGTGTGCTCCAGGACGATGTTCAGGACCAGGGTGCGGCTCAGGTCCTTGGCCGAGATGGGGTTCTCGACCTCCAGCAGCGAGGTGCGGCGCAGTTTGGAGAACGCGGGGCCCACGGCGTTCAGCAGCTCCTCGGCCATCTGCGGTTCGTTCGTCGTCATGCACCCATCGTAATGTCCGTGAGCAGCCGAAGGCATGTGTTGACGGGAAATTATGTGCATGCAATCATGCATATGTCACGAGCATGCTTCGAACTCTCTGAGAGTCTCCATGACCATCCTCATCACCGGCGCCCGCGGCAAGGTCGGCCAGGCCGTCATCAACCGCCTGCACGCCGCCGGCCTGCCCGTCCGCGCCGCCAGCGCCAAGCCCGCCGAGCTGGCCGTCCCGAGCGGCGTCGACGTCGCCGAAGTCGACCTCAGCCGGTCCGAGACCCTCCCGGACGCGCTCGACGGCGTGCGCCAGGTCTTCCTCTATCCCCAGCCCGATGGCATCGACGCCTTCGTCGAGACCGCACAGGCCGCTGGCGTCGAGCACATCGTCCTGCTGTCCTCCTCCTCGGTCCTGGCCCCCGACGCCGAGACCGACCCACTTGCCTCGCACAGTCTCCACGTCGAGCGCGCCCTCACCATCGCCAACCTGCCCTGCACCTTCCTGCGCCCGGACGCCTTCGCCAGCAACGCCCTCGGCTGGTCCTACTTCATCGGGCACGGCCTGCCGATCCAGCTCGCCTACCCCGACGCGCACATCGCGCCCATCCACCCCGAGGACATCGCCGACATCGCCGTCGAAGCCCTGACCGACACCGCCCTCCGCGGGCGCGCGCTCACCCTCACCGGCGGCCAGTCCCTCACCTTCCGCGAGCAGATCGCCGTCCTGGCCGACGTCCTCGACCGCGACATCCGCGTCGAGACGATCACTCACGAGCAGGCCGAGCAGCAGATGGGCCGTTTCATGCCGGCCCCGATGGCCGGCTCCCTGCTCGCCCTGTGGGCT
The DNA here is from genome assembly GCF_055589745.1 of Kitasatospora sp. NPDC041917. Classification (NCBI taxonomy): domain Bacteria; kingdom Bacillati; phylum Actinomycetota; class Actinomycetes; order Kitasatosporales; family Streptomycetaceae; genus Kitasatospora; species Kitasatospora sp. NPDC041917. The sequence continues at coordinate 104,831 of NZ_JBVJBI010000001.1, read as the reverse complement.
GCCGCCTCCGCCGGCCCCGCCCCCATCGCCGACACCAGCCAAACCCTGCTCAGCACGCCCGCGCGCACCTTCCGGCAATGGGCGACCGAGAACGCCGCCGCGTTCACCGCGTTCGCCGCGCGCTGACTTCCGCCGCTCCCGCGCCCTGCTCGGCCCACCCGACTTCACTGAAGGACCATCACCATGAAGCCCATCGGCTACTGGCTCAACCGCACCGACAAGGCCCTCACCCGCTACATGAACGGCATGCTCGACGAGTTCGGCCTCACCCGAATCTCCTGGCAGGTCCTCAGCGTCATCCGCGACACCCCCGACGCCGCCGACACCGACGTCCACACGGCCCTCGCACCCAACGCCGACCTCTCCACCCTGACCGCCGCCATCGACACCGCTCTCGCCGACGACTGGGCCACCCGCCCCGCACCTGGCCGGCTGGTGCTCACCACGAACGGCCGCCAGCGCCTCGTCGCCGTCGAGGACCAGATCAGCGCCTTCCGCGAACTGTCCATGACCGGCATCACCACGGAGGAGTACCGCACCGCCGTCAGCGTCCTCGAATGCATGGCCCACAACCTCGAAACCCGCTGATCACGTCGTCGACCGGCGACTGTGACCACCGCGTGCGGTCGAGCAGTTTTCACCCACAGTTGGTCAGGCATCAACGGCCAGCGTGCGGAAATGCCACCAAAATTGGAGGAACAGGTGCGGCCCGGTGTCGGCCCGTTCCCCGCTGCCCCGAAGGATCGGCCGCTTTCCTCCCATGCCCCTCGCCTCCGCCGTGCCCGTCATGCTGACCGCCTCCGAGCGCCACCGGCTGAAGAAGATGGCCTACGGCCACAAGACCCCGCATCAGACCCGGCAGCGAGCAACCGTCGTTCTGCTGGCCGCCCGGGGGCGCTCCAACGCCCGGATCGCCGCGCAGACGCGGCTACACGTGGACACGGTGCGTACCTGGCGGGGCCGGTTCGCGGCTGGCGGCCTGCCGGCCCTGGCCGACCGTAAGCGGTCCGGCCGGCCGGTCTCATTCACCGCGCTGCAAGTTGCCGAGGTCAAGGCGCTGGCTTGCCAGTTACCCGCCAGGACCGGCGCGCCGCTGGCACGCTGGTTGTGCCCGGAGCTGGCCCGGGAGGTGGTTGCCCGGTCCATCGCCGGGTCGATCTCCACTTCCACCGTGCGGCGCTGGCTCAAGCGGGACACGCTCAAGCCCTGGCAGTACCGGTCCTGGATCTCCGTACGCGACCCCGCCTTCCGGCCCAAGGCCGCACGCGTGCTGGATCTGTACGCCCGAACCTTCGACGGCGCCCCGCTGGGCCAGGACGAGTACGTGCTCTCCGCGGACGAGGAGACTTCCATCCAGGCGCGCTGCCGCTGCCGCCCGACCCTGGCACCCGGGCAGGCCCGGGCGATGCGCGTCAACCACGACTACAACCGCGGCGGCGCCCTGGCCTACCTGGCCGCCTACGACGTCCATCGCGCCCGTGTCTTTGGCCGCTGCGAATCCACGGCACAGCCGTTCCAGTGGAGGTTCACCACCTCCGACCTGGATGATCTGCTGGCCGGCCTCGACCGGCGAGCGCCAGCCGGTCGCCGTCGCGGCGCACGAGCCAGTTCCGCGGGCCGAAGTCGCCGTGGCAGTAGGCGAGCGCGGTGGGCGGGGGCTCGGCGCGGGTGCCCTCGGCCAGGACCTCGATGTCCTCGTCCGACAGACGGGCGTCGCGGGCGCGAGCGATTGCCCGAGCGCGTTCCTGGGCCCAGGGCAGGTACTCGCCGACGGGGACCCCGCTCGTCGGCTGCGCGTGGACCGCGGCCAGGAGCTGCCCGGCCTGCCGGTACACCTCCCGCTCCTCGGCGGCGGTGAGAGCGGTGCTGATGACCGGGGTACCGGGCAGGGCGGTGGTCACGCTGAGCAGCGCGGCGGCGTCGGCGGCCAGCAACGACGGCGTCCGGCCGTCGCCGAGCGCCGGTGCGAGCAGCCGGCAGGCGGCCGTTTCCCGCTCGTGCATGAGCACGTTCTTGTGGCGCTTGGCGAACAGGCGGTGCCCGCTACCGTCGACGACCTCCCAGACGCTCGGATGCCCGGCGCGGTCGTGGGAGCGCACGCCCAGCAGCTCGTAGAACCCTGCCGTCTCGCGCAGCAGCCGGTCCACGTCGTGGGGGACGGTGGGGGCGCTCACGTCGGCCAGCCGACGGTGGACAGGGCGCTGCCACGGGTGATCTCGCCGAGCGCGTGGACCGTGTAGGGCACGGTGTCGGTCGGGAGCTGGTCGAGCGGCCAGAAGGCCAGTTCTCGCACTTGTGCGGTTCGGCGTTGCGGACCTGTAGGGCCCGCGCTTCGATGGGCACTGGGTCCTGTGGGAACGCGCGATTCCACGCCCGATGGGCATTGATTCTGTCGATGCTGCGTGGGCAATCGGCGCGCTCCGACAACACCCGCATTCGTCGGGCCGGGTTTGGCCGCGTATCGCGGACGGTCAGGATGAGGCCTCGGATGCTCCACGGCGCTTGGATCGCCGGTGGAGGACGGCGGCTGCGGCAATGGCGGCGGCGAGGGCTGCGGCGATTGCGGCGGTGATCAGGCCGACGCCCGCGGGGTGGGTGGTTTGTGTCAGCGGGGCGGCGGATGCCGGCGGTGGAGGGGCCTGCGGGGTGGTTGCGACGGCGGAGGCGTCCGTTCCCGACGGGGTGGTGGCGGCGGAGGCGGTGGTTGCGACGGCGGAGGCGTCCGTTCCCGGCGGGGTGGTGGCCGGGTTTGCGGAGGATGAGGCCGGGGCGGTGGGGGCCGGGGTGGGGGAGGTTTTCGCGGGGGTGACCTCGAAGGGGGCGACGGTGTTGTCCTGGCCGGCGTTCAGGGTGCAGGGGACGTCGACCCGGCCGGGCCCGGCCAGGTTGCCGTCGGCGTCCTTGGGCACGAGGTGGAGGGTGAAGTTGCCGGTGGTCACGCGTCCGGTGCCGGGGCGGGTGAAGGAGAGTCGGGGCGCGTTGCCGGTGGCGGGGATCTCGAAGGAACCGGAGGCGGGGACCGCGGTGCGGGTGATGGTGAGGTGGACGGGGACGGCGGTCTCGTCCTGCGGGGCGCGGACGCGGGTCTCGGCGTCGACCGAGCCTTCGATGGTGCGCACCCCGAGGACGTAGCGCAGGCCGAGGGTGAAGGAGGCCTCGACGGTGGCGGCCGCCTGGATGGCGAACGCCGGGCTGGACTCGCCGGCCGGCAGGGTGGCCGGGATGTCCGCGGAGATCCTGGCGGTGATGGCCTGTCCGCCGATGGTCGGGAAGACGCAGGTGTAGTGCAGGGTGGGGGCGGCGGGCCGGGCGGCTGCGGGGGCGGTGGCGACGGCGCCGACGAGGACGGTTGCGGCAACGGCCGCGCGCCGGGCGCGCCCGCTCGGGCGGTGCGTACGGGGTTCGGCGTTCATCGTGCCCCTTCCGTCGAGTGGTCGCGCCTGCTCTGTTCGCGGTCGTGGCGCTGCTGGTGGCTGCGGCTCAGGTGGTTCTGGATCCAGGCGTGGCGGAACTGGTAGACCGCGCCGACCTGGCGGAGCACGCCGCGTTGGTGGGCGTCGTCCAGGAAGGCGATCAGCGCCCAGGGCAGTTGCCCGGTGAGCGGCAGCCAGATGCGGGCCAGTGCCACCCACTGGCCCCAGGCGGTCAGGCTGAGTCCGTAGCCGAGCCCGGCGCCGAACGCGCCTTCCAGCCCGAACACCAGGCCGACCTCGAAGCCGCGCAGCGGCCCGTACACGATGCCGTTGACCAGACCGACGCCGATGCCGAGGACGAGCGCCCAGGTGAGCAGGTGGTAGGCGACGTTGCGGCGGTCGATGTGCAGCAGGTCGGCGGGACTGACCACGGATTCGGTGCGGACCGGGGCCTCGAACAGGGCGATCAGGCTGAAGACCAGCCCGATCGAGAGGGCGATCGGCACAACGAACACAAGCCCGGCGGCGAGGCCGGCACCCTGTCCGTCGGCGAGGCCGAGCGGGGCCACAAGGCCTTCGTCGACCAGGATGAGCAGTGCCATGCCGGCCGCTCCACCGCCCAGGCCGATCAGGAAACGGATGCGGGCGTTGCGGCGGGTCAGCGGGGTGCCGATGCCGAGCCGCATGCGGACCGGCGAGGGTCTGAGGGCGGCGCGGGCGGAGGCGTGCCAGTAGACGAGTCCGAAGAGTGTGCCGGCGGCGAGGCCGTGCAGGACGCCGACCAGCAGGCCGCGGACGACGGCGAACCGGAGGCTGTGCGTGGTGGCGACCAGGTCGACGGGGAGGTTGCCGATCGCGGTGGTGACGCCGAAGGCGATGCCGGCCAGGACGGCGATGATCACGGTGCGGGAGAGGCGGCTCATGCCGGTGCCGACCTCCCACCAGGTGAGGTCCTGCCGTTCGCGGCCGAGCCGGGTCAGGTGGTCGGCGAGGTGGCCGAGCCAGCGTTCGGCGCGTTCCGCGTCCCACGATCCGGGTCGGCGGTGGGCGGTGTCGAGGCGTTCGGTGGGACGGGGGCGGTAGACGGCGGGGACGAACCCGGCCAGCAGGTGTTCCTCGATTGCCTCGGGGTCGGGGAAGCGGGCGGTGTCCAGGAGTTCGCCCGGCCGCCGTTCGGGGTGGTCGCTGTACATGGTGCGGGCGAGGGCGATCATCAGCGGGGTGCGCAGCGCGGCGGCGAGGTTGGCGCGGCCGGCGCTCTCCGCTGTCCGGGCGGGGTCGAGGACGGCCTCCCAGGTCGCGCCCTGCCCGTCGGTGTCGGCGGGCCCGGGGAAGGCCGGGTCGGTCCGGGGCAGGTAGCCGCGCAGGTCGTCGAGGTCGAGGTCGCGCAGTTCCAGGACGACGGCGGCGGCCAGCGGGGCGTGCGCCTTTCGGACGGCGGCGGTGAACTCGGCGTGGCGGCTGGTCAGGACGAGCGGCAGCTGGGAGAGGTTGAGTGCTTCGAGGGCCGGGGCGCGCAGGTCTTCGGCGAGTTCGTCGAACCCGTCGAGGACGGGGAGGACGAGGTCGTCGTCGAGAAGGTCCGCGGCCAGTGTCTTGCCGCTGGGGACCCGCCGGGCCAGGTGCGGGTAGTCGCGCAGCAGCCGGGCGATCAGCCAGTCGCGCAGGGCCACGGTGGTCGGGTCCCAGGCGCCGAGGCTGAAGATCACCGGCACCCGTTCGTTGCGGGTGCGGGCGTCCAGCAGGTCGAGGGCGAACCGGACCGCCAGGATCGACTTGCCCGATCCGGCCCGGCCGAGGACCACCAGCCGGCCCGACGGCACGCGCCGGTAGATCTCGGCGACCCGCCGCAGGTCGCCGCTGAGGTCCGGTTCGGTGCGGGCCTCGCCGGGGGCCAGCAGGTGGGCGTTCGCCGACTGGTCGGCCACCCCGGCCGACACCTGCTGCCAGCGCACCGGCAGTGCGAACGGGTGGTGCACCCGGTGCTGGGCCTCCTCGCGGCGCCAGCGCTGTCGGCTCTCGCGGGCCAGTTCCTCGGCGGCGTCGGCGAGCGGGCCGTGGTCCCGGGGCGGCGGCGGTGGTTCCGGTGGGGGCACCGGGGCTTCCGGGACGGTGCCGCCGCTGAGGGCGCTCAGCCGGCGCCGGTCCTCGGGGCCGGCGTCGAGCGCGTCCGCGATGCAGTTGATGGTGCCGAGCCGGTGGTCGAAGGGCCGGTCGGTCTCGATCCGGCGGACGGTGCTCTCGCCGAGTCCAGCCCGCTCGGCGAGCTGGAACTGCGTCAGACCGGCCTGCTTCCGTAACTGCCGCAGCAGTGCCCCGAGCGTCTCCGCCACGACCCGCCCTTCCCCCGAAGATTCGAAAGAACAGAGGCGAAGCCTACCGCTGGTGACCGGTCACATATGACCGGCGCTGTGACCTGTGCATTTGTCTGACGCGACGCCAGCATCGGTGGTGCGGACAGTGGTTCCGCGGTCCCCGGCGCACCTCGTTGCGCGGCCCGGGCCGCCCCGTCCGCGACACCAGTTGCGTGAACTTGAGGGAGGCGGTGTTTGCGATGGCGGAGGCGAAGGGCGTCCTGTTGCCGGCCTACGTGGTGGCCGACGAGTCGGGCTCGATGGCCCCGTACCAGCGTGAGCTGGGGGACGGGGTGGCGTCGCTGTGCGAGGGGCTGAGGGCGGAGCCGATGGTCGCGGCCAAGCTCCGGCTGGCCGTGCTGGGCTTCTCCGACGACGTCCAGGTTCGGCTCGCGGTGGCCGACATGCGCACCGAGACCACGGTGCCCCGGCTGGTGATCCGCGGGGTGACCAACTACCGGGCCGTCTTCGAGGACCTGCTGCAGCGGATCCCCGGCGACGTGAAGTGGCTGCGCGGAGAGGGCTACCGGGTGCACCGCCCGGTGGTCTTCCTGCTCAGCGACGGCCAGCCCACCGACGGATCGTCCTGGCACGCGCCGCACGCGGAGCTGACCGACCGGGACCGCACGCCGACCGCGCCGAACATCATCGCCTGCGGTCTCGGCGACGCCCGGGCGCAGACCATGGTCGACGTCGCGACCCGCCCCGAGTTCGCCTTCCTCGCCAAGTCCGGAACCGACGTCGGCCGGGCGATCTCGGAGTTCTTCCACTCGCTCACCATGAGCCTGGTGGCCTCCGGACACGCCCTGAACTCGGCCAACCCGCAGCTGGTGGTGAACCGGCCCGACCAGTTCACCATGGCCATCGACGAGGTCGGCCGGTGACGCCCGCCCGCCGGGGCGACCCGGACCCCGTGCCGCCGGCAGCGCCCCCGAGGCCCGCCGGGCCGCCCCCGGCGACCGGGCCGGACCCTGTGCCGTGGCAGCGGATCACCGTGGACGTGCCGGGCCTGGAGTTCGAGGCCCGGCCGCCCAGCCAGTACGCCTTCGACTTCCCCGACAGCGAGTGCGAGGGCTGGTCCACCGACCGGCTCACCCTGCGGTTCGCCTCCGTCCGCGGCGCCAAGCACCGCTACTACCGGCAGCCGCGCCAGGACGCGGCGCGCGCCGCCGTGCACGAGGCCACCGGCAGCATCGTCTTCGCGGTCGCCGACGGCGTATCCAGCGCCGCCGAGTCCCACCAGGGCGCCGTCGAGGCGTGCCGGGCCGCCGTCGAACGCATCCTGCACCTGCTCGACCGGGGCGCTGAGCGGCTGGACGGAGCCGACGTCGCGGCCCACGCCGCGGAACGACTGCGGGAACTGGCGCGGTGGCGGCTCGGCGTCCCCGCACCCGAACGTGCCGAGGTGGCCAGGCTGTACGCGACCACCCTGGTGGCCGGGGCGGTCCGTGCCGCGGGCGACGCCCTGGAGGCCGAAGTGTTCCGGGTCGGCGACTCCGGGGCGTGGCTCCTCGACCGGGCCGGCGGCGGCTATCACCCGCTGTTCGGCGGCAAGGCCGTACCGGGCACGCCGCTGGTCAGCAACGAGGTCTCCCCGCTTCCCCTGGTCCCCGACCGGCCGGAGACCGCTGTCGGACGGCTGGCCGAGCCATGGACGCTGCTGGTCGCCACGGACGGGTTCGGCGACCCGCTCGGCGAGGGCGACGGCCGGGTCGGGGAGCTGTTCGCCCGCCAGCTCGCGTCGCCGCCGCCGCCATTGTGGCTCGGCCACGTGCTGGACTTCACCCGGGAGACCTTCGACGACGACCGCACCCTGCTGGCGATCTGGCCCCGAGCCGAGGGAGCGAGGTGAGCGCGCGGCCGGCCGCCCCGGTCGAGTTCGCCACGCTGACCCTGGACGGGGAACTCGGCCGAGGAGGCCAGGGATCGGTCCACCGGGTGCGCAACAAGCGCATCAACGAGTCGGCGACCGACGGCGGTTGGGAGGTCGTCTACAAGGAGTACGCCCCCGCGGTGCTGCCGCAGGTGGACGCCGCCGCGCTGGCCGCCGCGGTCGCGCTGCCCGGGCGGCTGACCGGCGAACAGGGGCGCTGGCTGTGCGAGAAGACCGCCTGGCCGGCCGCCGTGGTCCGGCGCGGCGGACAGACGTGCGGGTTCCTGATGCGGGCCGTCCCCGACCGCTTCCACTTCACGCTCCGGACCCTGGCGACCGGCAACCAGGGCCCGCCCCGGCTCGCCACCCTGGAGTACCTCCTCAACGAGGACGCCTACATCACCGGGATCGGACTGACCGTCACCGACCGGGACCGACTGCTGCTGCTCGCCGACCTCGCGACCACCCTCGACCGGCTGCACCGCTTCGGCGTCGCCGTCGGCGACCTCTCGCCGAAGAACCTGCTCTTCACCCTCACACCGCAGCCCGAGTGCTTCCTCATCGACTGCGACGCGGCCCGCACCGACGGTGCAACGGTGCTGCCGCAGGCCGAAACCCCGGACTGGCACGTCCCCGCCGGCGAGGAACGGGCGACCCGGCACAGCGACACCTACAAGCTCGCCCTTCTCGCCGTCCGCCTCTTCGCCCGCGACCAGGCCTCGACCGACCCGGCCACGCTGGCGGCGATCGACCCGGCCCTCGGCGCCCTGGCCCGTGCCTCGCTCGGGACGGACCCGGCCGCCCGGCCGACGCCCGCCGCCTGGGCCGAGCAACTGGCCTCGGCGTCCGGCAAGTTGAAGCCCGGCCCCGGGCCGAAAGCCGCCGGAAAAGCGAAGCCGGCCGGGGGAGCGAAGCCGAAGCCGCCGACCGGGCCGGCTGCCCCGCGACCGCACGTCAACAGCGGAGCGGGTTCGACGGGTTCGGCAGCGGGTGGCGCGGGAGCCGGCAGCACGGCGGCCGGGGTCGGCAAGGTACTCGCCGCCGTGGCCGCCGTCGTGGCACTGCTGCTGTTCGTGGCCCACCGCGACGACTCCCACCCGGCCGACGCCCGCTCGGCCGCCGACAGCCACCCGCTTACTGTCAGCCACCCGCCGCGCCCCGCCAGCAGTTCGTACCAGACCCCGCAGCCCGATCCGACCCTCAGCAGCACCCGCCCAAGCACCCCGACACCGACACCCACACCCACACCCACCCCGAGCCCGAGTCCGACCGATCCGGTCGCCACCGCGGGCGTCGGCGACTGCTTCTTCGACACCGGGACCAACGGTCACGCCGACCTCACCCCGACCACCTGCACCACCGGGACGTTCAAGGTCGTCCGGACCAACGAGGGCAGCACCGACCTGGACGGCTGCGCCAACGTGCCCGGCAACGACGAGAGCGTCAGCTCCAAGCGCTACTCGCGGGTCCTGTGCCTCAGCTACCAGAGCCCGGGCGGGGACTCCTACCACGCCCGCCAGGGCGACTGCGTCTTCGGGCCGCACGGCACGGGCCCGTGGTCGCTGCTGTCCTGCCGGACCGGCGCCTTCAAGGTCCTCGCCGTCTACCGCGGCACCAGCGACCACTCCAAGTGCGACAACTGGCCCCACTACAACCAGTGGCGGACCGTCTCCGGCCCCAAGGGCGCCGACCAAGACGTCCTGCAGTGCCTGTCCATGGTGTTCCCCGACGACGCGGGCTACGCCACCGTCCGCGAATGCCTGTCCAAGTCGGGCTCCACCTTCACCAACGTCGGCAGCTGCGACCGCTCCAACGTCTACGTCACCGGACGCACCAGCACACCGAACCAGCCCTCGTTCTGCGGCCAGGACGCCTCCACCTACTGGCGCTCCAACGAGTTCCCCGACCTCGGCTACACCGTCTGCTGGCGCTGGCGCTGACCCCGCCGCGCGGCGACCGATCCACCATCCCACCGACAGAGTTCAAGGATCCGACATGGCATACCGCTACCGGTGCGGCGAGTGCGGCTTCAAGACCTCCTGGGGCACCGAGTCCCAGGGCGAGCGGGCGCAGATCGCGCACTACACCGACCGCCACCCCGGCCTGTACCCCGGCGGAACGGTCGAGGCCAACACCAAGAACCCGGAGGGCGGCATCGGCTGCCTCGGCGTCCTCGCCGTGCTGTTCCTGCTGTTCGTCCTCGCCGTCTCGTGCCACCGATGAACGGCGCCGACCCGAACACCGCGACCAAGAGGACGTCATGACGAAGCACTACTGGAACCAGGACCCGGCCACACCGGCACCGCCCACCTGGCAGCAGACGCCACGCGCGGTGCCGCCCCAGCTCGGCCGCAGCGGCGGCGCGGCGCCGTCCGTGCCCGCGCAACCGGCTGCCGGGCCGGGCGCGCAGCCGCCGGCCGCATCGGTGCCGCCACCTGTGGCGCGGTCATCGCGCCGCGGAGTCGGGGTGCTGCGCCACTGGCGGCTGCTGGTGGCCGCAGTCGTGCCCTGTCTCCTGCTGGCCGGCACCGGGTGGTGGTTCTGGCCGCAACCGCCGACGGGCCTCCCCCCGCACATCGCCGAGGGGACCGTCCAGGCGAACCTGCTCAGCGCCGACAGCGTCAGCAAACTGGCCGGAACGACGGTGGTGGCCGGGCCCCAGTCGAACCGGCCGCACGCCCCGCTCGCCGTGGCTCCGTCGGAATGCGCTGTCGCCGCCGGACCGACGACACAGTCGGTCTACGGGCAAACGTGGAAGGCGTTCCTGTCGGCGACCTACCAGGACGTCACAGGCTCGGGCAGCTACACCGTCAGCCAGGTGATCGGCGTGTTCCCGGACAGCGAGAAGGCGACCGCGGCCTTTCGCACGCTCAGCGACGGCCTCACCAAGTGCCCGTCCTCGACACTCACCGACCAGGCCGGACGCACGTCGAAGTGGACCTACACGGCGCACCCCGCCACCGAGGACGCGGTGGCGTGGACCGCGACGCAGGGCGACACCGCGAACTGGGCCTGCTACCACCAGGCCCGGGTGAAGGACACGAGCCTGATACAGGCCTCCGTCTGCCAGGCCGGTGACGGCGGGCCAACCGTCTTCACGGTCGCCGACGAGCTCACCGGCAAGGTGACCGGATGACCGCGCCCTCGCGCACGACAGCCGCGCGCCGCCGTCGGACGCTGCCCCGGATCCTGCACCTCCTGCTGATGGCGCTCCTGGCACCGATCGTCGCCGCGGGAGTGCAGACGATCGCGGCATCCGATGCCGTGGCGGTGACGGCACAGGCGGGCACGCTCGCCCCCGTTCCGCTGGTGGCGCCCCGGGGTTTCGAAGCCGCCCTGGCGACCCTGCTGGTGGAGATCGAGGACGCGAACCGGCAGGCCGCGGAGCTGGCGCAGCAGGGGAAGGACGTGGTCGCCGAGGCAGAGCGGATCACGAAGGAGTCCGCCGCCATTCGCGACAGCAAGGCGGCGCTCAACGCCAGGGTCGCCGCGGTGAACCAGGAGATCAGCGGCCACAACGGGCGCGCGAAGGCGGTGGACGACGAGATCGCCGCCCACAACGCCAAGCAGCACACGTTCCAGATGCCCGCGGAGGCGGACGCGGCCGCCGCCTACGACGCGGACGCGCGCCAACTGGAGGCCAAGAAAAACCAGGAGAACGCCGTGGAGGACAAGATCCAGGGCGAAGAGAGCCAGATCCGGCAGGAGGCCTCCCAGGTCGACGCCAGGTCCTCCCAGCTCGACGCCGCCTCCAAGGCCAACGACACGAAGGCCGCCAATCTCAAGACGAAGGAACAGCAGCTCCAGTCCCGGGGCCGGCAACTGCTCGCGCAGATGGCGCAGGCGATCCAGAGCTTCGTCTCCGTCCCGTCGAACCCGGCGGCCGCCATGAACCAGGGCGGGGACGCGCCCGCTCCGGCCCCGCAAGCCGGCAACCGGTCGGCCGGCCAGGACGAGGACACCGGCGACAGCCCCTACCGCCAGCCCCGGGCCGCCGCGCTGACGCAGTACGCGAAGCAGCACGGCACCACCGTCGACGCGCGCCCGGGCACGGCGTACCTGACGCCCGACGCCGTCCGACGGCTCTCCCCGGCACAGGCGGCCGCCCTGAGCAGCCCTGCCATCGGCTACGACGGCCTGGTCCGCAAGCCGAACGGCCACTACACGGCGGTACAGGTGCGCGCTCCGGCCACCGCCGACGCTCCGGCCACCGCACCGGCCCCCGGGGCCCTCGGCTCCGGCGGTCTGGTCACGTACCACAACGGCGAACAGCTCACCGTCGACGAGGTCACGACGGTGGACGAAGCCCCCGCCGCCCCGGAGTCGGCCCCGGGCAGCAGCAACCCGGCCTCCGGGGCCTTCCCCGGGACCGCCGCGGGACACGGTGACCCGGCCCCCGTGGGGAACGGCGACCGGAGGGTCAGCGCCTGCAAGGACCTGAAGCCCTCGGGTGCCACGGACCTGGACGGCGGAGGATGGGTCGACTACCTGCCGTCGGACGACCAGGGCCGCAACCGGGGAGTCCGGGCCTGTCTCCAGGGGAAACCCGACTCGAAGAACAGGGGCCAGAAAGCGGCCGGCACCATCCGGGGCTGGAAGGACGCCGAAGCGCGGGCCAGCGCCCTCGGGTTCGCCCCGGACCAGACCATCGCCCGTTGCCACTCCGTGCCGAAGATGGCTGGCGGAACGGCGGACGAGCGGAACCTGACGCCGTGTTTCCAGCTGGGGGCCAATATCAACCAGGCGACCGGCGGCACCATCACCAACAGCATGCGGAGCTTCGAGACCAGGGCCGGGAAAAGCATGGACGGGGGCTGTGTGCTGTACAGCGTGCGTCCGCAGTACAGCAGCACCGGCAGCACCAAAACCATTCCGTACAAGTGGTACATGGCGCTCTACGCGTGGGACGCCACCACCGGGGCGTACCGGGACTTCGCGTCGACGGCGGTGGAGAACGCCAGGTACGGCCCGGCCGGACTCGTGAACCTCGGAAAATAGCCTCCGGCGAGAGCTGGCGGCCGACAGGAGTGGACATGGATGTCGAGGAGATGCTGGACCGGTTGGGCGCGCTGATCGGGCCGCCGCCGGAGGGCGGGGTGGTGCCGGCCCGGCGGGGTGCAGGAGGTCGGCAACGGCCGCTCCTACCGCCCCCGGGGCGACTGGGCGAAGCAGCTGTGGCAGTGAACCCGCGAAAATGGTGCGCAGCGCCGCTTCGCGACCGAGGCTGGACGGTGATCCAGGGACCCGGGGGGCGCAACGGTGTACACCAGCCCGTGCGCGCGAGTAAGCGCGAGAGCCAGGACCGACAGCACCGGGACTGCCTGGACAACAGCCCACTACCAGGCCGGACCTGGCGGAGAACGGTGGTGGTCCTCGGCGGACAGCCGCACGCCACCGGAGGTGGTTGCCGCCCTTCACGAAGCCCTTGCCGCCACCCTCGCCTCCAGCCCGGACAGCCTGCTCCGCCCGACCTTCCCCAACGTCGAGGCCCTCAACCACGTGATCGCCTCCGGGTGGGACAACAGCGTCAGCCGCCGCCGCCTGCTCTGCCGGACAGCGCCGGACGGCGAGATGGCCAGCATTTCCCGTTGGATCAAGCCGGGCCACCAGGACACTGACTGGGTGATCAGCGGCGGCAGCGTGGGCCCTGGACAGAAGGAAGGCTGGTACCTGAAGATGCCAGCGACCGGCTGATTTGCCCCGGTCGACGCTGCCCACCCGCCTCCCTGCCAGGCGAAGAGCCTTCTGCTCATCGAACCGGCCGAGGGCCGGGTCCGCCCACCGCCCCGTGGGCCCGTGCCGCTCGGTCGGCAGGGGACGCAACAGCCCGGGTTCTCCCGCCGAGGCAGGAAAACCCGGGCTGTTCGGGTGCGCTTACGCAACCGCCTCGTAGGAGGCACGAAGCAGCGGCATCGCGCGGTCGAGGTCGTCGACGGAACCGACCCGCACCTCCAGGTCACCGGTCCCGTGGTGGCCGATGCCCGAGACGTCGCGCGTGAATCCGGGCTCCAGCTCCACGGACGTCGGAGCCAGACGGAGGTACAGCCGCAGTCCGGTGGAGAGCACCTTCACCGTCACGAAGTTCCGACCCCGGCGGTAGGCGACGTAGTGCTGCAGCTCGACGCTGTGCACGTCCCCGAGATCCAGCAGCCGTCCGTCCAAGTCCGCGTACAGCTCCCGCACAGCTGTCGCCGCGCCGGCCGGCCGCTGGGAGACCGTCGAGCGCGCTGTCGGTACGACGGCAGTGCCCGTACGTGCCGCCCGAGCGCCGGAACCGGCGGTCGAGGCCACCAGGTCGAGCGACAGCAGGCCGTCACCGAAGAGCCGGTACCGGACAAGGTCGATGCGGCGATCGATCTCGCGGACGGCGTGCTGGTCGTACCGGCTGAACTCCGCGGCCACGCAGATGATCCGCGGGCTCGTCCAGTCGACCGACTGGGCGACCTCCGGGCCCAGCTTTTGCGTCACTGCGACTGCCGCACGTAGTTGTCACCGGGGCGCTGCCCCGACCTGCGCAGGTGTCAACTTGGTCTGCTCTGGACGTGCCTAGTTACGGGAGATACTTGTCACTTGGGTACATGATCTTGGGGAGGAAGGAGGTGCCTTCCTCCTGGCTGGTGCGTTCCGTTGCAGCATGCGATCGAAGCGCAGGACGCTGAAACCAGCAGTGGGTGGTCCAGCGCGGCAACATCAAGGCCGAGGACACCCTCGCCTGACTTCAGGCCATCCGGCAGCGGGGCTTCGCGGGACCCTGATCGGTCCAACGAGGGGAGCGCGTCCTCACTTCGAGGGCGCTCTCTCTGGCCGTCGGGGCGGTCGCGGGGTTCGAAGGGAGCAAGGTCCTGGTTGCGTCCAGGGCTGGAGGAATCCGACGCAGCGGAAAAAGTGGTCTCCGCCGGTATGGTGCGCGGATTGCCTCGGCTGTCCCATCCCGGTCCGTGCGCGGCGGTTATGGGTGCTCGGGGTCGAGTGGGCGGCGGGCTTCGGCGATGACGTAGCCGAGTTTGTCGGTGTAGATGGACATGCCGACGGGGAGCAGTTGGTCCATCTGTTGGATGAAGTCCTGGCCGTAGTGGGTGGCGAGGTGTTCGCGTTCGTCGGCGTAGCGGGATCGGATCCAGTGCATGTTCTGCCGGGTCTGGGCGGTGACGTCGTGGACGTTGACGAGTTCGAGGCCGGACTGGGTGATGGCGTCGGCGTAGGTGTCGGCGGTCAGCAGGGTGGAGAAGGCGAATCCCTGGGTGAGGAGGTTCCAGTCGTCGTCGGTCAGGTGGCCGGTTCGGATGAAGTCGGTGAGGACGATCCGTCCCCCGGGCTTGAGGGTGCGGTGGATTTCGCGCAGGACCTGGAGGCGGTCGGGGACGTGGAAGAGCATCTCGATCGCCCAGGCGGCGTCGAAGGTTCCGGATTCGGCGGGCAGGTGCATGGCGTCGGCCCGGACGAAGTCCAGTTGTGGGGACCGGTCGGCGCTGCGGGCTTTCGCGTTGGCCCGGGTGACGTGGGTGGTGCTGATGCTCACTCCGAGGATTCTGGCCCGGGTGTGTGCGGCGAGCCGAAGTGCGGGGTGGCCGGTGCCGCAGCCGACGTCGAGGATGTACTGGTCGTCCTTGGGTTGCAGCAGGTCGATCAGGCGGTCCGTCAGGTGGTTCTGGGCGTGGGGCATGGACGACTTCTCGTCCTCGTCCCAGAGTCCGAAGTGGATGTTCTCTCCGAAGATCGAGTCGAAGAACGCTTCCATCTGGTCGTAGAAGCTGCCCACTGCTTCGCTCGATGCGAGCGGCCGGGTGTTTTGCTGGTCATCCATGGTGACTCCTCTGCGGGTGGTGGTTGCGGTGCGGGTCAGGTGGTCTGCTGGGCCCGGCGCGGGCGGTGGTTGCGGGGCAGGTCATGTTCGTTGTGCTTCCAGGGGTGCGGGGGTCAGGCGCGCGCTGAGGTGGCCCAGGGCCAGCAGGGAGAAGATGTCGGTGAGGACGGGGACGTTGAAGCCGAACGGGCGCGGGCCCACGCAGTCGGGGATACCGGCGATGGACCCGTCGGGGCGCTGCTGGGCGAGCAGGTGGGCGGCCCCGCGGCCTGCGGGCGCGGAGTCGTGGTGGGCGGTGAGGGTGATCAGGGCGTAGGCGGTGCTCAGGGCATCGCTGGGGTCGCCGTCCTGGCGGCCCCAACCGCCGTCGGGGTTCTGGGAGTCGAGCGTCAGGGCGATGGCCCGGCGGGTGATGCTGCGGGCAGGCCCCTCGCGTGGACCGGGTGCGCGGGAGGCGGCGAGTACGGCACGGAACACGGTCTGGTGGCGGCTGCTGCTCCAGTCCGGCGGGAAGGACCCGTCGGGGTGCTGCTGGGTGGCGAGGAATTCCAGGGCCTGGTCGACGGCCGGGCGCCGGCCAGGGCCCTGGGTGCTCAGGGCGTTGGCGGCGGCTGCGGTCATGCAGGCTTCCGAGGGCGCTGCGGCCAGGTAGGTCGGGAAGCCGCCGTCCGGGGCGCGCAGGTCCAGCAGGGCGCTGACGGCGCGGTGGATCGGTCTGCGGTGGGCCTGGGGGCCGGCGAGGTGGAGCAGTTCGATGGCGGCCGAGGTGCAGTCCACGTCGGTGAGCTGGGCGTGTTCGGTGTAGGACCAGCCGCCGCCGTCGTGTTGCAGGTGGCGCAGGCGGCGGGCGACCAGGTCCAGGACGGGGCGTTCGGCGCCTGCGGCGTGCAGGGCCAGTCCGGCGGTGGCGGTGACCCAGGTGTCCTCGTCGCAGATGAACGGGATCCCGCCGTCGGCGCGCTGGTGGGCCAGCGCGGTGCGTATCCCCTCGGCGACCAGCCGGTGGCCGCCGGGCAAGGGGGCCAGGGCGTGGAGCACCGACAGGTGGATGAGCAGGTTTCCCTCCCAGACGCGGCCGGCGCGCTGGGTGGACCGGAGCAGTTCCACCTCGGGTGCCGTGATCTGGTCGGTTGCCTGGTGGGCGTGCGCGAGGATCGCTTTGACGGCGGTGACCTGGACGCGTGCCCAGCTGTGCAGACCGTGGAGTGAGAACGCCTGCGGTGCGGGAGGCACGGGCTGGGGAGCGTCGCCGAGCAGCACCAGGACGGCCTGGAGCAGGGCGCGTTTGCGTTGGCCGGTGAAGTCCGGTGCCAGGGCGATGAACCGGTCCACGTCCAGCAGGTCGGCCTGAACCGGGCGGCCGGCCAGGGCGGCGCGTGCCAGCAGCCGGTCCAGCGGTTCGCGGGAGTCGCGGTGCGCGTCCAGGTAGCCGGCCAGACGGGCGCGGGCCGCGGGCTCCAGACGGGTGCGGTCCAGCAGGACCAGCAGCAGCGCGGACTCCAGGACCCGGCTGCGGCACGGATCGCGCAGCGCACCGTCCGCGCCGAGCCGCTCCTGCAGGCGGGTGCGCAAGGCGGCGGTCGCGCTCGACAGGCCGGTCGGGAAAGCGGCGGCGGGCCAGCGGGGGAGGCTCGCGGGCAGGGGAGCGAGTCGCATCTGGGTCCGTTCCGGTCATCGTCGGGTGCGGGCCCGCGGGTACGGGACCGGCTCGCGGAGGGCGGGGTGTCAGCGCTGGGGCGTCGCGCGGTGAAGGTCGGAGGTGAAGCGGCCGGTGCCGGCGAGCCAGTGCACGGTGGCGGACAGGAACCTCTCCACGAGGTCCACGTAGCGGTGCAGCCGGTGTGCCTGTTCCGGTGTCAGACCGCGGGTCGTGCGCAGGAGTCGGGCGGTGGAGCGGAATCCGCTTTGGCGGTCCTCGACCATGGCGGCGGCCTGCGCCCGGGCCTTCGGCACGGGACAGCGGTGCTGCCGGGCGATGGCGGTGACCAGGTTGTCCTGGCGGGCGGCCTCGTCCTCGCCGCCGGACGCCAGGTCGTTGACCCACCCGGCGATGTCGGCCAACGCCTCCCGCAGGTCCGCGACCCGGGCGTCGATGCGCGGGTCCTGCGGCAGCAGGGCGTGCCCGGTCGCCTCCAGGACGTCCAGCAGGGGCAGCAGGGTGATCGTGCGGCGGCGCAGGTCGATGTAGTCCGCGAGCGGCAGCCGGACCCCCAGGCGCCGCAGCGTCGCCTCCTGCTCGCTGGCGTCCAGGAAGTCGGTGTAGTCGGCGGTGAAGCGCGCCCGCCAGCCGGCGGGCATGCCCGTGGCGGTTCGCCCCCACAACCCGGCCAGAGCCGCCGTGTGCACACCCCCGGCCTGCGGGAACGGCCCGGCTTCGGAGCCCAGGACCCGGCGCAGCGGCGCGGTGAACGCCTCCAGCTCACCGGCCACCGATCCCAGGCCGTGACGGTCGATGCGGTCGTCCACCCAGCAGATGAACACCGCCCACTGGGCCGTGAGCAGCACCTCCGCCGCGCCGCCGTCCGGCAGGGCACGGCCGGCCAGCACCTCCAGACGCATGGCCGCCAGGCGCCGCTCCTGGCGGGCATCGGCCACCAGACCCTCGCGCCGGGCCCAGCGCAGCAACGCCTCGGGCACCGGATCCGAAGACGCCAAGGGCGTGTCACTCATGCGCCGATCTTGTCAGACCGCCGTCAACCGGGATAGATGCCCAATCGGCCCGAGAAGGCCGCGCGCCGGACGCCGACGACAGGGGCGCACTGCGTGAAAACGGGACATCGCCACCCGACTGCCCGTCGGCTTCCGGCCGCATTGCGGCATCTGATGATCCACCGTCAACTCTGCTGTCTACGGTGAGGCGACCGGCAACTCGCGGGTGCACGGACGGCAGCATCCGTCCCCGACGGGCGCGAACCCGATGCACCGGCACCATCCGGCTTCACGGCTGCGGGAAGCCGCTCGACCCGCTGCCGGCCCATCGGACACCACAGCCCGGCACACAGAGGATCACGATGACGCGAACGGTGACGTGGGACAGCGCCCTGGTCCTGGGAGGCGGCTACGCGGGCCTGCTCGCCGCCCGCGTCCTGACCGGCCACTTCCGCCACGTGACGATCCTCGAGCAGGACGCCGCGCCCGGGACGCAGGCCCGGCCCGGCGTCCCCCAGTCCCACCACCCGCACGCCCTGCTCGCGCGCGGCGCCGCCCAGCTGGAGGAGTTCTTCCCCGGCATCAGGGCCGAACTGCTGGCCCGCGGCTGCCCGGTGGCCGACTTCGCCCAGGCCACACGGATCCTGTTCCCCACCGGCTGGGCACCGCGCACCCCGGTCGGGGTCGACGTCCAACTGATGGCCCGCACCGTCCTGGAACAGGCCGTGCGCGAGCGCGTCACAGCCCTGGAGGCCGTAACGGTCCGGGACGCACTGCGCGTCGAACGCCTGCTGTTCAACGGCGGCGGCAACGAAATCGGCGTCGCGGCCCGTCCCCGCCCCCTCGGCCGAGCACCTGGCGGGGAGGGCGACGAGGTGCTCCTGAGCGCGGACCTGGTCGTCGACGCCACCGGCCGCGGCAGCAGACTTCCCCACTGGCTCACCGATGCCGGCCACCAACTGCCCGACAGCCTGGAAGTCGACGCACGGGCCAGCTACGCCTCCCGCCTGTACACCCTCAAGGCCGACCCCGACCGCGACTGGAACGCCTCCTACCAGCCCACCATGGCCCCCACCTCGCCACGCGGCGCCGTCGCCGTCCGCATCGCACCCACCCAGTGGCTCATCGGCCTCATCGGGGCCGCCGGCATCACCCTGCCCGACGACGAGGACGGATTCCGCGCCTACGCCGCCGACCTGCGCAACCCCGACTTCCTGCGGATCATCGACGAAGGCGAACCCGCCGGCCCCATCCACCGCACCCACACCACCATCAACCGCTGGCACCCCTACCACCGGGTCCGCAACTGGCCCGACCGTCTGATCGCCCTGGGCGACTCCGTCTGCGCCTTCAACCCCGTCTACGGCCAGGGCATGACCGTCGCCGCCCTGCAGAGCAGACTCCTGGACAACCACCTCACCCGACACGCCCGCACCGGGCGACTGGACGGCCTGGGCCCCGCGTTCCAACGCGGCGCCGCCGCCCAGGTCCGCAGCCCCTGGCTGCTCAACACCGCCACCGACCGCGCCTGGCAGGACACCACCATGCCCCTGACCAGCCGCCTCGCCACCGGCTACCTCGCCGCCCTCACCGCGCGCCTGCCCCACCACCCCGGCCTGTACCGCCGCTTCGTACGCACCCTGCAGATGCTCGACAGCCCCGCCACCCTCGCCTCCCCCCGCGCCCTGGCCCAACTCGCCTCCCTGCCCTCCATTCCCCGCCACCAGGCAACCTGCACCTGCCCCAATGCCACCCCTTGACCGCGAATCAGCGATACCGAATGCTCCGGGTGTGTCCAGCGGCCGGGGCCCACGCCCGCTCCGCCCGTGCCGCCCGCTCCGCCGTGAGCCCAGCCAGTACATGCCGACTACGACCCAGAGGAGAGACCATGTCCGACACCAACCCCGACCAGACCTCCGACATCGACCCGGCAGCCTCCACCGGAGCCGAGGAGGCGGCCACCTCGCCGACCGGCGCACCGGTGGACCAGTCGCTGGATATCCAGGTTCCGGATTACAAGATCGACGACGTCATCCAGGCAGCAGCCGATTAGCCCGCTCCCCACACCCGAGCGCCGGGCGCGCCCTCGCATTCGGCACGGCCCACCCAGTCACTGGCGTTGAGGAATGGTCTTGGTTTGGCGCTGCTGCGGTGAGGGGTCGCCCGAACGGCAATGTGCCCCAACTGTCAGTCGAAGTGGACGACGGCCTCGCAGGTGGGCACACCCAGCCAGCCCCCGGGGCGGGAACCAACGGCTGCGGGGCCCGCCTGTTCGCTCCCGAGTAGCTCCCGGTCGCCCTCCTTGGCCCAGGCGGCAGCCAGCGTTGCCGCGGGGGCGCCGACCAGGCTCTTGCGGATCACTCGAACGGGTGACATCAGCACTCGGATGTTTCCCTGCTATCGCCCAGGGCAGAGCTGAGCGACAGCAGTCCAACCGAGGATGAGGGGATCAGTCGTGAACGACGACAACCGGCGCTATGTATTTCTGAGCGCAACCTTTCTTTCGAAGCAGTACAAGTCCATTCCTGCCGATGTGCTCGAAAGCTGCATCTTCTTCTTCGGATCAAAGAGGAGCTGGCTCTTCCCGGCAAGCAGAGAAGAAATGCTCGAAGCCAGGAACCTGCCGACCAGGTACCTCGAATTCGATGAGGAATTCAAGTCACTCGTCCTGCACAAAGAAGCGCAGAGGCAAGTCTTCTGGCTGCTGCCCGGGAAGGACTTCAGCAAAGGCTCGGCCTTCCTCGAGGCGATCACGGACCCGGCCAGCAAGAAGGGCTATCGTCCGCTCATCCTGGATGAGAGCTGGTGGCTCGGTGATTTCAACTCCAAGGACGCCAAGTTCTGCAAGGATGCCCGGCTCATCGTCAACAACTTCAAGCAGGGAGAATTTGACTACGACGCGGTGATGGAGCTGCTCTACCAGAGCAATCCAACGCTCGTCCCCACCCTGTACTGGGCGGAGAGCTGACGCTCAGTGGGGATGGTGGCGGGACCGGGATGGACGTGGCTTGGTCAATCACGGACGGAACCGCCGCCACGGTCGGGCTGTGAGTCCGGGATCGCGGAGTGTCTCAGGCCCTGGGTGTCGGTGGCGAGGCCGGCCGGGACCTGCTCGGCGGTCCATCGGGCTTGTGCTTCGCCGGCAGGTGCGTCCGCGAGGGTGGCGGGGAGCGCGTGAGCGGAAGGGGCCAGGTCGAGGCGGGCACCGGGGCTCCGGGCGAGGCGTGAAAACCAGCCACGGGACTACGCTCCGTGAATACCCGGTCACACATGTCATAGATTGTTCTGGGCATGATCAAGGTCCGGGTTCGCTGTGCGGGAGCACGCGACGCGTGTGGGAACGGATGCCGGAAGAACGACTTCAATGGGACTCGGTTGATGGGCGGGTCCGTGAAGTCGCCACCGCTCGGGATCACGGCACCGACAGGTGATCGACTTCCAGGCAGATCAACATCCCCCCGACGACGGGGAGTTCCCGTTGAGGTCGATCCGACAGGCGCGTGGATGAGCCGCGCGAGCGTGCCAAGGTCTCCAAGCAGTACGAATCCAGGAGCACCTGTCCACGGACTCCGCCCACCCTGACGGGCCGTCGTACTTCAACGACCTGGTCGCCGTCGCCAAACTGATCACGATCTCCTGGCCCGCAGCAGTACTCAGCCGACCGAGGACATCACCGATGGACGACGCACTGGCCGAGCACATCACCACGCTTCAGGACCATGCTGCCAGACGGCCCGCCGGCCAGCACGGGCTCACGGTGATCGGACCGCCGCCCACGGCCGCTGCCTGCGGCGCGCTCCTGCTGCGGGCCGAGCAACTGCTCGCCGACCGCAACCCTCAACAGCTCCGCGCGGCCGTCCATCCCCTGGCCGCCGCAGCCGGCGAGCGCGAGCCGCTGAGATTCGCCGGTGTGCTCCGCCGCCAGCCGATGTCCGAGTCCCTCACCCGAGCACTCTCCAGCCAGGACAGGGCCTTCTTGGCAGCCGGGCGCCGCAAGCACGCCCGGGTCCGCCTCCTGGTGCCCTCCCGCGAAGCCACCCACTACACGCGGACCGAGGTCCCCCAGATCATCCCGACAGCCTGGTACGAGCACCATCTCGAAGCCTTCCCCGCCCAGCTGCGAGCTCCCAGCCGCGCCAACGGCAAGCACGTACGGCGAGCCGCAGCGCTGAAGCTCGTCGAGATGACAGCGGGCGGCACCTGGGCCGACTGCGCGGCGAACCTCGACATGCCCCGCGGATACGCCAGCACCTCCCTGGACCTGCTGAGGGAACGCTGCCCAGGCGACGCGACCTGGCAGCGGTTCCAGTCGGGAGTGGAAGCCATCGCCGCCGAACTCGAAGCCGACCCCGACCGAGTCGACTACGCACGCCGCCGCCGCACGTTCTCCGTATGGAGCATCCCCCAGGAGCACTGGTCGGAGCTCATCCACGGACTGGCCGGCAGCCTCGCCCGCGACCAGGTCCGAACAGCGGCCTCCGTTCTCGTGTGGGCACAAGTCACCGAAGGCGAGGCCCAACTGAGCCCGCGGATGCGAGACGGAGGCACCGGCCTGCGGGTACCCGACTACGCCGAGATCGGTCGCGAGATCAACCAGCTCCTCTACCTCACCGTCAGAAGCCAGAGGGTGCTGCGCGAGCGGCTCGCACCGTACGCCGCCCAGGTCGCGGCCAGCTGCGACCACAGCCCACGCTCCACTGCGGATTCGACGCCCGCCGTGCAGTAGACGGCTGTTCGCGAGCCCGCTGCTCCCCGACCCTCCCGACCGTCACGTCGCAGCGTAGCTGGCCTCAGGCCATCAGTCAGTCGGTCTCGCAGAGGGCCCAGGCCTTGGTCTGTCCAAGGCGGGCCTGGGTGACCCACGCCCTGCCGTCCTGGCTGGGCCCGTTGCCGATCAGGGCCTCCCCGTCGAGGATGCCTCCGCCCCTGTTGAGCGCCGGG
The DNA here is from genome assembly GCF_055589745.1 of Kitasatospora sp. NPDC041917. Lineage (NCBI taxonomy): Bacteria > Bacillati > Actinomycetota > Actinomycetes > Kitasatosporales > Streptomycetaceae > Kitasatospora > Kitasatospora sp. NPDC041917. The sequence continues at coordinate 81,797 of NZ_JBVJBI010000001.1, read as the reverse complement.
TACCAGTCGTAGCCGCCGCCGATCAGGTGGGTGCCGTTCGGGCAGGTGGCCCGCGATGTCTTACCGGGGTCGCTCTGGAGCCCGGCGACCACCTGGGTGGTCGTTGCCGCAGCCGTGGTCGCTGTGGCCACCCCGAACACGCCGGCGGCGAGCAACACGCCCGCCATCGTGACTGCGGTACGCAGGCTCTTACTGGTCATCAGGTCTCCTCAGTGGGTTCCGGCTCCTGCCATCGTCCTGATTCCACACGAACCAACTGGGCAACCCGACCGGAAGATTGAACCCGACGCTGCCGGGTTGACGGCACTGGACGACAGGACTCCCCGGCAGTTACCGCTCCGGGAGGCCACGCCGCGGGGTGCCCCCGTCCGCAACCGCCAGAGCACACCGTCGACCACCTGTCGGTGATCACGCCACGGACGGCCACGCCCTTCCGCCTGGCCCGCTAGAAAGGCACCCCAGGATCCCTCCACCCATACACAGTCGGCTACGGCTCGATGCAACGCAGGTACATCGGGTCGTAAACCTTCCTGCCGGGGCAGTGGAACGTTTACGTGTTCTCGCCGGGGCCGGAGAAGGCGACGGCGGTGCAGGGCAGTTCAGTGACCACGCCGCCGCCGGTCTCGGTCAGGTTGATGACCGCCATCCGCGTCGGGCGTGTCCGATCGACACGGCAGGTCGTTGATCTTTGCATTCCACACGCGATGCGCCATCTGCTCGCCCTGACGGCCGCGGCCACCTCCCTCCTGACAGGGGGGGGGGGGGGC
>NZ_JBVJBI010000001.1:0-80932 GCF_055589745.1 Kitasatospora sp. NPDC041917 | reverse complement strand
ACGGCAGGTCGTTGATCTTTGCATTCCACACGCGATGCGCCATCTGCTCGCCCTGACGGCCGCGGCCACCTCCCTCCTGACAGGGGGGGGGGGGGGGCTGATCGCGCCGACGCCGGCATCCGCAGCGGCCCCGCCCCATACACGCTCCGCACGCGAGACCTACGGCGAAGACACCGACTACTGGGCCATGGTGGAGCCCTGCATCAAGACCAAAGACGGAGCCCCCGTGGTGCTGGTTGCCGTCGACGGGGGGCCTACGGGGCGAGGCCGAGCCGTCGTACCAAGATCGACGTGGACGGCCAACCGCTCTGGGGTGAGTCGGTGACAATCTCGTTCCCTCGTGTTCTGTCCGAGGACCAGGCGCGACTCTTCGCCGGAAGGTCTCCGCCCGGGCGAAGAGAAGTAGCCCTAACCGAGCGGTCTACCCGCTCACGGGTCGGCTGATCGGCCTCTGTGATTCGCCGTACACCGGGATCAGCCGGGAGTCGCTCTCGTATGGCCGACGCAACTACCGGTGCAGCGGCAAGGCTGAGACCGTGCCAGGCAGCGGAGTGTGCAGCTGCTCGTACATCGACGCCGCGGCTGTGGAGCAACGGGTCTGGTCCGAAGTCGTCACTCTGCTTGGCGACTCGAAGAAGCTGGAGGCATTGGCGGCCGAGTGGGTCGGTATGTCCGACGGCAACCAGGAGGCCCACGCCGAGCGAATCGTGGACCTCGACCGTCAAATAGACTCGATGAAAGCCTCAATAGCTGCGGTGATCGTGGCCGCTGCCAAGCAGCAACAGTCCCCGGACGCCATCGCTGCTGCGACCGCGACCCTGAGCGAAGAGCTACGGCAGCTGGAGGAGATGCGTGCCGAGGCCCACGCGTGGATGGTCGAGGTCGAGGAGGCCGAATGCCGGGCCGGTGATCTGAAAGCCTTGTCCAACCTGGCCCGCCATCAGCTTGCAGAAATGAAGGCAGAAGAGCAGACGGAAGTGCTCGACTTGCTCGATGTGAAGGTCTTCATCCTCGGCCCGGTGCCGGTCCGCACCGGTGGCATAGCCTGCACCGTCCAAGCCTGGTACAAAAAAGCCAAGGCAGCCCTCCCGGCGACTGACCTGACGGACGAGCAGTGGTCGCTACTCTCCCATCTGCTCCCTGTTGGTCGGGGCAACCGCGTCCGCCGCTCAGTCGACGCCATCTTCGCCAAGGCCCGCACCGGTGTCTCATGGCCGAAGCTCCGCGAGGAGTACGGCTCGACGAGTACCGCCTCGAAGTACTTCAACGAGTGGGTGGCGCAAGGTATCTGGGCCGAGCTGGACCTGACGCTCGCGGGGGTTGAACGTGTACCGGTGCCTGACCTCGACCTGCTCCCGCCTATGCGAATCGAAGGGCGGGTTGACCCCCGCGTGATGCTGAGCGCAGCAGAACCATCCCGAACGGGATCGTGACGATGAGTACGCAGCAGATGATTCCGGCGAGCGTGTAGGCAAGTGCCATCCAAATGCCGCAGAAAATCAACCAGATGACATTGAGGATGAACCTTATTGCTTCTCACGACCGATGGCGTTGCCCTACGACCGTGCCATGCCCGCCGGTGGGCGTGTCTACGCCCTTAGGGGTTGTTCCTCAGGGTCCGGTCCGGGACGCAGTCTCGGGTAGGGGTCCGGGTGGCGTCAACTCCCCGTGAGGATTTGCCGGGTGCGTCGCGACGGACTGTCGGATATCGCCTTTCCCTTTGTGCTGGTGCCCGGCGGCGGGGCGGTGATGACGAGGGACTCCTCGTGGGCGAACCGGTGAACTCCCGGTCCACCCGGCTCTGCCGGGCCGGTGGTCGAAAGGCGGGCCGGGGGAATCGATCCGTGTCGGCACGAACCGGTGGGTGCGCGGTGGCCGGCGGGCGCGGGTGGCGGTCCGCCGTCCCGGCGGCTGCCTGCGCGGGGCCGGTCCCGGATGCGGCCGGACGGGTTCGGGGTCGGTGCGCTCCGTTGTCGCGGGCGGAAAGTTCGTGCGTGAAACGTGATAAAAGCGGCTGGATCAAGCTCTGCCACAAACGTGATCGCGCCGTTTTCCGCGCGGTGAGTCGGTTCGTGTCGCTACTGGGTGAGGATCGGGCCGGGAAGGCAACGTCACGGTATTCCCGCGGAAATGCGGATCCGGTGGCCGCGGGCGGCGATGCCCGGGCGGGGGAGGCGGGCCCGGGCCGGCGTCGCGGGTGGACAGGACGAAGGGACGGGATCGGATGCTCCTGGAGCGCGACGAGGTTCTTGGCATGGCTGCGACAGCGGCGGCGGCCGTACGGGCGGGCAGCGGGCGCTCGGTCCTGCTCTCGGCGCCGGTGGCCGGCCGGGGGCGGACCGCCGCGTTGGAGGCGATCGTCCGGCAGCAGGCCGGCGGCGACGCCATGCGCGTCGGACGGGCGCGCGGCGTACCGGAGGAGACGGCGTTCCCGTTCGGGCTGGTCCGGCAGCTCTTCGCGGACGACGAGGCCGTTCCCTTCTCGGCACCGGGCGGACCGGACGAACAGCGGCTGTTCCACCGGCTGGTGACGCGCCTGGCCCGGTCGGCCGCCGAGCGGCCGGCGCTGCTCGCGGTGGACGACCTCCACCACGCCGACGAGCCGTCCCGGCGCTGGATCGGCTACCTCGCCCGCCGCATCGCCGACATCCCCGTGCTGCTGGTGGCCACCGAGTGCGCCGACCGGTCCGGTCCGGCCGCCTTCCCGCCCGCCACGGGGGTGTCCGTCGCCCTGCACCCGCTCAGCGTGTCGGCGGTCATCCGCATCGCCCGAGCCGCGGGCCTGGACCAGAAGGCCGCCGCGACCTGCGTCGAGGCGGGTGCCGGCAACCCGGCCCTGGTGCGGGCGCTGGTCGCCGACCTCGGTGACGGGCCGCTCCCTCGCCCGTCGTCCGCCCGGTCCCACAGCCGCTACCGCGACACGATCGCCGACTGGCTGCGGAGGGCGGACCCCTGCCTGCGCCACGCCTGCCTCGCCCTCGTCGTCGCGGTCGAGGAGGGGATGCCGGCCGGCCCCGGCCTCCTCCGCCGGCTCTCCGGCCTCTGCACGTCCCGGCGTCCCCCGGGCGAGCGGTCGGTGCGCCGCCTGAGCAGGCTGCTGAGCCATCCCCTCGCGAGGGAGGCCGTGCTCGCCGCCGCCGAGCCGGAGGAGGTCGCCGAGCTGCACACGCGCATGGCGGAACTGCTCGACGAGAGCGGTGCGCCGGCGACGGCCGTGGCCTCCCGGCTCCTGCGGGTGGATCGGCCGAGCGAGGTGTGGATGGCCCGTTCGCTGGCCGACGCCGCGGAGGAGGCGATGCGCGCCGGCCAGGTCGCGGAGTCCGCCGCGTATCTGCGCCACGCGCTGAGCGGCCCGCTCGATCGCGACCGGCGTGCCGCCCTCTGCCTGCGCCTCGGCGCCCTGGAGCTTCCGAACAACGCGACCGCCGGCATCCGCAGACTCCACACCGGGCTGGAACTGCACACCGATCTGCGGGAACGGGCGACCGCGGCGACGGCCCTGAGCGCCGCCCTCGTCGCGGGCCGGGATCCCGACACCGCGCTGCGGGTCCTTCACCAGGTGAGCCGTGCCGCCGACGACGCCGAGCTCGTCCAGGTGCTGCAGACCCTCGGCGCGCTCGTCTCCTCCCACGACGGCGACGCCTGGCGCGGCGCCGTCGCGGGCCTGCGCGCGCTGGCCCCGACGGTACCCCCGGCCATCGAGCCGCTGGTGTGCGGACTGATCACCGAGTACGAAGCCGGGGCCGGCCTCCGCTCGGCGGCCGAGGTGCTCGCCCGGGTCCGGCCGCGCCTGGCGATGCCGGTGGACCCGCGGCTGCGGACCGCCTGGCTCGGCAGCGCGGCCACCCTGCTGCAATGGGCGGACCGCCTGGAGGAAGCGCGTGAGCTGACCGGCCTGTGCCTGCCCGTCCCGCCCGTCCCCCCGGACCTGACGGACGTGGGTCTGCAGTGTCTGCTCAGCGTCCGGGCCGAGGCGGCGCTCTGGGCGGGGGAATTCGACCGCGTCATCGCGGAGAACGCCGCCCTGGTGGCGGCGACCGCGGGGCAGGGCGTGCGACTGCCGCATCTGGCGGCCATGGTGGCGACGGCCCTGTGCGAGACGGGCCGGCGCGCCGGGGCGTGGGAGGCCGTGGCCCTCGCCGGCCCGTCCGGCAGCGACAGGTCCTGGGAGTGGAACGAACTCGGCTACACCCGGGCCCTGCTGCACGCGGCGGACGGCGACTGGCAGGCCGCCCTCGACGACTACCTGCGCTGCGGAGCCGGCCAGAGCGCCCGTGACTTCGTCAGTCCGGTCGCCACGCCGTGGCGTTCCGGGGCGGCGCTCGCCCTGGTGCGGCTCGGGCGGCGGGAGGAGGCGCGCGAACTCGCCGAGGAGGAACTGCGCCACGCCCGGACCTGGGGCACCGCGCGTACCGTCGGCCGGGCGCTGCGGGCGTACGCCGCGACCGTGGGCGGCAGGCTGGCCCTGTGTTCGCTGACCGAGGGCGCCGAACTGCTCAGGCCGGGTTCCGCGCCCGTGGAACTCGTGGAGGTCCTGGTCGATCTCGGCCGGGCCCACCTCGAAGCGGGCAACGGCCGCAAGGGGCGTGACACGCTGCGCGAGGCGCACGCCGCGGCCCGGCGACTGGCCGCACCCGCTCCGGAGGCCGGAGGGCCGGCCGCCGTCGGCCGTCTCCTCGGCCTGACGCAGGAGGCGTTGCGCGAGGGCGGGGTGCGGAACAGGAACGGCGGACACGCCCTGACCCCCGCCGAACGGCGCGTGGCCGAACTGGCGGCGGCGGGGCACAGCAACGCCCAGATCTCCTCCGCGCTCTGCCTCACCCGCCGCACCGTGGAGACGCACCTCACCAACGCCTACCGGAAGCTGCGGATCGCCCGGCGCACCCAGCTGGTGGCGGTGTTGGAGCGGTAGCAACCCGGGGCGGGTCCGGAGCGGGGCCGGACCCGCGGCGGGCCGGGGAGCGCGCCGCCCCCGCCCGGGGTGCGGGTGCACCCGGCCCGGACGGGGACGGCGCCGGTTCATGCGGTGCGATCAGGACTTCGACAGGGTGAAGGAGACCGCGGCGTTGTCACCGCCACCCCCCTGCCAGGTGCACTTGTACCCGGCCGGGGCGTCGCAGCTGTAGCTGTTGCTGCCCGTGTAGGGGTTGTTCCAGTGCACCTTCACCTTGTTCTGCTCCCCGAGCACGTCGAAGGTCACGTCGCCCTCCGTGCCGGTCATGAAGCCGTCCGACTCGCTCGCCCACTTCGCGGTGATACCGGACTGGACCATGGACGGGGGCATCCCGCCGTCGGACCAGATCCCCCACTGCAGGCTCGCGCCGGAGCGGGTGAGCAGCTTGCCGGAGTTGTTGGTCAGGTTGACGGACGTGCTCCGGGCGGCGGAGAGGAGGCTGGGCGACTCCGTGGCGGCCGGGGACACGGCGGCCAGGGACGCGCGCCCGATGCTGAACGTCACCGAGGTGTTGTCCCCGCTGCCACCGCTCCGGGAGCAGGTGTACCCGTACGGGACGGAGCAGCTGTAGTCGTTGCTGCCCCAGTAGGGGTTGTTCCAGTGCAGCTTGACCTCGCCACCGTCGGCGAGCGTGTAGGTGATGTTCCCCTCGGTCCCGGTCGCGAAGCCGCAGGACTCGCTCTGCCAGCTGGCCGACTTGGTGTTGGGGACGTAGTCGGACGGCAGCATGTCGTTCGTCCAGCAGCCGTGGTCGAGCTTCTCCCACGTCTTGGTCAGGCCGGACCCGCTGTTGTTGGAGAGGGTGACCTTCGTGGAACGGTCCGCGGTGATCCGCGGCACGCTCGCCGACTCGCTCTCGGCGGCCGGGCGCTGCGCCGCGGACGCCTGCGGCCCGGTCTGTCCGGCCGCGGCCTGGGCGGACGGGGCGAGGGCGACCGCTCCGGCCGCCATCAGCAGGGCGGTGAGGGCGCCGGCGGCCGTGCGGCCCAGACCGGTGATGGACGTCGTACGCTGCATGGGTCTACCAACTCTCTTCGAGGCCGGGCGAGCGGACGTGTCTCACGCTCGCCTTGTTTCCATCCGGAGGGCGTCACGGCTCGTGCAGGCGCCGGGGGACTCACTGGATGTAGAGGTCCCACCGGTACGCGCCGTCGACCACGACCTGCTCGATCTTGTCCTTGATGGCGCTTCCGAGGCCGTAGAGCACCCAGTAGGCCGCCTGCGCCGCGACGAACGATTCGTACCGGCCGGCGTAGCGCCAGATCTCGATCGCCTGCGTCGAGGCGCCTTCCTGGACGGCGGGCGTCGCGGCGGCGTGCGCCGGGGTGGGGGAGGCCGCGGCGGCGTAGGCCTGGGCGGTGCCGCCGGCGAGAACCGCGGCGGCGAGAGTGGCGCAGAGCGAAGCCACGCGAATTCGCCTGTTCATGACAAGTCCCTCCTGATGTTCCACGTGAACGGCCGGTCACCGGTGGCGGATCGGTCCCGCCCCGGCCCGGCCGTGGGGTGCGGTGGTGGTCACAGACTGGCACGCGACCACCACGCTCGGGCATCGTGGAAAACCGCGAACTTGGCACGGAGCGCGCCCCCGGCCTGGGGTGCGGACCGCGCCCCCGGCCTGGGGCGCGGACGGGGCGCGGTCGGTCGGCGCGGGCCGGGGCCTGTCCCGCACGACAGGCCCCGACGGCGGGGCGGAGGGTGTCCAGCCGTCGGCGCTGCTCCTCGTCGAGGACGAGGTCCAATGCGGCCAGGCTCTCGTCCAGTTGGGCGACGGAGCCGACGCCGAGCACCGGCACGGTCGGGACGGGGTGGCCGATCAGCCGGGCGAGCACCACCTGGTTGACGGTGGCGCCGGTCTCCTCGGCCACCTCTGCCGGCGCGGCCGGCTGCGCCCGCGCCGCCGGCCACCCGTACTGCTCGGGCGGCGGCCGGTCGGGGCGGACAGTACGAGCCGCCGAGCAGCGGGGAGTAGGCGAGCAGTGTCAGCGACGGCCGGGCCGCGAGGAGGGAGAGCAGGGCCTCGTCGGCGTGCCTCTGGATGCCGAAGTCCGCGCCGGGCCGCGGCCGCAGGTAGCTGTGGCGCTGCTGGACGCACCGCTAGCCGGGCCAACTCCGTTCGGCGGCGAGGTCGTTGGCGACAGCCAGGTCGGCGGCGCGGTGGCTGCTGCAGCCGAGGGCGGTGACCTTGCCGTCGGCGACCAGCCCGTCGAAGGCGCCCATGGTCTCTTCGAGCGGCGTCGCCGGGTCGGTCACGTGCGCGTAGTACAGGTCCAGTCGGTCGGTGCCGAGGCGGCGCAGGCTGCCGTCCGCGGCCTCGCGCAGCGCGCGGGCGGACAGGCCCTCGACGTGTTCGGGGAAGGGCAGCCCGGGCACCGGGCGGGCGCCGGCCTTGGTGGCGAGCACCAGGTCGTCGCGGTTGTGCCGAAGGTCATCGCGCCGAGACAGAGCGCACTGGCGGACCGTCCGTCAGGTCCGAGGCTGCGAGAGCGCATCGGTCTTCCCTCCAGGGGTGTCGTCCAAGGGGTCGCCGGTGGTGACCCGGTCACCGGAATCATGACGCGGCGCGGCCGCCGGGCGGCCGCCGGTCCACCTCGACCGGAGACGGCGGCTGCCCGGCGGCCGCATCCCGGCGGTCACCTCGCGGCCGCTCGGGGGTTCACTCGGCGCGGGGGAGGTAGGCCAGGCCGTGGGCGCCCGGGTCGGCGAGCCTGGGGACGGTCAGGCGGGAGACGGGGGTGAGGGTGGCCAGGTCGATGACGTCGACGGTGGAGGAGACGACGCCGGCGACGTAGGCGAGGCCGCCGTCCGGGGAGGAGGTGATGGTGAGGGGGAAGAGGCCCACCTCGACGGAGCCGAGGCAGCGGTGGTCGTCGGTGGCGAACACGGTGAGGCGGCCCGGGAGTTGGCGCCCCAGGGCGGAGCCGGGGGCGGGGGCCGACCGGACTTCGCCGGCCAGGAGCAGGCCGGTCGAGGTGAGGTGTACCGGCAGGGCCGGGGAGTCCGTCGGGAGGACGGCCGTGACGGTCGCGGTCGGGACGTCGATGACGCGGATGCCCGGCGCCGCGGCGGGGGCGGCGGAGGTGGAGAAGTACGGGCCGGCGGCATAGACCCGGGTGCCGTCGGGGGAGACGGCCAGGCCCTCGCTGCCGGGGACCTCCACCTTGGCGGTCAGCGTGCCCCGTTCGAGGTCCACCACCGAGACGAAGGGTGCCTCCTTGTTGGTGGCGAAGCCGGTCCGGCCGTCCGGGGAGACGGCGAACCAGTGCGGGCCGGGGGCGTCGGTGTCGATCCGGCCGAGCGGGCGACGGGTCGCGGTGTCGATGACCACGACCCCGCCGGGGCGGTCCTCGCCGCCCTCCACGCTGACGTAGAGGCGGCCCCGGGCGGTGTCCAGCGCCAGCCCGTGCGGGCCGTGCTCGGGGGCGAGGTCGATCACCTCGATGATCCGGCGGGTGTCGGCGTCGATGACGGTCAGCTCGGTGCGGCGGCCGCTGTTGGCGTGGTAGTAGCCCGAGTGGTACGCACTGCTGCACCAGAGCAGCCGCTGGGTCGGGTCGAAGCACAACTCGTGCGGCTCGGCGAGGACTTGGAGAGTATCGAGGTGCCGGTCGGTGGCGGCGTCGAAGAACGAGACGGTCGGGCCGCTCTGGCTGACGACGGCGAGGACGTCGCCGGCACGGGCGGCACGGGAGGCACGGGCGGTGCGGGAGGGCTGGGAGGGCTGGGACACGAGAGCTCCGAGGGGTGATCGAGGAGTGACAGGTGATCACCTGTCGTCTCCACCTTCGGGGCGGGTGCCGGCGGGAACAATGCAAGGATCGGCATCGGATAGTTGCGCGGAACACAAAGACACAGCTCAGGAGCGTGTGATCGATGGACCTCAACCTGCTGCGGGCCCTGGACGCCCTGCTCCAGGAGAACAGCGTGACCCGTGCGGCCGAGCGGCTCGGCACCTCGCCGGCGGCGGTCAGCCGGATGCTGGCCCGGCTGCGCCGCGCCGTTGAGGACCCGCTGCTGGTGCGCGCCGGGCAGGGACTCGTCCCGACCCCGCGGGCGCTCGAACTGCGGGAGGAGGTGGGCGCGTTGCTGCGCGGCTGCGACAGCGTGCTGCGCCCCGGCGCCGGGTTCGACCCCGTGCACCTCGACCGCACCTTCACGGTGCAGGCCGGTGAGCTGATGCTGGTGCGGACGGCCGGCGCGCTCGCCGAGCGGATGCGGGCCGAGGCGCCGCGGGTGGACGTGGTGTTCCTGCCGGAGACCCTGGAGGGCGGCCCGGCGCTGCGGCAGGGCCCGGTGGACATCGAGCTCGGCGTGCTCGGCCACCTGGACCCCGAGGTCCGCACCCGTCGGCTGATGAGCGTCCCGCTGGTCGGTCTCGCCCGCGGCGGCCACCCGCTGTTCGACGGCCGCCGGATCACCGCCCGTCGCTTCGCCGCCGCCGACCACATCGGCGTCTCCCGGCGCGGCAAGCGCCTCGGCCCGATCGACACCGCGCTGGCCGGGCTCGGACTGAAGCGCAGGGTGGCGGTCGTCGTGCCGAGCCACACCGGTGCGATGCTGCTGGCCCGGGACAGCGACCTGGTCACCCTCGTCCCGGCGGACTGGCTGCCGGACACCATCGCCGCGCTGGGCCTGCGCACCTTCCCGATCCCGCTCGAACTCGCCCCGCTGGAGCTGGGGATGGCCTGGCACCCGCGCAACGCGGCCGATCCGGGCCACCGCTGGTTCCGCGAGCACGTGGCGGCGGCGGTGCTGGGCGCGGACCCGCACGCCACGGAGTGAACAGGAGGGCGGCGCGGCCCGGCCCGGCCGGCGGCGTAGGGTCGGGATACCCTGCGGGGGTACATATGGCGGGCGTCGCGGACGGGGGCGGAGGATGGCGCGGTTGCGGCCGTTCGGTCCGCCGGTGCCGGGGGCCCTGCGCCTGCTGCTGCTCGCCGCGCTGCTGCTCGGCGTCGTGACCATGCATACGCTCGGCCATCCGGGCGGCGGGCACGGCGGGTCCGACGGACACAGCGGACAGGGCGAACACAGCGGGCGGAGCGGAGCGATCGGCCACGGCGGGCAGAGCGGCCACGGCGGGCGCGAGCGCGCCGGGACGCAGGCCCCGCCGCCGCACCCGTCGGGCGCCGTCCGGCACGGACCGGCCGCCGAGCCCGCCCCCGTCCATCTCGCCCCGGTCCACCGTGCCGCCGGCCACCTCGCCGCCGGCCACCTCGCCGCCGGCCACCTCGCCGCCGGCCACCTCGCCGCCGGCCACCGGGCCGCCTCCGCGGTCGCCACCGTCGGCACCCTCGACCCCGCCGCCCCCGGCGGCATGGACCCGATGGCGGTCTGCCTCGCCGTCCTGGCCGGCTGGACCCTGGTGCTGCTTCTCGCCGGCCCGCTGCTGCGCCGCAGCGGCGACGCCGCCGCCGAGGTACGGGCCCGGCTGCTGCGGGCCCTCCGCGCGCTGCCCCCGCCCGGAGGCGGGCGGATCCTCCTCACCCGGCTTTCGGTGCTGCGTCAGTAGGCGCGCGCCCGCCGTCCCGTGCCCGCGCCCGCTCGGGAGCGCCCACGCGCACCTCCATGTGCCCGCTCGCGCCCCGCGGCGCCCGCGCACGGAACGGCCGACGCGACGCCCTGTACACCCACCCACCGCACGAGGTGCACTCCGCCATGCGCACACCCACCCGTCGTACCGTCCTCGGCGCCGCGCTCGCCGCCGCCGGGACAGGCCTGCTCGCCGCCTGCTCCTCCGACTCCATGCAGGGCATGGACCACGGGTCCATGAACCACGGCTCCACCGTCGGAGCGACCGGAGCGACCGGAGCGACCGGAGCGAGCGGCTCGGCCGGCCCGTCCGCCGCCCCGGCCGGCTACCTCGCCCCGAACGGCCCCGAAGTCGCCGCCGCCGAGGCCGCGCGCAACCCCGGCCCGGAGCGCAAGATCGCGCTCACCGCCACCGAGGCCACCCTCGACCTCGGCGGCCGCACCGTCCGCAGCTGGGCGTACGGCGACCGGTTGCCCGGCCAGGAGGTGCGCGCCACCCTCGGCGACACCCTCGCCGTCACCCTGGCCAACCACCTGCCGCAGTCCACCTCGCTGCACTGGCACGGCCTCGCCCTGCGCAACGACATGGACGGCGTGCCGGGCGTGACCCAGGCCGACATCAGGCCCGGCGGCTCGTTCGAGTACCGCTTCGCGCTCTCCCACCCGGGCACGTACTGGTTCCACCCGCACTCCGGCGTCCAGCAGGACCGCGGCCTGTACGCGCCGCTGATCGTCGAGGACCCCAGGGAGCCGCTGGCCTACGACAAGGAGTGGGTCGTCGTCCTGGACGACTGGGTGGACGGCGTCGACGGCAGCACCCCGGACGCCGTCCTCGCCGAACTCGCCAAGGGCATGGGAGGGATGGACCACTCGGGCGGCTCCGGACACGACATGCCGGGTATGCCGGGTATGTCGGGGATGCCGGGGATGCCCGGGACGGGAGGCGCCCCGAGCGGCGCGGCCCCCGGCCGGATGCTGATGGGCGCCCGGAGCCCACTGCTGGGCGGTGACGCCGGCGACGTCGCGTACCCGTTCCACCTGGTCAACGGAAGGCTCGCCACCGCGCCCGAGACCTTCGCCGCCAAACCCGGCGACCGGATCCGGATCCGCCTGATCAACGCGGGCGGCGACACCGCCTACCGGGTCGCCCTCGGCGGCCACGAGCTGACCGTCACCCACACCGACGGCTTCCCGGTCGAACCGGCCACCACCCAGGCGCTGCTGCTCGGCATGGGCGAGCGCTACGACGTGCTGGTCACCGCCGGGGACGGCGTCTTCCCGCTGACCGCGCTGGCCGAGGGCAAGAACGCCACCGCCCTGGCCGTGCTGCGCACCGGCGGCGGTGCCGCCCCCGAGGCCGCCGCCCGCCCGGCCGAGCTGGACGGCCGGCTGGTCACCGCCGGGCAGCTCAGGGCGGCCCCGGGCGTGCGGCTGCCCGCCAGGGCGCCGGACCGCACGGTGAAGCTGGAGCTCACCGGGGGGATGGCGAAGGCCGACTGGGCGTTCAACGGCCGCAGGTACGACCCGGCGCAGCGCCATCCGGTGGCGGCGGGCGAGCGGGTGCGGCTGGAGTTCCGCAACAGCACCACCATGTGGCACCCCGTCCACCTGCACGGCCACAGCTTCGCGCTGCCCGGCGACGGCCCGCGCAAGGACACCGCGGTCGTGCTGCCGGGCACGACCCTGGCCGTCGACTTCGACGCGGACAACCCGGGGCTGTGGATGGTGCACTGCCACAACGTCTACCACGCGGAGACGGGCATGATGACCGTCCTCGGCTACCGGGCCTGACCCGGGGCTCCCCCCCCCGAGGAAGGGGATGCCGGACTTGACCCCCGAAATGACCCCGAACCGGCGGAACGGTTCGGGGTCATTTCCTCCCCGGCACCCGTCCGGTCGCACCGTGCCACCCCGTGCCACCCGCGCCGACCTGCGCCGTCATGACGTTTTCTTAACGCGGCCCGATGACGGATCCTTAACGGCCGTCGCATAGCGTTTCGCACGGCCGTCGCCCGACGGCGTTTTACGGGGTCTTTAAACAAGAGGTGCAAGGTGGTTTCGTCGGGTACGACGGGGACGGCGGAGACGGACGCGCCGTCGGCGCGAATACGCCTCCGCAGCTGGCTGCTGGAGGACGTGACCGCGGAGAAGCCCGCGCAGCCGACCGCGGCGGAGGGCGCCCCGGAGGCGTCGCCCGGGGGCCCGGCTGCGGGGGACTCCGCCGGGCACGGTGCGCAGGCCGGCCAGCGCTGGTGGCGGGTGATGTGCCTGACCGGCCTGGACTACTTCTCGACGCTCGGCTACCAGCCGGGCATCGCCGCCCTCGCCGCGGGCGTGCTGTCGCCGATCGCCACCATCGTGCTGGTGGTGGTCACCCTGCTGGGCGCGCTGCCGGTCTACCGGCGGGTGGCCAAGGAGAGCCCGCACGGCGAGGGCTCGATCGCGATGCTGGAGCGGCTGCTGTCGTTCTGGAAGGGCAAGCTGTTCGTCCTCGCGCTGCTCGGCTTCGCGGCCACGGACTTCCTGATCACCATCACCCTGTCCGCCGCCGACGCGAGCGCGCACCTGGTGGAGAACCCGCACCTGACCGGCTTCCTCGGCGGCAAGCAGGTGGTGATCACAATGGTCCTGGTGGCGCTGCTCGGCGCGGTCTTCCTCAAGGGCTTCAGCGAGGCGATCGGCCTGGCGGTGTTCCTGGTCGGGACCTACCTGGTGCTGAACGTGGTCGTGGTGGCCGTCGGCCTCTGGAAGATCATCGAGGCGCCGCACGTGGTCACCGACTGGTCGCACGCGCTGACCCTCCAGCACGGCAACCCGATCGTCATGGTCGGCGTGGCCCTGGTGACCTTCCCGAAGCTGGCGCTCGGCCTGTCCGGCTTCGAGACCGGTGTCGCCGTGATGCCGCACATCAAGGGCGACCCGACCGACACCGAGGCCGACCCGGCGGGCCGGATCCGCGGCACCCGCAAGCTGCTGACCACCTCCGCCGTGATCATGAGCTGCTTCCTGATCGCCACCAGCTTCATCACCACGCTGCTCATCCCGGCCGACCAGTTCAAGCCCGGCGGCGACGCCAACGGCCGCGCCCTGGCGTTCCTGGCGCACGAGTACCTGGGCGGCGCCTTCGGCAGCGTCTACGACCTCTCCACCATCGCGATCCTCTGGTTCGCCGGCGCCTCCGCCATGGCGGGCATGCTCAACCTGCTGCCCCGCTACCTGCCGCGCTACGGCATGGCCCCGCACTGGGCGCGCGCGGTGCGGCCGATGGTGATCGTGCTGACCCTGATCGGCTTCCTGGTCACCTGGATCTTCGACGCGAACGTGGACGCCCAGGGCGGCGCGTACGCGACCGGCGTGCTGGTGCTGATCAGCTCCGCCGCCATCGCGGTGACCATCGCCGCCTACCGCAAGCGCGAGCGCGGATGGACCGTCGCCTTCGCGGTCATCTCGGCGATCTTCCTCTACACCACCGTGCTGAACGTGCTGGAGCGGCCGGACGGTCTGAAGATCGGTGCCTGCTTCATCGCCGGGATCATCCTGGTCTCGCTGCTCTCCCGGCTGCGCCGCGCCTTCGAGCTGCGCGTCACCAATGTGGCCATGGACGATGTGGCGGAACGTTTCATCAGGGATTACGCGCACCGCCCGCTGCGACTGATCGCCAACGAGCCGAGCCACCGCGACGTCGCCGAGTACCGCGACAAGATCCGCCAGATCCGCGCCGACAACGACATCCCCGGCGAGGACGACCTGGTCTTCGTCGAGGTGACCGTCCGCGACGCCTCCGACTTCGAGGCCGAGCTCACCGTGCGCGGAGAGGTGCTGCACGGCCGCTACCGGGTGCTCACCCTGGAGAGCTCCAGCATCCCGAACGCGCTCGCCGCGCTCGCGCTGAACATCCGGGACCGCACCGGGCAGCAGCCGCACCTCTACTTCGAGTGGACCGAGGGCAGCCCCTTCGCCCAGTTCCTGCGGTTCTTCCTGTTCGGGCAGGGCGAGGTCGCGCCGGTCACCCGCGAGGTGCTGCGCGAGGCCGAGCCGGACCGCTCGCGCCGCCCGCGCGTGCACGTCGGCTGACCGGGGCCCGTCCGCCCTGGGCGACACGCCGACGGCCCGTCCGCTCCGAGTGAGCGGGCGGGCCGTCGGCGTGTCGGACGGGAACGGCGTCGGACGGGAACGGCGTGAACGACGGACCGCCGCCCGCGCCGGGGCGGGCGCGGGCGGCGGGTCGGTGGGGCGGTGAAGGGGACAGGGACAGGGACAGGGACGGGGGCGGGGGTCAGGAGGGGAGGTCGAGGACCAGGCCGGGCTCGATGAGGTCCGGGTCCTCGCCGACGGCGGCGGCGTTGAGCTCGTACAGCGCGGGCCAGCCGCCGGGGACGCGCAGGACTTCGGCGATGCCGCCGAGGGTGTCGCCCTCGCGGACGGTCCAGGTGCCGTCCTTGGACACGGCCCTGGCCGGGGCGGCGGCCGGCGGCGGCAGGACGCCCTCGCGGCCGTGGCCGCGGGTGGCACGGGCGCCGCAGACGGGCCAGGGGGAGAGGCCGCGGTGGCCGGCCAGGTGCTCGGCGACGGCGATCTGCTGCTCGCGGGTGGCGAGGTCCGCACGCGATGCGTAGGCGAGGCCGCCGTTCTCCCGCCACGTGGGCCGGTCGAACTGGAGGCCGCCGTAGTAGCCGTTGCCGGTGTTGACGCGCCAGTTGCCGCTGCTCTCGCAGTCCGCCACGCGGTCCCAGTCGTAACTGCCGCCGTCCGCCCTTCCGGGGTCGGACCCGCCGTCGCGGCCCGGTGGCGCGGCGTGGGCCGCCGGGGCGGCGGCGAGGGCCACGGTCAGGGCGCAGAGCGCGGTCGGGACGATACGGCGCAGACAGACGGTGGGAGGCATCGGCGGCTCTCGGACTGGGGGACAGAACCTGCGCCGTCCGCGGACGGCGCCCCTCCACCCATGCACGCCGGACGGGGTGTTCCGGCGCCGACACGTCCGGAAGGTCACCCGCACGGCGGCCCGGTACCACCTCGGTGGCCCGCGGCCGATCGGCCGTCACCTCGCCTTCGGGGCCGACCCCTCCCAGCAGGTCGTCGTCTCCTGGCAGGTGCCGCACGCGGTGACCGCGCCCTTCGTCCGGATCGGCGTCCGGCCCGGCGACTTCGGCGCCGGTCCACCGGCGTCCACTCCTGGCGGTACCAGAACGTCGGGCTGATCAGCCTCGACGGCAACGACGTCTGCTACAACACCCCGGCCAACCTCGACTGCACCAAAGGCAAGCAGAAGAAGTGGCTGGAGAGCCGGCTCACGGCGCTCCGCGCCGACACCGGCATCGACTTCATCGTCGTCCACCCGCACCAGTGCACGTACTCCACCTGCCACGACAACGGCGCCGAACTCGGCGCGCAGCAGGACTGCTCCCCGCTGTTCGACAAGTACCAGGTGGACCTGGTGCTCAGCGGCCACAACCACGTCTACGAGCGGACCGACCCCATCCGGGCCGGCAAGGGCCACCCGCAAGGCCATCCGCAAGGCCGCCTCCGGCGACACCGTCGACCCCGCGAAGGACGGCACCACCTACGTCGTCGCGGGCGGCGGTGGCGGCGGGCTCTACTCCTACCCGGCCTCCGACACCTACCTCGGGCACGAAAGCGCCAACGACAAGCCCGTGCCGATGGTGGTCGCCGACCGGAGCGGCCACAACCAGACCGTCAAGGTCACCTGGTCCAGGGTCCGCTACACCGGCTACTGCCTGGTCGCGGCCGAGGTGACCCCCGCCGCCGCGGGCCGGCCCGCCCGGATGGAGGTGCGCTCCCTGACTTAGGACGGCACGGCCGTGGACCGGGTCACCGTGCAGCGCGGCTGACCCGACCGGCACCCGGCCCGGTCTGAGTACGGCTACTCAGGCGGCCGGCGGCGGCGCTCCGCGAGCATGGAGGTGTCACTTCGCCGCGGGACACGGGGGAACAGCCATGCTCAGCACGATCGCCGCCGCCCTGGTACCCGTCCTCGGCCGGCTGTCCGTCACCTCCGAGACGGCCGGCCCGGTCACCCCGGGCAGCATCGTCGCGGCCAACCACAGCTCCCTGGCCGACCCGGGAGTGGTGCTGGCCGCACTGCGCCGGCTGGGCACCGAGCCGGTGGTCATGGCCGCCGCCGGGCTGTGGCGGGTACCGGTGCTCGGCAGGGCGCTGCGGGCCGGCGGGCACATCCCCGTCCACCGTGGCACCGCCCGGGCGGCCGGCGCCCTGGACGCCGCCGCGGCGGCGCTGGCGGCCGGCCGGGTCGTCCTCATCTACGGCGAGGGCGGTCTGCCCCGGCGCCGGGACTCCCGCGACGCGGAGCCGGGCGTCTTCCGCACCGGCCTCGCCCGGCTCGCGGCGGCGACCGGCGCCCCGGTGGTGCCGCTCGGCCAGTGCGGCGCCCGCCGCCTCAGCTCGGGCGGCACCGCCAAACAGCTCGCCGGCTTCGCCACCGCCCCCCTGCGCCGCCCCGCCCTGCACGTCCACCTCGGCACCCCGCTCCACCTGCCCGGCGACATCCCCGAGGCCACCGCCGCCGCCCACCGCGCCGTCACCGCCGCCTGGCGCACCGCGGAGCGGTGTGTCAGTGGGCGGTGGGACCGTACGGAGCCCGGGTAGGCCAGGCGGGGGGAACAGGCGGCTGGGGAGGCCCATGTGAACAGTGAACCGACCATCGACTGGGAGCCGCAGTACCGGGGGAACGGCACGCGTCCCGAGGTCCTCGCGTGCTTCGAGCGGTTCGTCTCCGATCCGGACGAGGAAGGGCTGGCCGCCCTGAAGGAGTCGGCCCTTTCGGCCGACGCCCACGCGGGGGACCTGAACGCCCTGGCGTCGGCCCACCTGGTGTCGGGGCAGTTCGCGGAGGCGGTCCCGCTGCTGGAGTTCCTGGCGGACGCGGGGGCGGACGACCCGGCCGTGCGCTGCGACCTCGCCGGCGCCTACGTCCGGATCGGCAGCGTGGACCGGGCCGGACGGGAGCTGGAGCGCGTCCTCGCCGCCTACCCCGGATGCGTCGCGGCCGAGCGGCAACTCGGCGACGTCCGGGCCTGGTTGCAGTGGCACGAGGCTTCGGTGGACCTCGTGCGGCAGCAGGCCGGCATCCTCTCCGAGCTTGTCGGCGACGGGAGCGGCGGCGCCACCGAGTGGCTCGCCCTGGGGCGGGTGCTGTACCAGCTGGCCGCGGTCCCGCGCAGCGGCGTGGACTGGCCGGACGTGGTGGCCGTCCTGGAACGGGCGCAGCACCTCGAACCCGACCAGGAGCAGGTGCTGGAACTCCTCGCGGCGGCGGCGCACCACGCCGGAGCCGAGGCGCCGTGGCGCGCGGCGCTGCTGGAGCTGGAACGGGTCGCTCCCGGGTCCGGGCACCTCGACCACTGGCGGTCGCTCCCGCCCGCCACTCCCGCCAACCCCGACCGGCTGCTCGCCGTCGCCGCCGATCCGGAGCTTGTCCACGGGGCCGTCCGCGACCTCCGGGCGCAGTACCGGGCGAGTCCCAACAACCCGGACGTGCTGCGCTGCGCGGTGCAGGCGGAGATCGGCACGGGCAACGTGGCCGAGGCGCTGTGGCTGGCCGAGGGCCTCGCCGCCGTCGAGGGGCTCGACTTCTACGGGCACGGCGCCCTGGCGATGGTCTACGGAATGGTCGGCGACAGCCGGGCGCGGCACCACGCCGCCGTGGCGCTGGAGCTGGCGCCGGACGACGACGAACGGGCCTACTTCCAGGATCAGTTGGACGGCCTGAGCGCAGGTTGACGCTGATTGCGGAGCAGTGCCGCGCAGACGTGAGGCGTCAGGCGGCTTCGGCCCGGTCCGTTGCGGCGCCGGTCGGCGGGGAGAGCCAGATCAGCCGGGCGGTGATCCCCGGCCGGCGGGAGAAGTGGCGAACGGCCCGCTCGGGGGAGGGGAGGGTCAGGCGCGTCCGCCCGTCGACGCCGGTGACGTGCGTCGACCCGGCGGCGTCGGCGAACCCCCAGGCCGCGACCCACCCGTCGGCGTCCGCGAGCCCCTCGTCGCACACCTGGACGACGGCGAACAGCCGGGGCGCGGAGTCGAGTACGAGCCCGCACAGCTCCTGGTCGAAGGTCGGGACCGTCGGGGGCCGGGCCGGGATCGGGCGGAGGTTTGGCGAGGGCGCAGCAGCCATGGAAGTCTCCTACCTCAAGGCATGGGTTTGCCGGAGATCAGCACTCTTGGTAGCTGACCCATGTCATACGGTAGCGCTTCCATGGCATAATTTCCATGAAGTCCATTGAAGACTTGCCATGTCACTCCGGATGGTGAACGAGAGGAGCGAGATGTCGACGAGCGGCGCCCCAACCTTGCGGCAACAGCGACTTGGGTTTGAACTGCGCAAACTCCGCGAGAATGCCGGGCTCACCTCAACTGCCGCGGCTGCTCGGGTTGGTGTGAACCAGGCTCACATGAGTCGCATCGAAGTGGGCCGCTACCCGGTAAGCGCAGATCGCGTCCGTGCGTTCGCTCGCGCGTACACGTGCACGGACCAGAGCCTCATCGACGCTCTCGCCGGCATGACCGGAAGACGAGTCCGGGGGTGGTGGGAGGAGTATCGCGACATCCTGCGTCCGAGCGCACTCGACCTCGCCGAGTTGGAGTACCACTGCACCGCGATGAGGATTGCATCAGTGATCCACGTGCCCGGACTGCTCCAGACCGCCGATCATGCCCGTGCCCTCTTTCTCGACGTGTTCCCACCCCTGTCGCCGCCCGAAGTTGAGCACCGCGTCTCTCATCGCATCAAGCGACAAGCGGTGCTCTACGGCGATCATTCGGCCTCGCTGTCGACCGTCGTCCATGAGGCAGCCTTGCGCATGGGGGTTGGTGGTCCGGCTGTGGCTCGAAGGCAGATCAGGCAGCTCATCGAGATGAGCGCCCGGGAGGACATCTCAGTTCGCGTGATTCCCTTCGGTGCTGGGGCGTTCCCTGGTTCTGGCCAGCCGATCGTCTACTTCAGCGCTTCCGTGCCTCAACTTGACACTGTTCAGCTCGACACGGATCACGGGTCCGAGTTCCTCGACGCGTATGCCTACCTGGCGAAGTATCGGATGATCCTGGATCGGCTGGATTCCTGTGCGCTCAGCCCGGTCGAGTCGCGTGATCTCATGGCACGTATCGAAAAGGAAACTTGAGAGGCAAGGTCATGTCGGTCCTCAACTGGCAGAAGTCCAGCTACAGCGTGGAGGCCGCCAACTGCATCTACCTGGCAGCGGCACTCGACAGCACCATCAAGATCCGGGAGAGTGACGAACCTGGCGTTGTCATCACCATGTCGCCCGAGAGCCTCCGTGCCCTCCTTCGTGGCGTCAAGGCGGGGGAGTTCGACCACCTGGCGCGGTAGCCCGCCCCCTACCTGCGGCCGGGGAGGATCCGGCCCAGGTGGTAGTGCAGGACGGCGGTCGCCTCGGCCGCCGTCCGCTGCTTGAGCAGCACGCTGAGGCCCAGGCCGGCGGAGGTGGCCAGCAGGACGACGGCCTCCTGGCGCGCGTCCAGGTGTGGATCGGCTGCTCCGGCCTGCTGGGCTGCCGTCAGTTGGGCCGCCAGGAAGGCCTCCATCTCGTTCGGGGCCGCCAGGAACGGCTGTCCGCCGAGCGCCGGGTCGGTGACGGAGAGCACCGCGTACTCGGTGTAGATGAGGTGGAAGGCGCGGCTCTCCTCGTCGGTGGGGACGGCCTCCAGGAGCACCGCCTCGATGATGCCGCGCGGGTCGCCCGCGGCGCCGCTCTCGCGTACGCGCCGCTGGACCCGTTCGCCCATGCGGGCGGCGAGGCGGGTCATGGCGGCGAGCAGCAGCTGCTCCTTCGTGTCGAAGTAGTACTGCACGAGCCGAACCGACACGCCCGCCTCGACGGCCACCGAGCGCATGGTGACGGAGTGCAGGCCGCTGCTCGCCGCTGAGCGGAGCAGCGCGTCGATGACGTGGGCCCGCCGTTCCTCGTGATCCACCAGCTTCGGCATCGGGTTCCTTTCGGATATTTTTGTGGTACAACCATACCATCAAACAGGGAGGGATCATGACCAGGACCAGCGTCGGACACTTCGTCAGCGAGGCGGCCCGGGCGAAGTTCCTTGCGGCGTACGACCGGGCGATGGAGCTGTGGCCCGGTCCGCGCCAGGAGCTCGACGTCGAGACCGCGTACGGGAGCGTCCACGTCCACCGCTACGGCGCCACGACCGGCGAACCGATCGTGCTGCTGCACGGCCACGCCGGGCACCCGTCCAACTGGTACCCGCAGATCGCGGCACTGGGCGAGCACCACCCCGTCTACGCGATCGACACCCTGGACGACCCAAGTCGCAGCGTGCAGCGCGTCGTCGCGGCCGGCTCGCAGGAGAACGCGGCCTGGCTGGGCGAGGTGCTCGCCGGCCTCGGGCTGGAACGGGTCCACCTGGTCGGCGTCTCCTACGGCGGCTGGCTGGCGCTCAACCAGGCCGTCCACGCGCCCGAACGGCTGGCCTCGATCACGCCGCTCGACCCCGGCGGGATCGAGAAGGTGCCCGCGCGGTTCTACGCCCACATGATCGGCGGCCTGTTCGGGATGCTCGCCCCGCGCCCGCTGCGCCCGGCGGTCGGCCGGCTGCTCGCCAACCCGGCGCTGAGCGCGCCACGCGAGATGATCGCCCCGCTGATGCTCGCCATGCGGAGCTACAAGCCGTCCTCCCGTCCGCCGGCCCGGCCCTTCACGGACGAGGAGTTGGCGTCGATCGAGCTGCCGGTGTTCGTCCTGGTGGGCAGGCGCAGCGCGCTGCTGCGACCGCGCCAGGTGGTGGAGCGCGTCACCCGGCTGATCCCGGGCGTGCGGGCGGAGATCCTGGACCGCGCCGGGCACGGGCTCAACCTGGAACAGCCGGAAGCGGTCAACGAACGGCTGCTGGGCTTCATCGGCGCCGTCGGGCGGTAGCGACGGGTGGTAGCCCAGGAAGGCCCGAAGGGCCCCCGCGCGCGGTGGAGGGCCCTTCGAGGTTGCTTGCGGTGCGTCAGGAGAACAGGCGGGCGTCGTTGTTCGCCGCGGCGTTGAGCGATCCCGCGTACCCGTTGTCGAAGGGCACCCAGAGGCCGTCGCTGATCTTGCTGACCCACACCGTGTGGCCGGTGTTGTTCACGATCGAGGCGGCGTTGTTGTACATCGTCACCCCGTAGCCGGAGCCGTTCGCGTAGCGGGCGAACGTGTAGTTGTGCAGGTCGAGGTTCTGGTTCGGCGAGAAGTTGTCGAACGATCCCCAGCCGTTCCCCGGTGAGTTGTAGTACAGGCAGACGCTGCCGTTGGGGCAAGCCTCCACCCCGCCCGGACCTGCGGCGTAGGCGCTCCCGGTGGCCATGGCCACCGCGCCGGCCGTCAACGCCGCCACCGCCGCGATGCTGGCCGTGTGCCGTCCGATCTTGATGCGCATTCCGTACTCCCGTCCCAGTCGACAGTGCAGGAAGGCCGGGCGGGCCGAGTCCCGTGCGGACCACTGCCCCCCGAGGCCTCGAACAGGCTGGCACGGGTGCCCCGTTCGCGCTACGGTTGCGCGCGGTTCCGCTTGTGAACAGATCTGGAGGGCGCCGGCTCGGGCTCAGGCTGCTTCGGCCCGGCTCGCCGCGGCGGCCTCCGGCCGCGCGAGCCGGATCGGCCTGGCGGTGACATCCGGCCGCCTGGAGAAGTGACGCACGGCCCGCCCGGGAGACGCGAGGGTCATACGTGTCCGCCCGTCGACGCCGATGACGTGGGTCCGGCCGCCCGAGTCGGCGAGCCCCCAGGCCGCGACCCACCCGTCAGCGTCCTCGCCGTACACCTGGGAGTACCGCGAGATCCTCCCGGCCGGAGCACTCGACCTGGCCGAACTCGAACATCACACGCAGACGATGCGGATCGTTTCAGTGGTTCACATCCCTGGTCTTCTCCAGACCCCTGAGCATGCTCGCGCCCTATTTCGGGACGTAGTCCCGCCGTTGTCCCCGCCCGAAGTGGAACACCTGGTATCTCATCGCATCAAGCGACAGGCGGTGCTCTTCGGCGAGCATCCGATTCCGCTGTCGGCCGTCGTCCATGAGACTGCCTTGCGTATGGGCTTTGGCGGCCCGGAGGTTGCCCGTGATCAGCTCGAATACCTGATGACCATGAGTGAATACCCGCACATCGACCTGCGCGTCATCCCGTTCGGCACCGGTAGCTATCCCAGCTCCGGGGCCGGGATCGTGTACTTCGCCGCAGAGGTCGCGCGGTTGGACAGCGTCCAGGTCGATGGAGACCGATTCGAGTTCATTGACACTGAGCCGCAGCTGATCAAGTATCGAGCCGTATGGGATCGGCTGGAGGCGAGTGCGCTCAAACCCGACGCGTCCCGCGACCTGATCCGCCGTACCGCCCAGAGCATGTGAGACGGGAAGAATCATGGCCGTTCAGAGCTGGCAGAAGTCCTCGTTCAGCGGTGACACTGCTAACTGCATCGACGTCTCAGCAGTCGCCGACGTCACCGTCAGGATTCGTGAGAGCGATGACCCCGACACCGTCCTCACCACTTCGCCCGGCGCGCTCGGCGCGCTCTTGCTCGGCGTCAAGGCTGGGGAGTTCGACCACCTGACGACGTGACCTGTGCGGAGTGCACCTTTTGGCCCGTGCCCCAGGTGTCCTGGGGCACGGGCCGACGTCATTTCCCGGTTCGCGTGAGAAGTCGACCAGGTCGACTTCTCACGCGAACCATCGGGAGGATCCCGGCGCACTACCCGGCCGTGGCCCGGTCGGCGGCACTGATCGAGCTCGCGGGCGCGATCGGGGCGTACACGGGGTTCCTGGTGGCGTACGCGGGCTGCTCGACGCTGACCTGGGCGGTCTGGCTCCGGAGGCGGTGACGGCGGCGGTGACGGGGTGGGGCGCCGGGCGATGGGCTGTTGGTATGACGTTCGGGACGGTCCGGCGAGCGGGCGAGCCGCCGGGCGGTTAGCGTCGGCCGCAACACGTTCTCGGACCGGGAGGTTGTAGTGCAGCGGTGGATCATCCTGACGGTACTCACCTCGGCGCTCACCGGCCTCACCGGCGCCGCCGTACCACCCGCCCTGGCCGACGATCCGACCCCGACCTCCGAAACCCCCGTCACCAGCGTCACCCTCGGCGACGCCAGGATCGACGCCAGGCTCCCCGGCCGGATCCGGGTGGAGGTCGACTACCTCTGCACCGTCGCCGACGAGGCCCGCTCGCTCACCGTCACGGCGGAGCAGAAGGACCCGGAGGACACCTCGTCGATCGCCTTCGGCTCCAGCCGGACCGCGGAGACGGACGTGATCTGCGACGGGACGCCGCAGACACGGCTGATCGTCGTCCAGTCCAAGACCACCAACTGGCTCCCGGACGTCGACGCCGTCCTCACCGCCACCGTCTCCAACATCGGCGCCAGCCCGACGGCCGCCGCCGACGCCAAGCGGGTCAAGCTGGCCACCACCGCCTGATGCGGTCGCCCGTCCGGGCCGCCGCCCTGCTGCTGCTCGCAGCCGGTCCCCTGCTGACCGGCTGCATCAGCTCGTTCGTCGTACCGGGCCCGGAGGAGACCACCAGCCCCGTCGTGGCGCCATCCGCGCCGTCCTCTCCGGCCCCGTCGCCCACCCCCTTCGCGGGAACGGTGACGATCCGCGACTTCTCCTTCGAACCCGACAATTTCACCGTCGGCCCGGGCGCGGTGGTGACCGTGCCCAACACCGGCACCACCGCCCACACCCTCACCGCCCAGGACGGCACCTTCGACACCGGCCCCCTCGCCCCGGGCGCCGGCGCCACCCTGACCGCCCCGAGCCAACCGGGCGCCTACGCGTACCTCTGCACCTTCCACCACTTCATGCGCGGGATTCTGACCGTGGCGTGAGGGGCGACTGCCCTACGCTCGTCCCCTGCACACGGGGAGGGTACGAGGGATGGCGGACCACACGGCGAACACGGCGAACGGCCCGGTGCACGGGACGGTCGTGCAGGCCGGGAACATCGAGAACCTCTTCCTGGACGGGAGCCGACCCCCGGCAGCGTCCGTCCGGGCCGACACGTGGGTGGATCTCGTCGCGAAATCGCCCACCTGGCGGCACGTACGGGACGACCAGGACACCGAGCCCTACCAGCGCGTCGTACTGGAGGCCGTCGGAGAGCTGGCCCGGCTTCGCGACTCGGTCGACACGACGGACGACCCCTGGCAGGACCCGGGCATCGCGGAGCGCTTCGCCAAACGGGTCGGCTGGCTGCTCGGCGAGGAGCCGCTGAAGCTCTACCCGGCCGAGGCGGCACTGCTGGCCGTGCTCCCGTTCCTCTACCGGGTCCGGTCGTCGAACCTGGCGGCGGCGCGGGCCGCTGTCGGGCCGACCGACCTGGCGCCGTCATCTGAGCCCGACGCCGACCGATCGGCCTACGAGCAGTTCATCGAGTCCTACGACCTGCTCGTCGGCCGCACCCGGACCCGCCCCGCCTCCGCCGTCCCGCTCGGCTGGTGGCTCTTCCACCGCTGGCTCGACCAGCACGAGGATCTCGCCGACCCCGAGGGCGTCGGCGAGATCCTGGACCGACTCCCGATGCTCGCCGACCTCGGCGAGACCTTCGCGACCAAGCGTGTCTGCGCACTGCTGCACGGCCTGCGCCGGGGCCCCGACGTCGGCAACCGCGACTACCTCGCCGGGCTCAGCGCTGACGACCACCTGCGGGCCCCGGGCGAACAGCACGTCCGGGAGCCGAGGGTGGCGTTGCTTCTCGCGCTGGCGTACGGGACCGCCATCGAGATGACCGCCCTGCCCGAGATCGTGGCGGAGCACCTCGGCATCCCGGACGAGGTCGACCTCGCCGACCTGCGCCGGACACTCGAACTGGCAGTCTGGGGCGGCTCCTACGACCTTCCCGTCCTGCGCGCGGAGTGCCACCACGAGGCGGTGGTCGAGGGGCTCCGCGAGTACACGGCCCGCGCCGACGAACTCCTCCACGCCGTCCGCCGCGTCCTCACCGAACACCCGCTGCCCACCCGTCTCACCTCGGACGAGGCCGGCCCCGCCGCCGGCGCCTTCACCGGCTGGGCCCGCTTCCGGATGGACGAACGCCGGGTGCGCAGCCTGCTGATGGGCGTCGAGCTCTACCGCGACCGGGACCTGGCCGTCCGCGAGCTCTACCAGAACGCCCTCGACGCCTGCCGGTACGCCCGGGCCCGCGTGCAGTACCTGGACCGGTCACGGACCTTCCGCCTGGGCCCCCTTTCCTACGACGGCCGGATCGAGTTCCGCCAGGGAGTGGACGAGGACGGCCGCGCCTACCTGGAGTGCGAGGACAACGGCGTGGGAATGGGCGAAGAGGAGTTGCGGGGAGTCTTCTCCAACGCCGGCGCCCGCTTCGCCGAGCAGTTGGACTTCAAGCTCGAACGCGCCGAGTGGCGCAAGGTGGATCCGCCCGTCGAGCTGCATCCCAACAGCCGCTTCGGCATCGGCGTGCTGAGCTACTTCATGCTCGCCGACGAGATCCGGGTGACGACCTGCCGCCTGGACGCCTCCGGCCAGCTGGGCCCGCAGCTGGAGGTCTCCATCTACGGCCCGAGTCACCTCTTCCGCATCGCCAAGCAGTCCGAGCAGGGCAGCGCGCCCGGCACCACCGTACGGCTGTACCTGCGGGAGGACATCGAGCTGACGGAGTCGTGGTCGTGTCTCGACGTCTTGGAACGCCTTCTGGCCGTTGCGGAGTTCGCCACCTCGGCGGTGCACCGCGACCGGACGGCGATATGGGAGCCCGGAGTCCTGAAAGCACGGGAGGCGCCTCAAGAAGAGAGCTTCTGCTTCAGTGCCTGGGGCGGGATGACGCCCTGGGCCGAAGCCCCGGAGGGCGCGCAGGTGACGTGGTGCGAGCACGGCGGGGCCCTGCTGGTGGACGGTCTGGTGGTCGAACCGGAGGTGGTGCGTGGGGTCATCACGCCGCGCGGACTGCCCGGCGCCGTGGTGAACCTCACGGGAGGACTGTCGCCGGGCAAGCTGTCCGTCGACCGCCGTCGCATCATCAGCGACCTGTCGGACACGGTCGGGGGGCTGTTGGAGGCTGCGGTGGCCGAGTTCGTGAGCGGCGACTCGGCCGTGCTGAGCATGGAGTGGATTCACCGGGTGACGGGGGAGAACTACCAGTTCGCCGACCTGGTGGCAGTCGAGGTCATCCGGCAGGGACGACCGCTGGAATTCGGCGGGGTCGACTACGAAACTCGTCGTACCGGCTGCTTTCTCGCGGACGGTGACGTCCTTGCGTGGTTCGAGAACGCCGATGGACCGACCAGGGAGAGCGTTGCGGGGAGCCTTCCGGACAACGTGGCGCTCTGGCGGATACTGGCCCACGAGATGGAACCTTCATCACCTGAACTCGCCCAGATCTGCGCGGAGTTGATGGGGGAGAGGAGGGTGCGCCCGGCGATCCCCTCCGACATCGCCGTTCTGGCGCCGGTCGTCGAGCACGACCTGAGGTCGTGGTCCTTGGCGCATTACGGCGACGGCTGGCTCACGAAACTGTCCCGCGATCTCGGTGTCACGTCCGAGACCGCTCGTGCCAGGGCCGCCGAGTTCGGCATTCCCCGTGAAAGCGGTTCACACTTCCGGGAGGTGGACGGCCACTGGTTCGCACGCGTCAACGACCTGCTGGTCATCGCCGATCTGAGAGGAATTCCAGCGGCCGCTGCGGCGGGCGTCTGGGAGGGCGCGGGCCGACAGGTCACCCGCGAGGTGCTGGCTCTCGCCACCGCTGTCGACACCGATCCGATCTTCCTCTGGAAGCGCTCCGGGGGTGGAACGTTCTGGGGCGGGCCGGAGCCGGGAGACGAGGTCCCGCTGGGATTCCTGGTCAAGTCCGGTCGAGTGCACGGGATTCCGGTCGGACGGGTCGCCGAAGCCATGACGAGGTACGGTCTTGAGGTGGATGCGACGGGCCTGCCGCCGTTCCCCTCGGATGAGACCCTGATGCTGTTGAGCCGGAACCTCAACGGCACCGGCCCGTGGTTGACGCGGTCGGAAGGGATTCCGGTGGATCACCTGCTCTGGGCGGAACAGGACTTGGGGATCGCGCCGCGCCGGGCTGTGGAGGTGCTCGGGGCTGCCGGGTTCCGGGTGCCGCGCATGCCGAAGGACGCCTGTCCGGCGGATCTGGAGCTGTTCATGGACAGGGGGCGGCGGAGTGACGTGGCCGACCTGACCTTCAGGCGGCTGTTGGAGCTGCCCGGATCGAGGAACTGCTCACTGCGCGAAGTCCTCGACCGCTTCAGGGCCTATGGCGTGGAGGTCCCGATCGTTCTGCCGGACGAGTTCACCCGCCTGGACGAGGAGTTGTTCTCGCCCGACAGTGCGATGAGCTGGGGCAACCTGCTGCTGGGACACGTGGTGCCGTTCGCGCGCTTGATCATGGGGGCTCGGAAGCTGCAACGCCAGCCCGGAGATCTGGCCCGCCACCTGAGGGCCCGCGGGATCGTATCGTCCTGTGACGACCTGCCGGCCGGGGTCACGGTGGATGAGGCGGTTGAGCTCCTTGCCGGAGGTCAGCCCTGGTCGGTCGACATGCTGTGGATCAGCAATGTCGACCTGGCCGGGCTGCTGAAGCTGTCACTGAAGACGGGACATCCGATGGCTCGGATCGCCGACTGGTACCGCGAGTGGGGCATCGACGCCCCCGACCCTGCCGAGCTGATCCGCGACGCCCTCGCCCGCGTCCCCATGGCCGACCCCTCCTGAGCACCGAATCCACCCGTGAACAGGGCTGCTGCGATCCGCCTCCTTGTTCTACAGTTCTGTAGAACAAAACGAACGGTGATCGGGGACGAGCATGGACAGGTCGCTTCGGCTGCCGCAGCAGGATCGGGCGGACTTCGAGACGGAGCTGGGGCGAGCACTCTCCGCGCCGCAGGTGCGGGCGGCGCTGCGGGCCGGCGGGGACGAGGCTCGGGGTTCGGAGCGGTTGCGGCGGGCGGCGCGGGAGAACGCGGAGTTCGTGCTGGCCGCGGCGGCGCCGGAGTACGAGCGGTATGCGGCGTTGCGGGCGGACGCCGATGCGGTGGCGCGGCTGCCGGTGGCGGCGCCTCCCCGGGAGCGGGCGTCGGGGTGGTGGGGGGTGCTGGGGGTGGTCGTGCCGATCATCGCGGTGACGGCGGCGGTGATCTTCTTGCTGCTGGGCCTCGTGCTGGGGCTGGTGGAGGACCTGGAGGTGCTGGCGCATGCGCTGGTGGAGGCCGGGTGGGTGTCGGCCGGGGTGGCCGCGGTGAGTCTGCTGGTGGGCGGGCTGGGGCTGCTGGGGGCGGCCCGGGCGAGGGGTGCGGAGGCCGGGGAGGCGGCGGACGGGCCGGGGGAGCTGGTGCTGGCGCGGGATGCCTGGCGGTCGGCGCTGGCGGAGCGCGGGCTGGTGCCGTACCTGGTGGCGCAGGCGAACGCGGAGACCGGTCGGCGGCGCTGATCAGGCCCGGTCGAGTCTCGTCGAGCGGGCGGCGTCGGCCAGGAGCTGGGCGGCGTCCGGGGGGATGGCGAGGCGGCGGGCGATCCAGGGGGCGGGGCGGCCGGCCCGGGCGAGCATCCAGGCGGAGTACAGGTGGCCGAGCTGGGGTGCGTTCTCGGCGAGCAGCAGGGGGCGGACGGCCTCCATCGGGAAGCCTTCGAGGGCGCGGGCGCTGTACTCGCGGCCGTTGGGGCCGGGCGGGGGCAGTGGGAGCGGGCGGCGGAGGTCGATCCAGCGGCTGAGGAGCACCGCGCCGACGACCAGCAGACCGGTGCCGGAGGCGCCGATCAGGATGCCGCCGATGACGGGGCGGTCCTCCTCCTCGGCCATGCCGAGGGCGATCTCCTCCAGGACGAGCAGGCCGAGCACGGTGAGCAGTACCGCGGCCTCGGCGGGGCGCGGGTGGGTCCGGGACGTCGTCATGCGGAACCTCTTCCTCGGCGGGGCGGCCGGGGGTTTCGGGCGGGCGCGGCGATTCACCTTCCGTACAACGGCGGTGGGCGGCCCGGGGCACGCGTCACGGCTCGGGCGGTGAAATCGCGGATCATCATTGACGGACCGTCAAATATGCGATGCGGGCGGCAGGTTGGCCGCGGCAGGTGGGCCGTCCTGCGGAGGTCGGGGCCGCGCCTCCTTCCGGTCGGGAGCGCCTGGGTGGCGTGTTCGTCGACGGGGCGAGGGGCCCGACTGCGGGCGGGCTTCGGGTCAGCATAGCCCGGGCATGTCACCTTCGACAGGCTTGTCGAAGGTGCGGAACCCGGGCTGCCGGTGGGCATGTCGAGGGGTGGTGGCCCGGCTGCTTTGAGTGCGGAGCTCCGCTTTCGCGGTCGGGGCCACGGGGGTGGGGAGGCTGGGGCCGGTGGGGCTCGCAGGCCGCTGGGATACCTCCAACTCGGCGGCCAGGAAGAGTACGTGCCCCTTCTGACCCCCTGTACAACTGAGCGCCCACCCGCGCGCCCGGTGCGGTGGCCGGGGCGCGCAGGTGGGCGCTGAGGGTGGGACGGCTGGGCGGTCGGGCGCGGGGCGGCGCGTCGTCAGCGGGCCAGCAGGGGGAGCGGGGCTCCGGTGCGGGCGGGCAGTTCGAGGCGGGTGAGCAGGGCGGAGGGCGAGACCTCGATCACCCGGCAGCCGGCCCGGTGGCGGCAGTGGCGGGCGACGGAGCCGTGCCGCAGGCGGTCCAGGCGGCGGCGGGTGGCGGCGCCGAGGACGAGCAGGTCCTCCGGGCCGGTGACGGCGCCGACCAGGGCGGGGCCGGGTTCGGCGTTGACCACCAGCGGGTGGATGACCAGGCCGGACGGGTAGCCGCCGTAGGCCTGTTCGAAGGCGATGTCGAGGCGCCGGCGGGCGGCGTGCTCCAGTTCGGAGGGCGGGCGCCGGCCGTCCCGCTCGATCGCGGTCCAGGCGGCGACGGGCACCAGCATCGCTTCGTGCCGGGCGGCTTCGCCGACGGCGTGGTAGAGGGCGGCCAGACTGCTCAGTGACCCGCTCAGGCCGACGATCACTCGGGTGGTCCCGGTCATGGCCGTTCGCCTCCGTCTCTCCGGCGGCTCTCTCCATCGGGCTCCGCCGGTTCGGCACTCCTTGCTTCGGATGATTCAAGTGAACCCCGGAACGGACGCCTCCGTACCGCCGCTGACACCACCATGACGCAGGTCGCACACATCTTGACGGCCTTCTGACAGGGCCGTCGGCGGCGGTGCGGCGGGATTTCCCGGCCGGTGTCTCCCGGCCGGTGTCTCAGCCCAGCCCCGGGACGAACTGGATCAGCAGGTCGATCGCCTTGATGCCGAGGAACGGCAGCACCAGCCCGCCCAGTCCGTACACCCGCAGGTTGCGCCGGAGCAGGTCGGTCGCGGAGGCCGGCTGGTAGCGCACGCCGCGCAGGGCGAGCGGGATCAGGGCGACGATGATCAGCGCGTTGAAGATGATCGCGGAGGCGATCGCCGAGGTGGGGCTGTGCAGTTCCATGATGTTGAGGTGGTGCAGCCCGGGGTAGGCGTTCGCGAACATCGCGGGGATGATCGCGAAGAACTTGGCCACGTCGTTGGTGATCGAGAAGGTGGTCAACGCGCCTCGGGTGATGAGGAGTTGTTTGCCCACCCGGATGATCTCGATCAGCTTCGCCGGGTTGGAGTCGAGGTCGACCATGTTGCCGGCCTCCTTGGCGGCCGGGGTGCCGGAGTTCATCGCGACACCGACGTCGGCCTGGGCGAGCGCGGGGGCGTCGTTGGTGCCGTCGCCGGTCATCGCGACCATGTTCCCGGCGGCCTGCTCGCGCCGCAGGTGGGCGAGCTTGTCCTCCGGGGTGGCCTCGGCGAGGAAGTCGTCCACCCCGGCCTCGTCGGCGATGGCCCGCGCGGTCAGCGGGTTGTCCCCGGTGACCATGACCGTACGGATGCCCATCCGCCGCAGCTCGGCGAAGCGTTCGGCGATGCCCTCCTTCACCACGTCCTTGAGCTCGACGACGCCCAACGCCCGTGCGCCGTGCCGGTCGTGGACGGCGACCAGCAGCGGGGTGCCGCCGGACCCGGCGATCCGGTCCACCAGCGGCTTGGCCTCCATCGGCAGCCGTCCGCCGGAGTTCACCACCCAGCGGGCGACGGCGCTCGCGGCGCCCTTGCGGATCAGGCAGGTGGTGCCGTCCGGCCAGGTGAGGTCCACGCCGCTCATCCGGCTGTGCGCGGTGAACGGCACGGGCCGCTGTTCGCCGAGTTCGCCGGGGGAGCGCGGCGGCACCCAGTACTGACGGTCGGTCAGTTCGACCAGTGACCGCCCCTCCGGCGTCCCGTCCGCGACTGAGGCCAACTGGGCGGCCTCGGCGAGCTGTTCGGTGGTCGCGCCGGGCAGCGGGTGCAGGGCGACGGCCCGGCGGTTGCCGTGGGTGATGGTGCCGGTCTTGTCGAGCAGCAGCACGTCCACGTCCCCGGCGGCCTCCACCGCCCGGCCGGAGAGCGCGACGACGTTGCGCTGCACCAGCCGGTCCATGCCGGCGATGCCGATGGCGGAGAGCAGGGCGCCGATGGTGGTCGGGATGAGGGCGACCATCAACGCGACCAGCACGACGGTGGTTTGCGGCGCGTGGGCGTAGATGGCCATCGGCTGGAGCGACACGACGGACAGCAGGAAGACGATGGTCAGCGAGGCCAGCAGGATGTTGAGCGCGACCTCGTTCGGCGTCTTCTGCCGGTCGGCGCCCTCGACCAGGGCGATCATCCGGTCCAGGAAGCTCTGCCCGGGCCGCGAGGTGACCCGGACGACCAGGTGGTCGGAGAGGACCTTCGTCCCGCCGGTGACGCCGGTGCGGTCGCCGCCGGACTCCCGGACCACCGGCGCGGACTCCCCGGTGATCGCGGACTCGTCGACGGCGGCGACGCCTTCGACCACCTCGCCGTCCCGCGGGATCACCTCGCCGGCCGGCACGAGGACGATGTCGTGCAGCAGCAACTGCTCGGCGGGAACGACCTCGTGGCGCAGGTCGCGGGTGCCGACCCGCCAGTGCGGCAGCCGTCGCGCCGTGGTGGTGGACCGGGCGCGGCGCAGCGATTCGGCCTGTGCCTTGCCGCGGCTCTCCGCGACGGCCTCGGCCAGGTTGGCGAACAGCACGGTCAGCCAGAGCCAGAAGGAGATCACCCAGGCGAAGACGCTCGGGTGGAGGACGGCGCTGACGGTGGTGAGCGCGGAGCCGCACTCGACCACCAGCATCACCGGGTTGCGCGTCATGGTGCGCGGGTGGAGCTTGCGGACGGCGGCGGGCAGTGCCTCGGCCAGCTGGCGGCGGGTGATCAGCCGGCGGCGGGCGCCCGGCGAGGTGGGCCGGTGGCCGGGCGGCGGTCCGGGCGCACGGTCCGGGCGCTGGAACAGGTTCTGCTGGTCGGTGGTGTCCGGGGTGGTGAGGGCCGAACGGCGCATCGTCTCGGGGACCTTCCGGGCCGCCCGGTCGGATGGGGCGGCGGTTCGGTGGGGCTGCGGGGACGGCGGACAGCCCACCACCGGAGCACCGGGGGACAAGCCGGCCTTGACGAGGCCTTGGCGGCGCGGCGGCCGTCCTTGACAGACTCCTGACACCGCGGACGGGCCGCCGCAGGGCCACTGTCAGGAGGGCGTCAAGGACCGGGCCCGGGACGTACGTCCTGCGTCAAGGACGGGTGCGGTCGGTGTGCGGAGGGTCTCCACTGGAGGTGTCCGGCCGTACGGGCCGCCGCTGGAAGGGACCTGCCATGACCACTGTCACCGCCGTCATCGACGTCGACGAGCCGCTGGAGCGGACGGTCCGCCCGGTGCCCGTCGCCTGGCGCCGGGACCGCCCCGAGCCGCCGGAACCGGCCCCGGCGGCCGACCGGGAACGCACCCGTCCGGCGCACTGCCGGTTCGCGATGCACTACGAGGACTGACGCCCGGACCGACACCCGCCGGAGCACCCCGCCGCCCACGCGCCCGCCCACAGGAGTAGCCGCCATGACCCAGCTCGTCGCCCGGCCCGTCACCGCCTCCGTCACCGCCTCCGTCACCACCTCCGCCTCCGTCACCACCTCCGTCGATGCGCTCGGCGGCCCCTGGCCGGCCTCGGCGCGGCCCGGCCGGGGAGGCGAGGTGCTGGTCGGCGGCGTGGGACTGGCGGAGGCCGCCGAGCGGTTCGGCACCCCGCTGTACGTGCTGGACGAGGCCGAGGTCCGGGGCCGGGCCCGGGCCTACCGGCGGGCGCTGCCGCACGCCGAGGTGCTGTACGCGGCCAAGGCCTTCCTGTGCAGCGCGATGGCCGACTGGGTGGAGCAGGAGGGGCTGGGACTCGACGTCTGCTCGTCGGGTGAGCTCTGGCTGGCCGTCTCGGCCGGCTTCCCGGCGCAGCGGATCCTGCTGCACGGCAACGCCAAGTCCCCGGAGGAGCTGCGGCTGGCGCGGCGGCTGCGGGTCGGGCGGATCGTGATCGACGGCCCGGCGGAGATCGCCCGGCTGGCCGCGCTGGTGGCGGCCGACACGCCGCAGAAGGTGCTGGTCCGGGTGGTTCCCGGGATCGCCGCCGGGCACCACGCGGCGGTGCGCACCGGGGTCGGCGGGCAGAAGTTCGGTTTCCCGATCGAGGGCGGTGACGCGGCGGACGCCGTCGCCCGGGTGCTCGACCAGCCGGGCCTCGAACTGGCGGGCCTGCACTGCCACCTGGGCTCGCAGATCACCTCGGTCGAGCCGTACCTGCTCGCGGTGGACGCGCTGGTGCGGCTGCTCGCCGAGGTGCGGGAGCGGCACGGCGTGGAGCTGCCGGAGCTGGACCTCGGCGGCGGCCACGGCATCCGCTACCTGGCGGGGGACGAGGCGCTGGACCTCGCCGAGTTCGCGGTGCGGGTGACCGACCGGCTGGCGGTGCGCTGCGCGGAGGCCGGGCTGGAGGTGCCCCGGCTGATCGTCGAACCCGGTCGCGCCGTGGCCGGTCCGGCCGCGGTGGCCGTGTACCGGGTGCTGTCCGTCAAGCACTCGGCCGACGGCCGCTGCTTCGTCGCGGTGGACGGCGGCATGAGCGACAACCCGCGCCCGGCGCTGTACGGATCGCCGTACGCGGTGCGGCTGGTCGGCCGCCGTTCGGAGGCGGCGGAGGCGAGGGTGGACGTGGTGGGCCGTCACTGCGAGGCCGGGGACGTGCTGGTGCGGGACGCGGCACTGCCCGCCGACCTGCGCCCGGGCGACCTGCTGGCGATGCCGGCGGCCGGTGCGTACCAGCTGTCGATGGCGTCCGGCTACAACCTGGTCGGCCGCCCGGCCGTGGTGGCGGTGAAGGACGGCCGGGCGCGGCTGCTGATCCGGCGGGAGACGGTCGAGGACTTCCGCCTGCGCGAGGTCGGGCGCTGAGGGCGGTCGGTGGTGGCGCGGGACGTCGGCCCGGCCGACTTCCCGCGCGGAAAAACCAGGTGGGAGGCCCTGACCGCCGTTGATAGGGTCCCGCCCCGTGACGAACTGGCGCGAGATCCATGAGAACGACTGTGCACTCCCCCCGGGGCGCGGGCTGGACGACCTGACCGCGGAGCTGGCGGAGGCTCTGGGGAGCCCGGACCCCGAGATCAGGGACGGTTACCCGTACGCGGTGCTGGACGCCTGGATACGGAGCGGGGTGATCGACGGCGAGCGGTGTCTGGCGCTCGGTGACCTGATGGCGGAGCGCTTCACCGATCCGCGGATCGAGGCGCGGACCTTCGCCCCGCTCGTCCTGAGGATGATCGTGAACCGGGGCGGTGCCAGGCCCGGGTGGCTCGACGCGTTCGCCGCCTGGTACCGCGCGGAGGCCGACCTGCGGGGCCGTGACGACACGCTCGGCTGGCTGCACGCGGTGGCGCACGGCGCGGACCTGCTGGGGGCCTTCGGCCTGCGGCCCGAGGTCGATCCCGGACCGCTGCTCGTGCTCGCCGCCGAGCGCCTGCTCGCCCCGACGGGGTACCTGTTCGCGGAGCGGGAGGACGACCGGCTCGCCAAGGCCGTGGCCCTCGTCCTCACCCGCCCCGACCTGACGCCGGAGCGGTCGACCGCCTGGCTGGCACCGATCGCCGAGGCCCTCGCCCCGTACGAGTACGGGCCGATGCCGGTCTGGGCCTCCAACACCGTCCGCACCCTGCGGGCCCTGTATCTGCTGGCGGACCTCGGGGTCTGCGCGGAGCGCGGCGGCCGCCCCGTCCGGCTCGCCCACGGCGAGGTGGTGAAGGCCGGGGTGGCCGAGGTGCTGCGCCTGCCGCTCCGATAGGCCGGGGACGGGATCCCCACCCGGTCCAAGGGCGCCGAACGTTCCCCAATGTGACTGAACAGGACCGCTTCTGTCGGTTTGTCATCCCTGACGCATGAGGTAATTGATGCGAACTCGACCATTTGTGGCGGGCCGCTGTTAGGCTGCGCGACTGAATACGAACTCTCCACGATGTAAAAGGACTTGGAAGAGAGGGTGAAGGATCGCTCCTTCGCCGCCGCCGCCGACACCCGAGGAGCCACGTGAGACCCGAAGACGTCCCCCTGTTGTTCCAGGAGTTGGCCCGCGAGTTCGCGGACGTGACCGACATGTCGGTGGCGGCGACCGGTTCCCTCGCCCGCGGCGACCACCGCACCGGGCCGAGCGGAGACGTCGTCTCCAACCTCGACCTGGTCCACGTCGTGGCCGAGGACGCGGACGTGCCGGAAGTCCGCGACGTGGTGGGGCGGAGGATGCGGCGGATCTCCGACACCTTCCGGATCGAGACGACGTCCGTCATCGCCAGGCTCCCGGCGTTCCGGCTGGCCGGCCACGCCCACTACCGGATCAGCATGAGGCCCGAGTGGTTCTGCGACGGCCTCGCACTCGGCCCGGAGGGTTTCGACCTGCCGGGCCGCGACGACGGCGACCCGCACGGGGCACTGGCCTGGATGATGCAGCCCGTCCCCTACTACCTGGCGAAGGCGACGGCCCTGGACCCGACGACCAACCTCGCCAAGGCCCGCAGGGCCGCGACGCGGCTGGCCGACCGGTTCGATCTCAAGGAGGTACGCGACGGCCTCGACGACCTCCCGCACGCCCTGCGCGCCCTGATCGCCGAGCGCCGCATCACCCCGCTCGAATCCACCGCGCGCTACCTCGCCACCCCCACCCACCCCGCCGTCGCGCAGCTCGTCCGCGACGCGGTCTTCGTCGAGAGCATGGGCCTGTCGTCCGCCGACTCGATGGTCGTCCTGCTGCCGTCCGCCCCGAACTGACCACCACCGGAGAGCACCCCATGTCCACCCGGCAGCACGTGGAGATCCTGCCCCCGCACCCCTTGCGGGCCGGCTACGACAGGTCCTTGGAGCGCGGGTCGATAGCCGACGACTTCCAACGGCGCCTGGAGCCCGCCAACTTCAACCCGGGCTACCTCGGCGCCCTGACCGAGCGGGTCGAACTGGCCCTGGGCCGGGACCCGGCGGACGAGACCATGCGCTGGCGCCTGGCGTTCCTGCTGCTCCAGAACAACGCCACCGCGGCCGCCGTCGAACGGGCCGAGGACCTGCTTGCCGGAGCCGTCCTCCCGCAGAGCCGGCGCCTCGCCCACCTGGTGGCGGGGATCCGGAGCCGGGCCGGCCTGCCGCGCACCGGACGTGGCGTCCGGCGAGTCAACTGGTCGATCAACAACCGCTGTCCGATGTCCTGCCAGGGCTGCTACAACCCGTTCGCCGCGGAGCAGATCGACCTGGCCCAGGCGGACCGGATCATCGCGAAGCTGGCCGCGCACGGGACCACCGACCTGGTACTGGCGGGCGGCGACCCGCTGCTGTGGCCGCCGATCTTCGACGTGGTCGACCACGCGATCGCCGCCGGCCTCAAGGTCGGCCTCGACACCACCGGCTACACGCTCACCGCCGAGAAGCTCGACCGCCTCCGCGGCCTGTCCTCGCTGCGGCTGCCGCTGGACGCCGTCACCGCGGACGTGCAGCGGGCGTTCCGCCGCAGCCCGGACGCCGACCTCCTCCGGGCGCTGCTGGAATCCCTCGCCCTGTGCGACGCCGAGGGCTTCGACCGGGTGCGGGTGCACACCGTGGCGAGTGCCGAGAACCTCCACCAACTGCCGGAGCTCGCCGCCGAGATCATGTCCCACCCTTCGGTCGCCCAGTGGGTGATCTTCCAGTGGTGGGGCCGGCGGGCGTCGCCGGCCACGGTCCGCAGGCTCGGGGTGGCGGTCGAGGACGTCCGCGCGGTCGTGGACGGGATCCGGCGCGACCACCCCGGCCGGGAGATCCACCTCGCGGAGAGCAGCGAGCGGGAGCTGCTGAACTGGATGATCCAGTCGAGCGGGCAGGTCGTCACCTTCGGGTCGGGCGCGGAGGAGGAGTTCATCCTGGGCAACCTCCTGACCGACGAGGTCGAGGAGATCCTGACCCACCCGATCCTGGACTTCGAGGCCATGTCCCGCGGGATCCCGGTCACCCCGGGAACCGCGTTCGGCCCCTCGGGCGCCGTGCGGGGCTGACGGACCCGGCCGATGCCGCCTCCGGCACCCCGTTCCGGCGTCCGCTCCGACGCCTCGGCGACGTCCTCTCCGATAACAGAACGGTTGCGGAGCCCGCCCTTCCCCTCTTCAGGTCTTGACGGCACGGGGAGGGCGGGCGTTTGCTGTGTCCGCTCGTTCGAACCTGTTTGGTTCTGGTCTGTTTTGTGTGTTTGAACGTTCAAAACAACCCGAGCGACCCCCGCCGCACCTGTCACACCCCTCCAAATCCCCTACGCACCACAGCCTTCCGGCGCCACCCCACCGAGAGGAATGCAATGTCACACCTTTCTCGTCGCGACCTTCTCCGCGCCTCCGGAGCCGGCCTGCTGGCCGTCGCCGCCGGCGGCACCCTCGCGGCCTGCGGCGGCGGCTCCGGCTCGGGAGGCGCCGCCGGCGGGGACGCCGACACCGGCACGATCACCGTCTGGTCCTGGGCCACCGCGGCCGAGGCCCTGCGCGGCATCGTCCCGGCCTTCGAGAAGGACAACCCGGGGATCAAGGTCGACGTCCAGGACATCGGCGAGCCCGCCATCTGGGACAAGATCACCGTCGGTCTGGCGGCCGGCGGCCAGGGCCTCGGCGACGTCCTCCACATCGGCTGTGACTACCTGCCCGGCTACCAGGAGAAGTTCCCCGGCGGCCTGGCCGACCTCTCCGCGCTCGGCGCCGACGCCCACAAGGACAAGTTCGCCAAGGGCCTGTGGCCGGTCGTCACCGGCAAGGACGGCCACGCCTACGCGCTGCCCTGGGAGGTCAACGCGCTGGGCTTCTTCTACCGCAAGGACTACTTCGACAAGGCGGGCATCGACCCCGAGACTTTCGCCACCTGGGACGACCTGCTCGCCGTCGCCGACCGCTTCAAGGCCGCCAACCCCGGCATCGCGCTGATCGGCGTCAACCGGGCCGCCAACCCCACCCCCGACCTGGACTTCCTCCAGGGTCTGATGCAGCTCCAGGGCGCCTTCTACTTCGACCTCCAGGGCAAGATCACCGTCGCCTCGGAGCCGGCCGTGCGCGCCCTGACCATCATCAAGCGGCTGGACGAGGCCGGGCTGATCGGTGACACCCCCGGCGTCCAGAGCTGGCCGCCGGTGATGAAGAGCGGCAAGCTCGCGGTGGCCGCGATGCCCACCTGGGTCGCGCACTACCTGGAGAAGAAGTTCCCCGACCAGAGCGGCAACTGGCGCCTCACCAAGCCCCCGGCGGTCACCCCCGGCGGCAAGCGCACCGCGCTGGTCAACTCCACCCACCTGGCCGTCGCCGCCTCCAGCCCGCGCCGCCGCGCCGCCTGGAAGTTCGTCGAGTACGCGCTCACCCGCACGGCCTCGGTCAACACGATGTTCAACGCGGGCGGCGTCTTCCCGGCCCTCACCGAGGCCTACGCCGACCCGATGTACGCCGCGCCCAGCGCCTTCTACGGCGGCCAGGCGGTGCTCAAGACCTTCACCGACCTCGCCACCGACGGCGGCGACCCCACCAACTACTCCGGCGACTACGCCCGCGCCCTCAAGCTCGTCAGCGACGCCCAGACCAAGGTCCTCCTCAAGGGCGCCGACCCGGCCGCCGTCCTCCAGGACGCCGCCAAGCAGCTCGCCCAGCAGACGGGGCGCGGTATCGCATGAGCGCCGCCAGCCCGACCTCCGCCGCCCTCGCCGGGAAGGCCGCGCGGAGCCGCCGGCGGCGCACCGCCCTGCCGTACCTGCTGCTCGCCCCGGCCCTGCTCACCTTCGGCGTGTTCAAGGCCTACCCGATCATCGAGTCGCTGTGGCTCTCCTTCACCACCGGCGCCGGCACCGCCACCCGCAACGCCGGCATCGCCAACTACCGTCGGCTGCTGGACGATCCGCTGTTCTGGACGGCCCTGCGCAACACCGGCGAGATTCTCGTCGTCCAGGTCCCGCTGATGCTCGGGCTGGCCCTGCTGATGGCCGTCGGCATCAACTCCGCGGTGGTGCGCTGGCGCACGGTGTGGCGGCTCGGCGTCTTCATGCCCTCGGTCACCGGCCTGGTCGCCACCGGCGTGATGTTCGCCTACCTGCTCAAGTCCGACGACGGCGCCGTCAACTGGGTGCTGAACGCCGTCGGCCTGCCCTCCGTCGACTGGCTGGGCCAGCCGGTCTGGGCCCGGATGGCCGTCGTGGTGGTGCTCACCTGGCACTACACCGGCTACAACGCCGTCATCTACCTCGCCGGACTCCAGTCCATCCCGAAGGAGTTGTACGAGGCCGCGATGGTCGACGGCGCCGGCCCGATCCGCCGCTTCACCTCGATCACCGTCCCCGCGCTGCGTCCGGTGCTGCTGTTCACGGTCGTGCTCTCGACCATCGGCACGCTCCAGCTCTTCGACGAGCCGTACGTGCTGACCGGCGGCGGGCCGGACAACGCCACCCTGACCGTCTCCATGTACCTGTACCAGAACGGCTTCCGGTACTTCGACTTCGGCTACGCCTCCGCCATCGCCTACGCGCTCACCCTGATCGTGTCGGTGCTCGGCGCCCTCCAGATGCGCCTGATGGGAGAGCGCGACAAGTGACCTCCAAGACCACCACCCCCCAGACCACGACGCCCGGCAGTACGACGCCCGAGGGCGCGACAC
Organism: Kitasatospora sp. NPDC041917; assembly: GCF_055589745.1. Lineage (NCBI taxonomy): Bacteria > Bacillati > Actinomycetota > Actinomycetes > Kitasatosporales > Streptomycetaceae > Kitasatospora > Kitasatospora sp. NPDC041917. The sequence continues at coordinate 40,423 of NZ_JBVJBI010000001.1, read as the reverse complement.
CCCGGAGCGCCACGCCCGGGAGCACAGCCCCCAGGAGGGCGAACCCCCTCAAGAAGCTGCGCGGCTGGCCGCTCACCTTCTTCCTGGCCGGCATCACCGGGCTGTCGATCGCCCCCTTCTACTGGCTGGTGGTCTCCGCCACCCGCAAGGACACCGAGGTCTTCGACTGGCCGCCCAAGCTGCTGCCCGGCGGGAGCCTCGGCGAGAACCTGAGCCACCTGCAGCAGAAGATCGGCCTGCTCCGGGTGATCGGGAACTCCGTGCTGGTGGCGGGGGTCCAGACGCTGGGCGCCCTCGTCGTGGCGCTGCTCGCGGGCTACGCCTTCGCCAAGTTCCGCTTCCGCGGCCGCACCCTGCTGTTCGCACTGCTGCTGTCCACCCTCGTGGTGCCCGAACAGGTCACGCTGGTACCGCTGTTCAAGATGATGACGAACTTCGGCCTGCTGGACACCTACCAGGCGCTGATCCTGCCCGGCCTGTGCGTGCCGTTCGCCATCTTCCTGATGCGGCAGTCGCTGAGCAGCCTGCCGGACGAACTCCTGGACGCCGCCCGGGTCGACGGCGCGGGCGAGATCCGGGTGCTGTTCAGCGTGGTGGTGCCGGTCATGAGGCCGGTGCTGGCGGCGCTGTCGATCTTCCTCTTCCTGGGGTCCTGGAACCAGTTCGTCTGGCCGCTGATCGCCCTGCGCAGCCCCGAGATGCACACCCTGCCGGTCGCCCTGGCGACGCTGCACGGCAACAAGTCCAACACCGACTACGGCGCGATCCTCTCCGGCACCGCGCTGTCCACCCTGCCGATGATGGTCCTCTTCCTGGTCCTCCAGCGGCAGTTCATCTCCGGCCTGCTGGCCGGCGCCACGAAGGGCTGACCATGACCGAGAGCACGATCGAGAGCACGGCCGGGAGCACGGCCGGGAGCACGGCCGGGAGCACGGGCGGGACGACGGCCGGCACCGAGGACGTCTGGGAGCCGCACGCCCCCACCGCCGCCGGCGGCCTGCGCCGGCTGTACGTCGACGGGCTGGACCTGCGGGTGAGCGGCACCGGCACGGCCCGGGGCATCGCCGACGGGGTGGTGGAGGTGACCGCCGAGGGCGCGGGCGAGGTGCGGATCGAGTGGCGCGTGCCCTGCGTGGACGCCACCGCCCTGTGGACCCCCGAGCCGCGCGGCACCGGCTGGCTGCCCGCCGCCTGGAGTGCCCCGCGCCGCACCTCGCTGGCCAACGGCGCGCCGATCGCCGCGCTGGTCGGTACCGGCGACGTCGCCCTGTGCGCCTTCGCCGCCGGGCGTCCGGACGTGCTGGCCGGGGCCGGCGTGGTCGAGGAGACCGGCGAGTTCCGGTTCTGGGCCCAGGCCACCGACCGGCTCACCGTCCGGATCGACACCTCCCGCCGGCACTTCGGGCGCGCCCTGGCCGACCTCGCCGCCTGGTGGGGCGAGGGCCGCACGGCCGACATCCCGGAGGCCGCCCGCCGCCCCGCGTACTCCACCTGGTACTCGATGCACCAGGACATCACCCCCAAGGGCGTCGAGACCCAGGCCGCGCTCGGCAAGGAGCTGGGCCTGGACGTGATCATCGTGGACGACGGCTGGATGACCGCCGACCGCACCCGCGGCTACGGCCACTGCGGCGACTGGGAGCCGGTCTCGCTGCCCGACACCGCCGCCCACGTGCGGCGGGTGCACGACCTCGGCGTGCGCTACATGCTCTGGTACGCGCTGCCGTTCATCGGCAAGGACAGCGCCGCGTACCGGGAGATCGGCCACCTCGCGCTGGCCGACGCCGCCCACATGGGCGCGATCGTCGCCGACCCGCGCCACCCCGAGGTCCGGGCCTTCCTCACCGACCGGCTCGCCCGGGCCGTCGAGGAGTGGGGCATGGACGGCCTCAAGGTGGACTTCGTCGACTGGTTCGCCCGTGCCGACGCCCCGCCGGCCCGCCCCGGCGCGGACTGCGAGTCCGTCGACGAGGGCGTGGAGCGGCTGCTCGCCGGGATCCGCGGCCGGATCACCGCCGCCGATCCGGAGGCGATGATCGAGCACCGCCAGCCGTACGTCAGCCCCGGCCTGTGGCCGTACGCGACCATGATCCGCGCCACCGACTGCCCGCTCAGCCCGCAGGAGAACCGGCAGCGGACCGTCGACGTGCGGCTCGCGGCCGGGCCGGTCCCCGTCCACGCCGACATGCTGATGTGGCACCAGGGCGAGCCGCCGGAGCAGGTCGCCTGCCACCTGATCAACGTGCTGTTCTCGGTGCCGCAGGTCTCCGTCGACCTCGCCGCGCAGAGCGAGGGCCAGCGCGAGGCCATCGCCTTCTGGCTCGGCGTCTTCCGCGAGCACACCGCCACCCTCCAGCTCGGCGAACTGCTCCCGGCCCGCCCGGACCTCGGCTACCCGATGGTCACCGCGCGCGGCGCCGACACCGTCGCGGTGGCCCGCTACGCCGCGCTGCCGGTGGACGTCTCCGGTGAGGACTGGCACACCCTGCTGGTCGCCAACGCCGACGCCGACCCGGACGTCCGGCTCACCGGCGGCCGCGGGCAGGTGGCGGTGACGGTGCAGGACGCCCGGGGGCGTATCGTCCGGCAGGGCGAGGTCGAGCTGGACCGGGCGGCCGCGATCGTGGTGCCGCGCGGCGGACTGCTGACCCTGCGCCGGGCCTGACCCTGCGCCGGGCCTGACTCCGCGCCGGGCCCGACTCCGCGCCGGGCCCGACCCGCTCGGGGCGGCGGACCGGTGCCGGCCCCCGTCGTCCCGAGCCCCGACCACCCCTGGAGGACCGCATGCCCGAGGGACCGCACCGCCCGCGCCGTGGCGCCGCCACGATCGAGGAGGTCGCCCGGGCGGCCGGGGTCTCCCGGCAGACCGTCTCCAACACGCTGAACGCGCCGCAGCGGGTCCGCCCGGAGACCCTGGAGCGGGTGAACGCGGCGATCCGCGAACTCGGCTACCAGCCCGACCAGTCGGCCCGCTCGCTGCGCAGCGGCGCCCGCCGCACCATCGGCTACCTCGCCCCGGTGGACGACCCGCTCGACCCGAACCCGCTGATGGCCGGCTTCCTGGAGGCCCTGGTCGACGCGGCCGGGGCGGCCGGGCAGCGGGTGCTGCTGTTCCGGCCGGGGCAGGGCACGGCCGACCCGGCGGCGTCGATCGACGAGCTGGTGGCGGCCCGCCAGGTGGACGGACTGGTGCTGGCCGACGTGCTGCACGAGGACGTCCGGATCGCCCATGCGGCCCGGCTCGGCGTCCCGTTCGTCAGCTTCGGACGGACCGGGCCCGGGCAGCCGCAGCACTGGGTGGACATCGGCAACGAGGCGGCGATGGCCGAGGTGGTGCGGCACCTCGCGGCGCTCGGCCACCGCCGGATCGGCTACCTCGGGGCCGCCGAGGAGCTGCCCTGGATGGCGGCGCGGCGGGCCGGGTTCCTGGCCGAGGCCGACCGGCTCGGCCTGTCCGCGGTGGCGACGGACGCGGCGGGGGCGGGGGCGGGGGCCGGTGACGGGGCCGGGGGAGCGGCCGGGGGCTCCGTGACGGCCTCCGTACGGGCGCTGCTGCGCGGGCCCGACCGGCCGACCGCCGTCGCGGCCGGCAGCGACCTGCTGGCACTGGACGTGTACGAGGCGGTCCGGGCGGAGGGGCTGGTGATCGGGCCCGGCGGGGTGGCGGTCACCGGGTTCCACGACACGCCGCTCTGCCGGCACCTCCATCCCGGGTTGACCTCGGTCCGGCTGCCGCTGCGGGCGATCGCCACGGCGCTGGTCGGCCGGCTGCTGGACCAGGTGCGCGGGCGGGCGGCGCCGGGCGAGGGGCTGGAGCTGCCCACCGAGCTGGTGGTGCGGGGGAGTTCGGGCCGCTCCGGCGGGGCGGAGCGATCCGGCTGGTCGGGCTGGTTCGGCGAGCCAGGGCGGTCGGGGCGGTCGGGTGAGCCGGGCCGGTCGGGCCGGCCGGGCTAGCCGGGCCGGTTCGTGCGGTCCGCCGTCGCCGCCACGATCAGCTCGCCGACCATGCCCGCGGCGGCCGCCCGCTGCTCGGCGGGCAGGGCGTCGTCGGTGACCAGGACGTCCAGCTGGTCCAGGTCGGCGAAGGTGGCCAGGCCGACCGCGTTCCACTTGGTGTGGTCCGCGACCACGACCACCCGGCGGGCCGACCGGAGGAAGGCGCGGTTGGTCTCCGCCTCGGCGAGGTTCGGGGTGGTCAGCCCGGCCTCGGGGGAGAGCCCGTGGCAGCCCAGGATCAGCAGGTTGACGTGCAGGGAGCGGATCGCCCGGTCGGCCACCGGTCCGACCAGCGCGTCCGAGGGGGTCCGCACGCCGCCGGTGCGGATCACCGTGGCGGTGGCCGGCGTGCCGTCCTCGGCGGGCTGTTCCAGCAGCTCGGCGATCCGCAGCGAGTTGGTCACCACGGTCAGGCCCTCGACCGCGCGCAGGTGCCGGGCGACCGCGAAGGTGGTCGTCCCGCCGGCCAGCGCGACCGCCGAACCCGGTGGGACGAGCGCGGCGGCGGCCCGGGCGATCGCCTCCTTGGCGAGCAGCTCCCAGTGCGCCTTGGTCTCGAACCCGGGCTCGCCGGTGGCCGGCGCGTCGACCCGGACGGCGCCGCCGTGCACTTTGTGGACCAGGCCCCGGCGCGCCAGCGCGTCCAGGTCGCGCCGGACCGTCATGTCGGAGACCCCGAGGTCGCGGACCAGCTCGGTGACCCGGACCCCGCCGCGCTCGCGGATCTGCTCCAGGATCAGCACGCGGCGCTGTCCGGCGAGCGGTTGGGCGCTGTCAGCCATCGGGAGGCCTCCTTCGAGCACTTCGGTCGCGTGCCCATGGTGGATAATGTTTGAGATTGTAGCTTTCTGTTGATTTACCCATGTCCAATGGCTTCACTCGGAGGAAGAAGGGCCATGCCCGGTACGTCCCTGACCCAGCCCACCGTCAGGACAGTGACCACCCTCGCGGACGGTCGGCAGCTGATCTACTACGACGGCGGCACCGCCGCCCCCCGGACCGCGGTGGACGAACGGCCGCTCGACCCGCAGGCCCCCGGTTCCGAGGTCCGACTGGACCCGGCCACCGGCGACTGGGTCACCATCGCGGCCCACCGCCAGGCGCGCACCTACCGGCCGCCGGCCGAGGAGTGCCCGCTCTGCCCGTCCCGGGACGGGCGGCTCAGCGAGATCCCGGCCGAGGACTACCAGGTGGCCGTCTTCGAGAACCGCTTCCCCTCGCTGGCGGGCCCGCCCGCGGAGCCCGTCCGGGCGGCCGGGGGCCTGTGGACCAGTGGCCCCGGCGCGGGACGCTGCGAGGTGGTCTGCTTCACCGCCGACCACGAGGCCTCCTTCGCCGACCTCACCCCCGAGCGCGCCCGGCTGGTCCTGGACGCCTGGACCGACCGCACCGCCGAACTCTCCGCCCTGCCCGGCGTGCGGCAGGTCTACTGCTTCGAGAACCGGGGCGCCGAGATCGGCGTCACCCTCGCCCACCCGCACGGCCAGGTCTACGCCCTGCCCTTCACCGCCCCGCGCACCGCCCGGATGGCCACCCGTGCCGCCGAACACCGCGCCGCCACCGGCCGCAACCTCTTCGAGGACCTGCTCGCCGCCGAACGCGCCCACGGCGACCGCATCGTGCTCGCCGGGACGCACTGGACGGCCTTCGTCCCCTTCGCCGCCCGCTGGCCGTACGAGGTCCATGTCTACCCGCACCGCCGGGTGCCCGACCTGACCGCGCTGGACGCCGAACAGCGGGACGAATTCCCCGTCCTCTACCTGGAGTTGCTGCGCCGCTTCGACCGGCTCTTCGGTACCGGCCGGACCCCGTACATCTCCGCCTGGCACCAGGCCCCGGCCGGACAGCGGGACGAACTCGCCCTGCACCTGGAGCTGTTCACCATCCGACGCACCGCCGACAAGCTCAAGTACCTGGCCGGGGTGGAATCCGGCATGGACGCCTTCGTCAACGACGTCACCCCCGAGGACGCGGCCCGCCGGCTGCGGGAGGTCGCCGCATGAACACCTTCGAGCAGCTGTACGGCCGCCCCTCCGAGGGGGAGTGGGCCGCCCCCGGCCGGGTCAACCTGATCGGCGAACACACCGACTACAACCTCGGGTTCGTCCTCCCCGTCGCCCTGCCGCGGACCGTCCGCGCCCAGGCCGCCCGGCGGGAGGACGGGCTGCTGCGGCTCTGGTCCGCCCAGGGCGGTGACCTGGTGACGCTGAAGGTGGACGACCTCGCCCCCGGCTCGGTGCCCGGCTGGGCCGGCTACCCGGCCGGAGTGGTGTGGGCGCTGCGCGAGGCCGGGCACCGGGTCGGCGGGGCCGACCTCCGGCTGGACAGCGACGTGCCCGGCGGCGCCGGGCTCTCCTCCTCGGCCGCCCTGGAGTGCGTCGTCGCCGCCGTCTGCAACGACCTGTACGGGCTGGGCCTGGCGGGCCCGGAGCTGGCGGTGCTGGCGCAGCGGGCCGAGAACGCCTTCGTCGGCGTGCCCTGCGGAATCATGGACCAGATGGCCTCGATGTGCTGCCGCCCCGGGGCCGCCCTGTTCCTCGACAGCCGCGATCTGACGACGCGTCAGGTTCCCGTCGACCTCGCGGGCGCGGGCCTCGCCCTGCTCGTCCTGGACACCCGGGTCAAGCACGACCTCGGCGACGGCGCCTACGCCGCGCTGCGGGCCGGCTGCGAACGCGCCGCCGTCCTGCTCGGGCTGCCCGCGCTCCGCTCGCTCCAGCCGTCCGGCCTGGCCGACGCGCTCGCCCGGCTCCCCGAGGACCTGGTTCCCCTGGTGCGCCACGTGGTCACCGAGAACGCCCGGGTGGAGGCCGCCGTCGCCCGTCTGGACGCCGGCGACCTCGCCGCGCTCGGCCCGATCCTCACCGCCGGGCACGCCTCGCTGCGCGACGACTACCGGGTCTCCTGCCCGGAGACCGACCTCGCCGTCGACGCGGCCCTGGCCGCCGGCGCCCACGGCGCGCGGATGACCGGCGGCGGCTTCGGCGGCTCGGTCATCGCCCTGGTGGACGCGGACACCGCCGAGCGCGTCGCCGCCGAGGTCACCGCCGCTTTCCGCGAAGCCGGGTACGCCGAGCCGCGCACCCTCACCGCCGTCCCGGCGGAGGGGGCGCGCCGGCTCCGCTGAACCGCTCCGCCGGGCGGGGGCTTGAGGACAGGCCCTACGCCCGGTGGGCGGCCGGGCGCTCCGGGGAGGCCTCCGCGAGCGCCCGGGTGACCGCCTCGACCCCGGCGCGCAGCCCGTACACCGGGGTGGCCGGCTGCTGGCGCCAGGACTCGTCGATCCCGCCCGCGTCCACGGTGTCGAAGCCCAACGCGTCGACCAGCTCGCGCACCACCCGCTTGGCCGCCTCGTCGTCCGACGCGACCGGCACGGCGAGCCGCTCCGGGTCCCCGGCCGGTCGCGGGCGCTCCAGCAGGTCCTGGGCGTAGGTGCCGTTGAACACCTTCACCACCCGGTGCCCGAGGTGCTGCTCCGTCCACCGGCTCTCGGTGAGCCCGCCGTCCTCGATCGCGTCGATCCGGCCGTCGCGCTCCTTCGGGTAGTAGTTGCCGGTGTCGATCACCGCGACGCCCTCGGCGGCGCCGTCCAGCAGCCCGGCGGGCAGGTCCGGCACGCTCTTCAGCGGCACCGTCACCACCACGACCTGCGCGCCCCGGGCGGCCTCGGAGACCGTCACCGCCGTCGCGCCGGTCTCCTCGACCAGTGCCTTGAGCGTCTCCGGGCCACGGGAGTTGGCCACCGATACCTCGTGCCCCAGCGACGTCAGCCGTCGCGTCAGGTTGCCGCCGATGTTGCCCGCGCCGATGATGCCGATCTTCATGGGAAGTCCCTCTTCGCGAGTGCCGTATTGGACCGTCGCCCTGGCCCAACCATCCGGTGATCGCGCCGATTCCCGGTTTGCAGGGTGGTTTTCCGGGACCCACGGTCGAGGCGGGCCTGGTGCCGGCCCGGCACCGGTCGCGAAGGTGAACGGCATGAGCCACACTTCCTCCGACGCCACCGTTCTTTCCGACGCCACCGTCCCCGGCGATGCCGCCGTCCCCTCCGCCGTCACCGCCCCCTCCGCCGTCACCGTCCCCGGCGACGCCACGGTCCTCGTCACCGGCGGCACCAGCGGCATGGGCCTCGCCACCGCCCGTCACCTCCTCGCCACCGGCGCCCGGGTCGTCGTCACCGGCCGCGACGACGCGCGGCTCGCCCGCGCCGCGGCGCGCCTCGACGCCGGCGACCGGCTGCTCACCGTCCGCGCCGACGCCTCCGTGGCGGCCGACCTCGCCCGGCTGGCCGACACCGTGCGGGAGCGGTACGGCCGGCTCGACGGGGTCTTCGCCAACGCCGGCGTGGCCGGCTTCCAACCGGTGGACGAGGTGACGGAGGCCGAGTTCGACCGGATCGTCGCCGTCAACCTCAAGGGCGTGTTCCTCACCGTCCAGCACGCCCTGCCACTGCTGGACGCCGCCGGCGGCGGATCCGTCGTCCTCAACGCCTCCTGGACCCCGCACCGCGGCCTGCCCGGCGCCGCCGTCTACGCCGCCACCAAGGCCGCCGTCCTCAGCCTCGCCCGCACCCTCGGCAGCGAACTGGCCGGCCGCGGCATCCGGGTCAACTCGGTCAGCCCCGGCTACATCGTCACCGAGATGTTCCACTCGGCCCTCCCGGACCCGGCCGACCACGAGCCGGTCCGCGGCCACGTCCCGCTCGGCCGGCTGGGCACCGCCGAGGACGTCGCGCAGACGGTCGCCTTCCTGCTCTCCGACCGCTCCTCGTACATCACCGGGCAGGACATCGTGATCGACGGCGGGCTCGTCCCGGCCTTCCCGTCCCTGACCGGCTGACCGGCTGACCGCCCCGGCCCCGCCGTGCCTGGTCCTGACAGGGCCAGGCACGGCGGCACCCGTCCGGGTGACAATCCATGACGTGAACCCGAGCAGCGCCCTGAGCGAATTCCTCCGCACCCGCCGCGCCGGCCTGCGGCCCGAGGACGTCGACCTCCCCGACTACGGCGGCCGCCGCCGCGTCGCCGGGCTGCGCCGCGAGGAGCTCGCCCACCTCGCCGGAGTCAGCGTCGACTACTACACCCGCCTCGAACAGGGCCGCGTCGGCAACCCGTCGGACGCCGTCCTCGACGCCGTCGCCCGCGCCCTGCGGCTGGCCCCCGACGAGTCCGGCCACCTGCACCGCCTCGCCCGGCCCGCGGCCCGCCCCCGCCGCCCCGTCGAGCGCCAGCGGCCCCGCCCCTCGCTGCTGCGCCTGCTGGAGCAGCTCCCGCACACCCCGGCCCTGGTGATGGGCCACCGGATGGACGTCCTGGCCTGGAACCACGCCGCCGTCGCGCTCCTCGGCGACTACGGCGCCCTGCCGGTCGAGGAGCGCAACATCGCCCGCATCACCTTCCTCGACCCGGCCTCCCGCGAGCTCTACGCCGACTGGGCCGCGTGCGCCCGGGAGAACGTCGCCTTCCTCCACCTGGAGGCCGGCCGCCGCCCCGACGACCCGCTGCTCGCCGAGCTGATCGGCCAACTCTGCCTGGGCAGCGAAGAGTTCCAGCGGATGTGGGCCGACCACCCGGTCGCCGACAAGACCTCGGGCCGCAAGGCCTTCCGCCACCCCCTGGCCGGCACGCTCGACCTCGTGTACGACACCCTGCGGCCGGCCGACGACCCGGGCCAGGCGCTGGTGACCTACACCGCCGACCCGGGCTCGGCGTCGGACGACGGGCTGCGGCTGCTGCTGTCCTGGGCGGCCTCGGGCTGAGGTTCCCCCGTCACTTCGAGCAGGTTCTCCCTGGCCAGGACGGTCGACGGATGGTCCGGCCCGAGGACGCGGTCGAGGTCCGCCGCCGCCCGGCGGAGCATCTCCACCCCTCGCTCCACGTCTCCGGCGTGCAGGTACATGACCGCGAGGTTGTTGCGGGACGTGAGGGTGTCCGGGTGGTCGCCGCCGAGGACGCGCCGGCGGTCGGCGAGGACCCGCTCCTGGAGACCGACGGCGTCCTCGACGCGTCCGGCCTCCAGGTAGGTGGCGGCCAGGTTGTTGCGGGACGTGAGGGTGTCCGGGTGGTCGGCGCCCAGCTCGTGCCGGCGGTCGGCGAGGACCTGCTCCTGGAGACCGATGGCGTCCTCGACGCGTCCGGCCTCCGAGTAGGTGGCGGCCAGGTTGTTGCGGGCCATCAGGACGGTGGGGTGGTCGCTGCCGTGGAGGCGTTGGAGGTCGGCGAGGACCTGCTCCTGGAGACTCATCGCCTCGTCGGTGCGTCCGGCCTCCCAGCACGACTGCGCGAGGTTCCCGAGGGCCGCGAGAGTGTCGGGATGGTCGCCTCCCAGGACGCGCTCGCTCGCGGTGGCGAGATGCGTCCAGTACTGGATGCCGGTGGCGTACAGGTCCGCCTCCACGAGGCTGGCGCCGCAGCGGAACAGCAGCACGTGCATCCCCAGCGGCCGCTGGATCAGGCCGGTGGGCCCGTGCCTGGTGAGCACGTCGGTGTTGGCCCGGAGCGTCGCGGCCAAACCCTGCATGCCGTAGTCCGCGGTCGGCCACAGTTCGAGAAGGGCCTCGGCGACCACGATGCCCGCCCGCGTCGAGTCGGGACCCGTGTCGAGGGTGGCACGGGCGGTGAGCGCATGGAGGGTCACCTCCCGGTGGGAGGTCTCGGTGAGGGTGACGAGGCTGTAGTTGTGCAGGAGCGCGAGCGCCTCCATCGCGTCGTCGGCCGTGACGGGCGCGCCGCGGACCCTGCCGAGATGCTCCAGCACCGGCTCGGTGCCCCAGAGCTCCTGCGGATGCCCGGCCGGGTCGAGCAGCGCCGCCAACCGGAGGACCGGCCCGGCGAGCCCGACCGGCTCCTCCTGCTGCGCCGCGTCGAGGGCCAGCAGCAGCGCCGCCGCGACCGGCCCCCGGTAGCCGTCGGCACCGGAGCGGGCCGGCAGAACGGCGTCCAGGCTGCGGGAGCGGTCGCGGAAGAGCTCCAGGTACCGGCCGCAGCCGCGCCGGGTGTTGACCATGCAGGCGGCCGCGTGGGCCAGCGCGAGCGGCAGGTGGCCCAGCGCCTCGGCGAGCTCCTCCGCGTGCTCGTCGAGGAAGCGGGCGCACTTGGCCCGCTCCAGCCGCTCGCCGAGGTAGGCGGCGGACTCGGCGGGGGAGTACGTGGTGACGTCCACGAGGGTCCGGTCGCCGCCCGTACTGGCGGCTCCCCGGTGGCGGGTGGTCGCGATGACCCGTCCGCGTCCGCCCCGGCTGGTGACGGGCCAGAACTCCTCGGGAGTGTGCTCGGTGGTGTTGTCGAGGACGACCAGCCAGCCCCGCTCGGTGACGGCCAGCCAGGCGAGGAAGCGCTCCGCGTCCTGTTCGGCCTCGCCGCTCGCCCCGGGCACCCGGAGCTCCACGGCGGCCCGGGCGTACAGGTCGGTCACGGCGGACGGCTCGGCCGCGTCGGCCCACAGCACCAGGTCGGTGCCCGCCTCGACGGCCGCGCGCGCGTAGTGCGCCGCGAGCTGTGACTTGCCGACGCCGCCACCGCCCGCCAGCACCTGGCTCAGCACGACCGTCCCGTACTCCCCGCGGGCCTCGTCGATGGCCCGGCGCAGCTCCGCCCGGGGCTGGAACGCCGTCGCCCTGGGCGGGAACCGCCCGATCACCACCGGCCACCGCACGTCGGCGGCCGGCGCGGCGTACTGGTGGACGGTCAGTTCGCGCGCCTGGAAGGTGCTGCCGTTGACCGTGCTGTTCTCGATGCCGTTCCTGACCTGCCAGCCCTGCACCTGCTCGCCCCCACCGCCCCGCGTGTTGAATGGGCACCATTATGGAAGGCCCGGCCCTCCGCGCCCTCGTCACCGGCCTCCCCGCCGCGCTCGCCGCCGGCATCGAACCGTGCCTAGCAGAACGTGCGCGCCTCGCGGCTCCGGCCGCCGCCGAGCGCCTGTCCGGCCTCGTCCTCGGTGGCGGGCCGGAACCGGTCGGCCGCCGCGTGGCCCGTCGTGGCCCCGCCGGCCGGCTGCGTGGTCCAGCGCTCGCCGCCGCCGTCGAGGCAGCGAGCGTCCGGACCGACCATCCCGTTGAACTCGAACACCTTTTCACCGTCCATGACATCGTGATGACCCTGACGTACCGTCCGTCCATGTGACTCTCGATCAGGCGTACGTCAACCAGATCTTCCTCCCGGACACCTACGCCCACGGCGTTCCTCACGAACTCTTGCGGAACCTCCGCGAGTCCGTTCCCGTCTGTTGGGTCGAGGAGCCTCCGGTCGGCGGGTGGCCCGGAGGCCCCGGGTACTGGGCGGTGCTGCGGCACGCGGACGTCAAGCACGTGCTGCGCAGCCCCGAACTGTTCTCCTCGCACCTGGGCGCCACCCAGATCCGCGACCCCGACACCCCGGCGGACCTGGAGTTCGCCCGGGCGATGATGCTCAACCAGGACCCGCCCGACCACTCCCGGCTGCGCCGGATCGTCGCCGCGGCGTTCACCCCGCGCGCCCTCGCGGAGCTGGCCGAGGCGGTCGACGGCCGGGTGCGGGAGCTGATCGAGGAGGTGCGGCCGGCCGGTCGCGCGGACTTCGTCCCGCTCGCCGCCGACCTGCCGGTGTGGACACTGGCCCGGGTGATGGGCGTGCCGGAGCAGGACCGGTTGCTGCTGCTGGACTGGGCGAACCGGGTGATCGGCTACCAGGACGCCGACTACGCCCACTCCAGCACCGTGGAGCCGGCCGCACTCACCGAGCTCGGCCGTGCCGCGCTCGCCCACCGCCCCACCACCCGGACCGCCCCGGACGGCCGCCCGGTCAACCCCCGCTCCCGCGCCGCGCTGGCGGACATGTTCGCCTACGCCCACGGCCTGGCCCGGCGGCCCGCCCCGGGCGGCCTGCTCTCCAGGACGCTCGAAGCGGGGCTGACGGCCGAGGAGTTCGAGACCATGTTCTTCCTCTTCGCCGTGGTCAAGCGGACACCGGAACATGATCTCCAACTTGCCTCCTGAATAGTCTAGTTGCGTCAGTCAGCCTTCGTGTCTCGTCGCGTGAGGAGGAGACTGGCATCGCCGGACGCCCGATGTGACCGGATGCTGGTGAGCGGCTGGCTGGTGGCGTACGGTCGGTCGACATGGGCTTCGATCAGGCGCGGGTGAACCGGATCTTCCTCTCCGAGACCTATGCCGAGGGCGTGCCGTACGAGCTGTTCCGTGAGCTGCGGGCCGAGGCGCTGGTCTGCTGGGTGGAGGAGCTGGCGGTGGGGGAGTGGCCGGCCGGGCCTGGCTACTGGGCGGTGTTGCGGCACGCGGACGTGAAGCGCGTGCTGCGCAGCCCAGAGGACTTCTCCTTGCGGTCCAAGTGCTGATCGGTGTGCGTTCGTGTGACCGGTCGAGGGAACGGGAGCCTGGTTGTGGAGTCGGGTGAGCGCTGGGCGTACCGGGTGGCGCCGTACAAGGGCCCGGTCAGCGAGGTGGAGGTGGTGAAGATTGGCACGCAGCGCCCCGTGCGCGTGCGGGTGCGATTCATGGCGGATGAGGCGGAGGGCCGCGAGGACTGGGTGCCCGTGGCCCGGTTGCGTGTGCCCTGGGAGCAGAAGGACGCCTGGCTTCAACGGCAGGACAGGTGGGATGCGCTGACCAGCGACGGGCCGGTGGACGACGAGGATGCCGAGTTCGTCGCGGCGAGCATGGTCTTCGACCGCTGTCCAGTGAGCGATGTGGTGTCGATGGGCTGGAACTACCGGGAGCGAGGAGTCCTCTACGTCCATGACGTTCCAGCCCTGGTCGCGATGCTGGACGTCTCACCGGACCTGTTCAGCTCAGATCCGCGCGGTTTCACCGACGACGAGGGCACACTGACCGCTCCTTGGCCGATCACGCTCACCGTCATGCCACTGATCGCTGCGGCCCACGCCGACCACCTGGTCGCCGTCCTCGCCAAAGAGGAGGAACAGGCCCTGCAGGACGCGGTCCACGGCAAGTACTACCCGGGGCGCGGCAAGGACCAGGGCATGCACAACAGCCCCGAGGTCTGCGCCGAGGTGGAGCAGAAGTACAAGCGCGGGCGTGACCTCGTCCGCCAATGGTGCGGAGCCACCGCGACCGAACGCCTCGACGAACTCCATGCGCTGCGCACCGAGGTCGTGCGTATCGGGAAGCTCGCGGAGGAAGCCATCCGCGCGCTGCGCGCCGTGGGCGAGGCCAGGGCCGCAGACCGGCTCGAGCAGCGGCTGGGCATTCCGCTCGAACTCCTTCGGCAACTACCCGGCCACACGGGCTGACCACCGGTTCTCGTCCAGTGAAGGAGACGACACCCGTGCCCGACGAACGCCTCAACGACCGGCAACTCGCCGTCCTGCGCCGGATCTGCCAGGGGCAGGACCCGGTCACCTCGGCGGACTCGTCGCTGGCCCACAGCGTCTACGCGCTGCGCAGACGGGGACTGGTCACGACCACCTGGGCCGGTGGGCACTGGACCGCCGCGCCCACACCCACAGGACAGCAGCGCCTCACCCGGCCCACTACTCCTGCCCGCCCGGCTCGGCGGACCGAAACAGCAGTTCCGCCGAACGCCGCCCCTGAGACGAACACGCGGGCAGGATCACCACCGGACGCTGCCGCTGAACAGCTCATCGCGGACATCGAAAAGGCCGGAGGCGTTCTGCATATCGCCGACCCGCCGCCCGCCGAACGCGCCCGGCTCCGCCAAGCCCTGCGCGCTGCGAGGACATCCAATGCCCTGCCACTTGGGCACCGTCTCGCCCACACCGGCCGTGACAGGGGCGACCTCGTCATCCGGCTCCTTGCCAGCGAACCGCGGACCCGAGCCCAACCACCCGATGCCCCAATCCATGTTGATGAGGAACTACCCGTCACATCCCTCCACCCAGCGGTGCGCGACTGTCAGCTACCCGTGTGCCCCGACTGCGAGGAGCGCGCCCGCCGCATCCTGCACGCCCTAGCAACCGCCGCCGAAGGCAGCGGCATGACGATCGAGCCGAGGCCGGAGGAATCCCGCGCAAGTCTGGTGATCACAGTCCACGACAAGACCTACCCGTTGACCTTCACAGAAGGATCCGTGGAGATCCCGGACACCGACAGCGTGCGATACCCATGGCAACGCGTGACCCAGCACACCACCGAACCCTCCCACCTGCTCGACCTCAGCCTCTCCCACGACTGGAACCACAATGGCCGCCGCTACCAATGGGGAGACCGCCGGCGCTGGAAGCTCGAGGACACGCTGCCCCGAATTCTCAGGGAGATCGAACAGCGCGCCGAAATCGACCGCGAACGCCAAGCCGCCCGCGAACAGAAAGCCCGCGAGACCCGGAACGCGTGGCAGACAGCCATGGACCAGGCCCGCCGCCAACTCCTCGACACCCACCGCCGCGACCACCTGCGCGCACAGATCGACGCCTGGCAGGAAGCCACTCGCATCCGCTCCTACTGCGACGCCCTCCAACAACACCTCGACCGCAACCCCACGACACAGGAAGATGCCCACGCAGTACTCGAATGGATCACCTGGGCCCACAGCTACGCCGACAGCATCGACCCGCTCGCCACCTACCCGCGAACTCCTACACTACCCGCAGCCACCCCTGAAGCACTGCGCCCCTTCCTGCACGGCTGGAGCCCCCACGGGCCGGAGAAGAGGTAGCCCTGCGCGGACCCGCACAACCACCGCCGCCCGGCCCGCGACTACGAAGCCTCCCCACCCGTTCCGAGGTCATGATCCGCGTCGCGATGATCAACCTCATGACCCGTCGGCTCACTGGCGAGAGTACCCCGACCTGGCGCGGAACCTGAGCCACCAGGCCAGGGACGAAATGCCCAGCGAGACGCCCTGACGCCCTGTCACTACCGCTCGGTACGCTTCCCCTCGGCATGGCACGACGGAGGGGAGAGCTGTGACGACGACAGCAGCGAATGAGCGAGGGTTGATTCCCCCGTTTTGCAGGGCACAGGAGCTGACCGGCCTGGACCGGACGGCAGCGCTTCGGAAGGCGCTGTCCTTCCGTCGTCACAACGAATCGGAGCCCGTCCCGGCTAGGACCGCCGTCATGCAGGTAGACGGCCAGCTTCCGATGTTCTCGGTCGATGAGGTCGTGTCTATCACCGACCTTCGACAGGAATCCTTCATGGTCGAGGCGGCAGTGGACATCTTGATCCGGCAGATCCGTGTTACGCGGGAGGCTGTGCACGCGGCACTTGAGATCCACGCCTCTCAGAGTCGGAGGGAAGCCGCAGAGACACTGACCGCAGCGATGGATGAATGCCGGGAATACTTCCTGCCACTTTCTGCCCGGATCGGTCCGGGCAGAAAGGCCTGGGAAGCGAATTCGTCTCCGGTGCGGCTGGAGAAGTTGTTCTCGGTCATGTCGGATGCTACCGCAGGACGTGGCCGAGAACTCCGCCTCGCCTTGTGGGATGCAGCGGAGAAGAACGGTCCGGTGATCTTCGCTCCGATCGCCGGCTTCTACTTGGATGCCATCGACACTATCCACCACCAGGACTTCGAGCACCTGATCGCCGCGTTCCTGGACCGTGACGGGTACCGGGTTGTCCGCTCCGGCGGCGGCTCCGGCGACCAGGGTGTGGACGTCCTCGCTGTCGATGATTTGGGGCGTCACATCGCCGTACAGTGCAAGCACTTCCAGCAGGGAAACGGGACGGTTGGTCAGCCGGTGGTGCAGCACCTCTACGGGGCCGACCTGCCGCCGAGGACATTGCCGATCGTCGTTACCAACGGCCGGTTCACCGGAGGTGCCGAGGTCTGGGCCAAGGAGGGGGATAAGGTCCGGCTCATCGGCCGTGAGCGGTTGAAGAAGTGGGCGGAGAAGGGCCGGTCGCTGGCGGAAGTTCTCACGTCGTAGCCCGATACCCTGTCGGGGGGGCGTGGTGGCCCTGGATGACGGTAACGAAGGGCTTGCCGGCATGGGTGGCCGCCAGCCAGGCGCCGGCCTCCTTATGGGGAACGCCGATCCGTTGTCCGCTTCGCTCTGCTCGATTCAGCCCGTGTTGCCAAGAGCACGAGCCCTTGCCGACATCGTGGACGAGCGCGAGGTATTCGGCTGCCTCGGCAGTGCCGAACGTCGACCCGAACTTTTTGGCCAGGGCCGCAGATCCGCGGAGGTGGTCCTCCAGGGTGCGGCGCTGGCCGTGGGGATTGCGACTGTGCCCAAATGGGTCTGTCGGTGCAGGTGCGCTGACCGTCGTTGCTGGCTACGCGTCCCATGCGGTTGTACGGTAGCGGCTCGTGGGGGCTGCTGGTCGGAGGACTTCGGAACCTGGAGTGTGCGAGCGACACGCCGGTCACGCCGAGGGGGAATGCCGGGAATGCCATGGATTGTGGCTGTAACTTGCGTCGGCGCGCAGGCTACGCTGCGGCGTAACAGCCGGTCAGCTGGCGTGGCGGTCGTCCTCCGGGGCGGCCGAGGATTGCAACACGGCCACCCACCAGCTCTGACACCTCGCCAGCACGTGGCGGTCGCCCTTCGGGGTGGCCGAGGATCTCAACGCCCTGGTGGTCATGGACGATTGAGGCCAAGCCGTGGCGGCGGTCACCGTTCGGGATGGCCGAGGATCGCAACTTGACGTTAGAGTCGAAGGGCTCACTCGCCGTCGGTGCGACGAGAGTGACCTGTTCGACGTGCCCGTGAATCCGCACGACCATGCCGACCCCGGCCAGCACCGTCCCATCCCCACCTGCGGACGCATCGCACACCGAGGCTTCATCGGCCGCCTCGGCCAGAGCCACGACGGTCTCCTCGCGGGCAATCGCCGCGCGCCGCGCAGCCTCCTCCGCTTCGGCAGCAGCGGCCGAACCCGTCCCAGCTCGACCCGTAACTCCTCCGCCCGAGCCCGGGCAACCGCTCTGGTGAGGTGCTTGCCCTTGCGGAGGCAGCCAGAAGAGGTGGCTATCATTCAGTTACCAACCTCGTCAACGTCTTTGAGTCCGGCCGTAGTCAAGCGGACATCGGAACATATCTCGTAACTCCGCTATAAAATAGTGGAGTTCAGTTCGAGCGTTGCCAGGAGGAAGCCTGTCGATCTTTGCCTACGGCCGTCGATCAACAGCCGGACGAGGAGCCAGGCCTTTCGCTTATCGCCCATCGGGCACGAGCTACGGGAATAGGTCGTAGAGGTCCCGCGTCAATCGAGTTCCTCGCGCGGCATCGACCTTGGAGCTTCCCTGGTTCGGTGGGACGAGATCCACGTAGTATCCAGGCGTCAGTGCGTAGTTGTAGTCGCGCACCGTTTCCAGATCGGCCGAGAAGCAGAAGCCGGGCTCGTCCTGGTACGTTCGACGATGCCGACGGGCGGTGGTCGAGCCACACCAGGCGTGGTAGGTGCCGGCGATCACCGCGAGGTCCTCATCGCTAAGCTCGACTGCGCCGCGGTTACCTTCCCGGCCCAAGCGATGGGCATCGATGAAGAGGATCTGACCCGTGCGGTCCTCGTTCTGAACTGACCTCCGTGGGGACTTGCTCTTCGACAGGACCCATAGGCAGGTCGGGATCGACGTGTTGCGAAATAGCCCGGCAGGCAGTGCCACCATGGCACTGACCTGGTCGGCTTCGATCAGTGCCTGCCGGATTCGGCCTTCATCCTTCTCGGAGGATGGCATGGATCCGCTTGGCAGGATGACGCCGGCCGTGCCGTGATCGCTAAGTTTGGAGATCGCGTGCTGCAGCCATGCGTAGTTGGCGCTATTGCCCGGCGGGACGCCGTACTTCCACCTGGGGTCGGCCTTGTCTCGCGCCCAGTCGCGGATGCCAAAGGGTGGGTGAGCCATGACGAAGTCCGCCTTGAGGCGGGGGTGCCTGTCGTCAGCGAGCGTGTCGCGGTGGGTGTCGGCAAGGTCGGCTCGGAGATTGTGGACGGCGAGGTTCAGTTTGGCCAGGCGCCAGGACTGGGCGTTGGACTCCTGGCCATAGAACGCGATATCGGCCGTGTGGCCATGTCGAGACTCCACGAAGCTGCTGGCCTCGACCAGCATGCTTCCCACGCCGCACGCCGGATCGTACACCGATCCGTGAAGCGGTTCGATGACCTCGGCGATCAATCGGGAGACCGACGGAGGCGTGTAGAACTCGCCACCTCGTTTCCCCTCAGCAGCCATGAAATAGTCGATGACCTGCTCGTAGACCGTGCCTAGGCTTTTCCTCTCCGGATCGTCCTCGGGGGAGTCGAACCGGATTGTGTCGATGAGGTCCATGACGTCTCTCATACGAGGCTGGTCGAAGCCGGGATAGAAGAAGAGCGTCGGCAGGACACCTGCCATGAAGGGGTTCTCATGCCTGATGGCCGCCATCGCCTCCTCAAGAAGCCCACCGACCGACCGAGTCCTGGCCCGGTCTGAGATGTAGGACCAGCGGGCGACATCCGGGACCCAGATCGTGTCGGCGTCGGCGTACGTGTTCCGGTCTTCCAGGAGCTCGTTGAGGTGCTCTTCATCGATGCCCACGGCGCGGGCTTCCTGGGCCACACGGCTGCGAAGTTCCTCGAAAACATCGGACTGGTACTTCAGGAAGATCAGGCCGAGGAGGACCTCTTTAGCTTGCGAAATGTCAACGACGCCGCGGAGCTTGTCCATTGCCACCCAAAGGACGGCATTAAGGTCCAGGTCGGGGCGCGAATTGGGCAGCTCCGGTCCTTCGGGGGAGTTCCTCTGACGTGGTGCCATCGGGCGAGCCGTCTCCTTGAGCCGTGGGTGAGTGCAGCCGGGGCGGACGGCACATGCGCCGTCGATGGTGGTCCGAATGATCGGGCGGAGCACATTGTCCCTCGCCAGTGCGTTACGGTGAGGCGGGTGACGCGGCCGAGCGCCGGTCCACCGATGGGGTGCGGGGTTGCAACAGGAGCGGGGATGACAAGCATCGGACTGGCAGCGGCGATCGAGGAGCTGCGGCAGGAGCTGTATCGGGCGCAGGACCAGGGCTCCGACCAGCAGTTCGCTTTCGGCATCGAGGAGGCCCAGCTGGAGCTGCACCTCGAACTGCGGGACAGTGGCAAGGGCGACGGCAAGCTCAACTTCGGGGTGGCTGCCGTCGGCGTGGGTGGGGAGCTCACCACGGTCCGCACGCACAAGCTGACCTTGAAGCTCTCGGTCAAGGACCGTGCGGCCAACGGGACCAGCCCCGAGATCAGCGACGACGAAGTCGGGTCCTGGGACGAGGAGTGAGATGGATCCGCGCAGACTGGCGCTGATCCGCAGCCGGATTGCACAGGGCACCCATCGAGTCGGCTCCGGCTACCTGATTGCCCCGCGCTTGGTGCTCACCGCCCGTCACGTGGTGGTCGACAAGGAGAGCGGCAAGCACTGGCCGACGATCCAGGTGAGCGTGGGGCACCCCGGCGACGGCGACACCGTGAGTGTCGAGGCGGACCGGGTATGGCTGCCCCCACAGGACCTGGACGTTGTCCTCCTGCGCCTGGCCGAGGCAGTGGTGGTCTCCGGGACCGTGAGCTGGGGGCACCCCGTCGGCAGGGCCCCGCTTCGCTACGAGGGGCTCGGTTTTCCCCTGGCCAACGCCGGCAAGGAACGTGAGGTCGAGCACCTGCGGGGCGTGCTGCCCCTGTTGTCCTCTGGATCCCGCGGTCTCTACGTGCTCGACCAGGAACCGGCCCCTGCTGTTCGAGAGGACGGGAGGAACGCCTGGGGCGGGGCCTCCGGGGCCGCGGTCTTCTGTGAGGGCCATCTCGTCGGCGTGGTGATCCGGGAGGACCACTCGTACGCAGGCCGCCGATTGCGGGCATACCCTGCCCACGCGTTCGCGGGGAGCGAGGCCTTCGACCAAGCCTTCCGCACGTACGCCGGGGGGCCTCCTCGCCTGGCCGAGATCGGCGCACTGTTGCCGGAAGCCAGACCGGCGGCCGAGTTCACGCCGTTCGAGAAGGAACTCAAGCGTCGGCTGTGGCTCTTGCTCTCGAAATCGGACGACCGAGCCGTCCACGCCCGTGCGCTCGCTGAGCAGTTGGGATACCAGCGGATACCGGAGCGCTACGAGCCGTCGATCGGTGACGTCGTTGGGCTGGTGGCGGACAATCCCCGCGCACTCGCATCGCTGAGCACCACCCTGGCCGCCACAGCGCGCATCGAATCGGTCGAACGCGCCGAGCTGACCGCGCTGCTCACCTGGGCTCGGGCTGCGGACGTCGGCTCGCTGCTCTCCGTGGAGGAGTACGAGGATCTCCTGGAACTGCTTCGGGGTGTCTGCGAGGATGATCCCGCGCTGCTTCCCCGCTCGGCGCGCGAAGCCCTGCGGTACGCGCGTCTTCCGGAGGCGCTCTCCCACCCGCATCTGTTGGTCGATCACCTCGACGAGATCGTCGAGAAATTGGAGTCGATGTCCGACAGCGAACGCGTGGCGGACGGAACGCCAGCGGTGCCGGCCCTGTTGCGGGTAGTGGAGTACGTGGCGGCGTCTGTGGGGGCCGAGTGCGGCGCGGACCTGCGCAAGTGGTCCGAACGTGTGGCTGACCGGGTGGGCATCCACCGTTCCGCCCTCAAGGAGCGCCGTGCGGACGCCGCCCAATGGGTGGGGCGGCAGGTGTCGCCGGTGTCGCGCGTGGTGCTTGAACTGACCAGCGATCCAGGGACCACCGATGAGCGGTACACCTGCCGGATCCTCCTCGCCCGCCAGGACGGCACAGTCACCGTGCTCCACGAGTCACGGACGGTGTCGAGGACGGCGGCGGAGGTCGCCAGGTCGCTGCGGGAGGCCGTCGAATCCGTCGCCGGTGAACCCGGTCAGGACGATCAGGTGCCCTGGGTGTCAGTGCTGGTCGACCGGCAGGGACTTCACCTGGCCGTCGACGAGTGGAATCCGGGCGCGTCCGAGGACATCCTGCCCGAGGAACCGATCGGGGCCGAGTTCCGTCTGACCCTTACCTGCCCGGAGATCACTGGGCTTCGTTCGGCTCGGCGCAGTGATCAGCGACGCCGTTGGAAGAGCGGGGCGGCGTTGTCACTGATCACGGACGGGGACAATGCCATCACCCGGGCGAGGCTCCGGCATCTTCTGACGACCAGCCATCGCGACGCCGCCCAGGTCGTCCTGCACACTCCCCGGGACAAGCGGATGGAGATGCTCGTTACCTGTCTGGCTCTCGGCGTCCCGGTGGTCCTGTGGGACCGAGAGGCCGACGGCGTCGGCGACGCCAAGAGGCTGCAGGGCGTAGAACCGGGTGGCCCCCTGGCCGATCTGCCCGAGCGCGTCCGGGTTTACCGGAGCGGGGCCTTCGCGAGTCCCGAGACCGGCCCGGCCCGCCCTTCGCTGGTGTGGGAGGACGAGCACCCGCAACCGGTGCCCGAGTCGTTGCACCTGATGGACCCCGAATAGGAGACCGCCTCTCATGACAACCACAGAGCCCCGAGCCGGCCGTGGGACCCCTCAGCCGGACGGCGGCTGGAGGCTGTTTCACGGCGACGGAAGGCCCCGCGAGGTGGCCTTCCCTCCGGCTCCGCCGTGGCGCCGGTTCTCTGCCGAGGAGCCGTTGGAGGAGCAGGGCACTCCTGGCGCCCGGCCCTACCTCATCGGCCCTGACGAGGCCGGTGTCGTCAACGCCGCCCTGCACCTTCGCAGGCCACTCCTGGTGACCGGGCACCCCGGCACCGGAAAGTCCTCCCTCGCCCACGCCCTCGCCCACGAGCTGGTCCTCGGCCGAGTCCTGCACTGGCCCGTGAACAGCCGCTCCACCCTGCAGGACGCCCTGTACCGGTACGACGCCGTCGGCCGGCTCCGCGAGGTCAACCTGCGCCGCGACGCTGGTGGCCAGGAACCCGACATCGGCCAGTACGTGCGCTTGGGCCCCCTGGGCAACGCCCTTGTTCCGCAGGACCGGCCCAGGGTGCTACTCATCGACGAGCTGGACAAGGGCGACGTCGACCTGCCCAACGACCTGCTCACTGTCTTCGAGGAGGGCGAGTTCGCGATCCCGGAGCTCGCCCGCCTGACCGAGAGCCGCTACCCAGTCCCCGTTCAAACGGACGCCCCGGACCACCCCGCAACCGTCACACGCGGCCGGATCCGCTGCCGGGAGTTCCCCATCGTAGTGATCACCAGCAACGGCGAACGTGACTTCCCCCCAGCGTTCCTGCGGCGCTGCGTCCGGCTCGACCTGCCCGAACCCGACGAGCAGCGGCTGCGGAACATCGTCTCCGCGCACCTGGGCCGCGACGCCCTCGACGGCATCGACGACCTGCTGGAGGAGTTCCTCAACCGCCGCGCCCCCGGCGAACTGGCCACCGACCAGCTCCTGAACGCCGTATTCCTGCGCAAGAGCGGCGTGCGCCTCGACGCAGGACGCCTCCTCGAAGCCGTCCTGCACCAACTCGGCGGAGCGGTGTAACGGCATGCTCGGGCGGATGAGGGACGTACTGGCCAGAAGCGGAGTGGAGCTCTCCGACGAGGAACTCCTCGACGTGCTCTGGCTCGCCGGACGAGTGCCCCCGGACACCGGGCCGCTGGCCCGGGGACCCGAGCGCGCCATGCCCCGGCACCAGTGCGACCCCCAGCCCGAGCAGGCCTCCGCCGTGCCGCCGATCCCCGCCACGCCTGCCGAACGGCCCGACCCGGAGCCATCACAGGACGCCATGCCCGAACGTCCGCTGCAGGCGACGGCGCAAGGCGACCAGCAGCCGCTGCCGGACTCGACGCAGTCCCGCGCGCACAGCGTCCGGGTTCCGGACAGCCGGCTCCTCGATGCCGGGGAGCTCCGATTGGGGAAGGCGCTCCGCCCGCTGCGGCAGCGCTTCCCCGACGACCGGCGGCACGAGCTCGACATCGTGCGGACGGTCGCGGCGATGGCCGATACCGGGCTGCCCGAGACTGCCACCCAGCCGGTCCGGACCCGTTGGCTGTCCCTGGCACTCGTCGTCGACGACGGTGTCTCCATGATCCTCTGGCAGCGTCTGGCCTCCGAGGTGCGCCGGCTCATGGAACGTGCGGGCGCCTTCCGCGACGTGCGCGTCTACGGCCTCGACAGCCGCAGCACCCGTGCCCCGCTGCTCAGCACTCGCCCCTACCGGAGCGGGGCACACCGCTTGGCGCCAGAGAGCGTGACCGACCCCACCGGCGGCACCCTCGTCCTGGTAATCAGCGACGGCATCGGGAAGGCGTGGTGGGACGGCCGGATGCGCCGAGCGATCGACCGGTGGGCGAGGCGCGGCCCGACCGCGATCATCCATGCGTTGCCGGCGCGTCTCTGGCCGAGCTCGGGTATCTCGGCGCGGCGCTGGCAGGTCACGTCGCACCGCCGTGGTGGCCCGGCGACGACCTGGCGTGTCACGGACCCGGTGCTGCCTCCGGATCTGGTCGAGTTCGACATGGTTCCCGTGCCGGTCCTCGAACCTTCGCCTGAGGCCATCGCGGATTGGGCGCGACTGATCGCGTCGCCTGGAACCACCGCTCTGCTCCCGCTGTGGAGCGGTGACCGGTTCGGTACCGACCGCCGCGCCGCCGACACCCGGCAGGCCGACGACGCGGAGGCCGTCCTGCGCTTCCGTGCCGCGGCGTCCCCCGAGGCCTACCAGCTCGCGGCGCACCTGGCGGCCGTGGCTCCCGTTACCCCACCGGTGATGCGCCTGGTCCAGAGCGCCCTCGGCCCGCCGACTGACAGCGGGCACATCGTGGAGGCGTTCCTCGGCGGCCTGATGCGGCGGGTCCACACCGACGGGCCGGAGCCACTGCCCCACCAGCAGCCCTTCGACTTTTCACCAGAGACCCGCCGGATTCTCCTGGGCGCGCTCCCATCGAAGGAACTGCTGCGGACCACACGCGTCGTCGCGGAGCAGCTGGAGGCTTCCATCGGTCGTTCCCGGGGTTTCCCGGCCTGGATCGGCCACCCAGACGGCACAGTCGTGACTGGGGACACCGGCCGGCCCTTCGGCTGGCTTACAGACCGGCTCCTGAGCCGACTCGGTGTCCCACCGGCAGGCGCGGGAGCGATCGGCACCGATCTGGAACGGACCGCGGCCTCGGACGAGGTGGATCCGACGGCGCGGCCCAGCTCCATGGCAGCCGCTCCGATGAGCGCGCCGACAGCGACTATTCCGGAGGGCTGGTCACCAATCCGGCCCGATGACCCTCGTTACCTAGGACCGTTCCGTCTCTACGCACGCAATGACCAGGGGTGGAACGCCGTCCGGCTGTACCTGGCACAGGACGAGGACGGCGATGTGGTCCTGGTGCGGACGTCCGCCCCGCTGTTCGACCAGGACCGGGCCATGGCCTGGGATCTCATGCGCACGGAGGCGGACTGCCTGGAGCGTATGCAGGGCACCTATGCCCCGCAGCTGCTCGACTCGAACGTGGGCGACCAGGAAGGCCCGCCATGGCTGGCCTCCTCCTTCACCCGTCGTCATGAGGGTCCGCACGCTGATCCGGCGCCGAACCTGCGGGATGTCTTCGAGGAGAATGGAGGACTGGTCGATCCCTATCTCTTCCACCGCATCGGGCTGAACGTGGCCCGTGCGGTCGGCCGTGCGCACGGTCTGGGCCTGGTACATGGATCCATCACGCCCAAGACCGTCCTGGTGACTGGCCAGGACGTTCAGCTGATCGGGTGGATGACCTCGTCGCGAGATGGATTCCACAGCCCCTACCGCTTCGAGTTTATGCGGAGCCAGGTCTTTCACGAATCAGAAGACGATCTCTCCGAGCCGACGACGGAGAGCGATGTCTATGCAATGGGCGCCATGCTCATCGCCTTCGCGACGGGCCGGTGGACGGATCTCCGGGCCGATGTCGAGCTGCGTGAGGCGTTGGCCGAGTCAGCAGCCGACACACTGATCGCCGAGCTGTTGTGGAGATGTCTGGATTACGACCCGGCCAATCGACCCACCGCTGACGACGTGGCCGACGCCTTCGCCTCGAATCCCGGTGATCCGGCCGAAGCCGAGCGTACGGCGGAAGACCTTGCTACCGCGCGAGAGAACGTCCGTCGGCTCCGAGAACAGGCGGCACGGAGACCGGACGCCCATTGGGCCGACCTGGCCAGGAACCTGAACATCCTCGCCAACCATCTAAGCAGCGTCGGCCATTGGGAGGATGCAATCGCTGCTGCTGAGGAGGCCATCACGCTGTACCGGCAGTCGGCAAACCAGCCGCCCCAGCCATATCACGCTGGGCTGGCCCAGGGTTTGAACAATCTCGCCGTCTATCTCGGTGAGGCGAACCGGCCGGATGAGGCACTCGTCGCTGTCAGTGAAGCCGTGGCCGTGTACCGGACGCTGCATCGAATTAATCCTGACGACTACCGGGCTGGCCTCGCGCTAACCTTGAACAACCACTCGAACCGCCTGGGTGAGCTGGGTCATGAGGCCGATGCGCTTGCTGCGATCTCAGAGGCGGTGGGCATTTACCGGATGCTCGTCCGGGAGGATCACGAGCAATTCGCGCCCGCGCTTGCCAGGAGTCTGAACAACCTCTCGAACCGCCTAGGCGAGCTGGGTCAAGGTGAGGAAGCCCTCGACGCCATCAGAGAGGCGGTGGATTTGTACCGGGAAGCGGCCTTGAGGGATCCCGAGGCCATGCTGCTGCAATTCGCCACGAGCCTCAGCAACCTGACTGTGCACCTGGGCCGTTCGGGCCGTCGGGAGGAGGCTCTTGCAACCCTTGCCGAAAGCATGGAGATCCGGAACACCCTGACCGGTCGGCCGCGCGATGTGGTCGATGGGGATCTCGACCTGCCGGAGCGGCTGACGTCCTGGTTGCTCGATGAGGCCTAAGATTGCTGCAGGACCAGCAGAGGGCGACCGTCACTTGCCGCACTGGAAGCAGCGAAACAGATCCAGGGCCGCAACCAAGGAGCGCCCGGCAGCTGCTCTGTTGATGTGCTCGCTCTCCCCGGCGCAAGGTGAGCTGACTACCATTCAGCCGTCAACTTTGTCAACGTCCTTGAGTCTGGCGGTAGTCAAGCGGACACCGGGACATTTTGGTGAACTGCCGTATATGTAAGGTTAGTTAGTTAATTTCTACTCGCCGCTGTCACTGCATGTGGCGCGGCAACTCGTGGGCGGGACAGCCACGTCAAATCCGCCCACCCACGCCTCAACCTCGCTACACTCACCGCCCCCAGGCCGCTGACCAGGGCATATGGAGAACTCTCACTGGAGCATTAGGGAGTGCGGAAAATAACGCTGTCCCACGGCACTTGGCCAGCGGTCCCGCGCCACTCGTCGTCCGAGGTCACGATACGTACAAGGCCATTTGGATTGTCAGACCGCGCGGGTAACCTGTCGGGCGTGCACAACATGACGGACCCGGTCGCCGCCCGACAAGCGGCGAAAGCCGCCGAACGAGAGCGCCTGACACGGGCGCGTGAACGCCGGGAGGGTCAGGGCTCCTCGGGCGTGAGCGGTTTCATCCAGCGCAAGTGGCGTTGGCTCGGTGTCGGGGGCAGCGAGGCCGTCGAAGCCGTGCTGGCCATGCTCTCGGAAGCGGTGGCGGTCGCCGGGACACCCGAGGCGGAACGGGCGGTACTCACTCGGGCGCTCGAAGGGGATCCGGACCGCGAGGGCTTGTTGCCCGCGGTGCAGGCCGGGCTGAGCCACCTGCCGTCAGCGTCGGTCCTCGGCCACATGCGCAACCTTTGGGGCACCGGAGTGCGATGGCTCAACGAGGCGGGCCTGGAACGGTGCCGACTGCTATGTTCGACGGCGCCCGGCCTGGACCTCGTTGGCAAGCGTTCCCTAGCGGTCACGGGCGGTCCCGCCTTCTCCCTCTTCGCGACCGCCGCCACCCGTGGCGCGATTCCCATACCCAACCGCTTCCTGGACGGACTTCTCGCCTGGGCTCCTCTGACTGTCATCGACGATCTGGTCGACCATGGTGGCCTGCTGGCCGAGGACGCGCCCTGGAAAGTCCGCGACGACCAGGAAAGTCTCTACCTGCGCGCGCGTCTCGCACCGGAGAAGATCACCGACGAGGAGGCAAGGCGGCTCGGCTGGCAGGCCTATCTACGCCGACAGTCATTCCTGAGCGGCGAGACGCTCGCCCGGCAGGAACCGGACGATCTATGGGACCTCCTGTACGACGTCGTCCTGGACGGTGACATGGCATCCCTTGACGCACTCGACGCGACTCTACCCCGAGCCCAGCAGATCGAATTGCGCGATCTCAAATCGGGTGCTGTGTCCGGGCAATGGCCGCCGAGCATGGGCGAGGACCGCGGACTCTGGCGCCTGATGACCACTCTGTGGAATCCACGGGAGCTCATCGACGCCGGGCGCAGTCCCTTTTACGCGCTCGTCGCCGCGAACCGGGCTTACGACCTGGTCAGGGCGGGCGAGATGGAGGCGGCGGCACTTCAGGCGCACTCCCTCACCCGCGGTGGCAGCGGCCGGAAGGTCCCCGCGGAGCTGGTGCAGGAGGGATATGCCATCGCGGCGTACGTGGCCGTGGAGCAGAGCGAGACGCTCGAGTCGGCCACAGGACGGAACAGACTGCTCGACTCCGCCGAGGAGTACGCCGAGAAGGCCGCCGCGCAGGGTGGCGCCGTCGCCGAACGCAACCTCCGACTCCTGCGCGCCTGGAGGGGGACGAGGCGGAACGACCGCGGCCCGTTCAGCAATCCCTTCCTCGAAATCGGCCTGGATCACGGTGCCGACGGTTGGGAGGAACGTTGCCGGAAAATATTTCGCCAGCGCGAGGGAGACGCCAAGGCTCAGTCCGCCCTGAACTTGGCCGAGGAACGTATCCGTGGCGCGCTGCGCGACGAGGCGGGCTGGGACGTCTTCTACCGGTTGCCACTCGACCTGTCGCGGTACGCCATGCCTTCTCAGGTGCCGCGGCATCTCGTGCCCCCGGTGGAGGCCCTCCCGCGCCGGACCCCAGTCACGAGTGGCGGCGAGTTGGAGGCCATCCGTGCCCGTGCCGCCGTCGAACTCCTCGACGACTTCAGGACCACCGCCCCGCACCTCGACCGCCACAGTTCCACGCGATGACCACTGCGACGTCCGCTTCCCGACTCACCGCCCGTACCGAACGAATCAGAGCCTGATGCCTCCCAAGAAGAACATTCCCAAGAAAGAGCGCCCCCACCGCCCGTGCCCCGCCTGCGGCCAGACGCAACCCGGTGCGAGGGGCTCAAAGGCACCGCACAAACCTGGGGGCCTGAGGCGTCATAGAGAACGTGACTCCGAGGCTCCGGCCAAGTCGGCGAAGACCGGCGTCGCCGATTCTCCCGTCCGTCCCGACCCGATCGACGCGATGACGGTGATCAAAGGAGTGGCCGAACGCGTACCGGAGGCACTGGAGGCTGCCGGGGCCGGGGAGGTGCCGCCTTCCGGGGCGCTTGCCACGGCCGTACGCAGGGCGGTACTGGACGAATTCCGTACGCGCGCCCAGTTCGCCGGACGCCTCGCCGAGATCGACGCGCTGCTTTGGTCCCGGGCCGGGGACAGTCGCGAGGTGGTCGAAGGGGCGATGACGGCGCATCTGCGAGAACTGCGGCTGCTACGAGTGACGGAACCAGAAGCGAGCGACCGGTTCGTGGTGACCGAGGGCGAGGGAGACGCCCTCGAGCTGCTGAGTCCGGCGTACGTCGACGAGTTGACAGGGAAGGTCATTCTTGCGGGACAACTCCGGCGCGTCGCCGGCCCCGCGAGTATGAAGGGGGAGGAAGCATGACGGCAGCCGGCATCGACTTCGGGACCACCAACTCTGTCGCGGCCCAGTGGAACGGCGAGTACGTCGAAGTGCTGGAGATCGGCGGGCAGGGCCTGGACGCCAACTGGGGGCGCAGGGGGTTCGAGCTGCTCTACCCGTCGGTCGTCGGCACGAGTTCCCTGCGGCCGGGCACGCTGTTCGGCTGGGAGGCGAAACTCCGTTCCGAACAGGCCGTCGAGGCGTGCAAGCGGATGCTGCGGGAGGAACCGTTCGTCAAGCTGGGCGGTGAACGGTTCGCCGCGACCACCGCCGCGGCCGGCGTCTTCCACGCCATCGCCAGGGCCGCGGAAGAGGAAGCCGCCACTGAGATCCGCGAGGCTGTCGTCACGGTGCCCGCCAACGCGACCGGCGCGGCCCGATTCCGAACGCGTGAGGCAGCCCGTGCGGCCGGGATCACGGTCCGCACACTGCTGAACGAACCGACGGCAGCGGCGATCGCATACGCCCATGAGATGGAGGTCGACGGCGAGTTCCTGGTCTTTGACTGGGGCGGCGGCACGATGGACGCCACCCTGCTCCTGCACGACGACGGCTTCTTCGACGAGAAGGCGAGCCGAGGCGTCAACCGCCTTGGCGGCTTGGAGATCGACGCCCGGCTGCGCCGCATGGTCCTCGACAGGGCGCCCGCCCGCGGGCGCTGGAGCGACTCAGAGAAGCGGATGTTCGCCCTCGACATCGAGCGGGCCAAGATCCTGCTCTCCCATCAGGAGTCGGTCGGCGTCCAGACGCCTGACGGGGTCCTCGTCGAGATCGGACAGGACGAGTTCTCCCAGGCCATCCAGGACCTCATCAGCCGTGCGCTCGACCCCGTGGAGGAATGCCTGAAGCAGGCCCGAATCGACCCTCAGGATCTCACTGCCGTCCTGATGATCGGTGGCAGCAGCCAGATCCCAGCGGTACGCACCGCCGTCTCCGAGGCACTCGACTGCGAACTCGTCGACACCGCACTGTGCGACCCCATGACCGCAGTGGCGGAAGGGGCGGCGATCAGCGCGGCGGCCATGGACGGCGAGCTAAAGAGCATCATCCGCGTGGTCAACACGCACGCCCTCGGCACGATCACCAAGGACCGCGAGGGCAGGCTAGGATTCAGCGCCCTCATCGACCGGAACATGCGTCTGCCCCAGCAGCGCATGAAGTCGTACGAACCGCTCAAGGACAACATCTCCCGCCTGACCGTGGAAGTCTGGGAGGGAGACCCGGACCGCGATGTGAACCACCCGGACAACGTCAAGTTGGCCGACCTCGTCCTGACGTACCCACGGCGCTGCACGGCTGAGGATGGGGTCTTCGATCTCGAGTACACATACAGCAAGGAAGGTCTGCTGACCGTCAAGGCGACCCTTCAGAAGACCGGAGAGGTCGTCCTCGACGGAGAAGTAAAGGTGTTCGGCGACGGGAACGTCCTGCCCGAGGTGAAGAAGGAACTCGACCGTCTGCTCACCCTTGCCCCGACCGCCCGGCCCGCCGCCACGCCGACCCATCCGCAGCAGGCCCGACCCAGCGACCAGGGGGATGGACTACCCAAGCCCGCCCCGCCGCGTTCCTCACCACGTACGGCCCACACGAGCGCCGAAGCGCCGCCGCTCATCGTGGACGGCTCCAACCTTGCTTGGAACGGCCGGCCACCGCGCGCAGTGGGCGGCAAACCGAGCTTCGCGGCACTTGAGGCGGCTGTCCGGTCACTGCGGTTCAAGCATCCCGACCGCGACATTCACGTGGTGGTCGACGCCACGTTGCGCCACGACGTGTCCGCCGAGGAGCGCCCTCGAGTGGAGGCTGCCATCGCCGACGGGAAGGTCGTGCAGCCCCCAGCCGGGACCGAGGGCCGGGGAGACACGCTGGTGATCAGCATCGCTGAGGAGGTCGGCGGGGTCATCATCTCCAACGACAACTTCGTGCCATTTCAGAAGGCGAACCCTTGGCTTCGGGACACGGGGCGGGTCCTCGGCGCCACTCACTCTCAGGGGGTATGGGTCTTCAACCGGCGCATACCGAATGTGGCGGCGCCCGCCCGGCCGAGGTGACGCGCTCCGGGTACCAGGCGCGGACTGCCACAGTCGCTATGGGGTTCCGCAGTCCGCGCCAGGACAAGCGGGTGGTTTCTAACGGTCGTTGCAACACGTGGTCGGTTTGATCAGGCTGTGACGAGTTTCTGCAGGCGCTCGGCTGGGGTTTCCCAGCCGAGCGTTTTGCGTGGGCGGCCATGCGCGCAGCCGCGGCGTTCCGCTCCGCAGGCACCCGTGATGAGTGGGGACGGTACGGCACTTTGGAGGAAAGCGAACTATCATTCAGGTGAACACTCTGTCAACGTCCCTGAGCCTGGCGGTAGTCAAGCGGACACCGGGAACGTATCGTCCAAACATGTTTCCTGAAGCCGAGTTGATTACGTCGGTCAGGCCGGCCGACCCCTGCCAGGCTACCCGCGCCGGTGCCCCTGTGTGATCATCACGGTGACGGGTTTGTCAGGATGATCGTCCGGGCGTCCACAGGCGTCGGAGCCGCAGCCAGCGGCGGAGCCTGGAAGTTGGTTCTGGTGCGGGGACCGGGGTGCTCGGGTCGAGCAGGCGACGATCGCGGGCCCGGTTCTGATCGATCTCCGCCGCCGAGTACCGGCGGCTCCAGCGGACGCGACCGTCATGGATCCAGTAGTGCGACTGGCAGCGGAGTGACCAGTTGCAGATCGACGGGGCCAGGGATACGTTCTCGCCATCAAAAGTGAGCTTCCACTGCGCGGGGGAGAGCGGTGTGATGACTTCGTGTCCGCAGCCGCAACAGCACAGGTGACCGCAGGTGCGGTAGGGGATCGAGATGTACAGCTTCCCTGGATCCATCGCCGGAGGGAACGTCTCGGTGAAGACCGGATGCAGGGTGTCCTGGGCGGTCACGGGAGGTCCTCGTTAGCGATCTCGTTGGTGATCAGCGAGTAGGTGCTGTGTCCCTCATCGGTGGCGTCGGCGTAGATGCCGATGAAGCGCTTCCAACGGATGACGGCCAGGACGGCGTTCAGCGCGTTCAGGTCCGCGGTCTGAATGTTCCGCCCGTAGGCATCGCGTTCGAGAGCCGGCTGCGGGATGCGGCTGCGGGCTGGGATACGGCGGGTGGGAAGACTCGTGGTGACACGCAGCAGTCCACTGAGGCGGCCGTCGACCTCATCGACTCCCATACCGACGTCGATGAACGGCACGTTGTGCGCTTCGAGCCACTCGGTGATCGCCGGCTTGCCGGTGGCGTCGTCGGAGGCGAGGAAGACGAACGTCGCTCCGGTGAGCAGGTCGAGGTTCTCTTCGTCGAGGTACTGCTCGCAAGCCGTCACGCCCCGGTGCATGTTCGCGTAGATCGAGGCGAGGTAGACGGCCTTGGCCGGGCGGCTGCGCAAGGTGTCGAGGGTCGGGGCGCCCGGAGCCCGGAACGCGTTGTGGTTGTCGAAGGTGTCGCCGTCGACGAGGAGGATCGAGTCGACCTCGGTCTTGGCCACCTGATCGAGGATGTAGCTCCCGCTGCCTCCGAGGCCGACGATCACGACGCGGTGGCCCCGGAAACGGCGGTTGACGGCCGCGATGCCGGCGCGGGAGGTGGCGGTGTCCCTGTAGACGAAGGGGCTGTCGTCGTCGATCTCCTGCCACGCCGCGCCAGGGGTGGAGGTGGCCGAGGAGTCGAGTGCGTGCGCGTGGTCGGCGATGATCCGGGCATACGCGGTGATCTTCGTGTACTCGTCCGGGTAGCCGTCCGGGCCGGGCTTGCTGGAGAGCATGAAGCCCGCCCGCATGCCCTCGGCGATCTCCCGGAGGTCCGGACTCGCCAAGGCCAGCGGCCGGCCGTGCTCGTCGCACGGGACGGAACCGCTGAACCAGATGCGGTGGTCGGTTCCTGAGACCAGGCGGTCTCCGCTGATGGTCATGGGGTACGCGAGGAAGCCGTGCTCGACAGTGCGGTTCTCAGTGGCGTACGGGACGTGCCGGATGATGATGTGGCCGGCATGGACGACGACGTCGTAGCCATCGTCGAGAAGCCGGACCAGGTCAGGGTCACGAGCGAGAAGTGCGGTAGACATCGAAGACCATCCCCTTCTTCACCGCGACGCTGTGGCCGGCCGTCAGGCTGCCAGCTCCGTGACCGTCGTGGCCGCGGCTGTAGCGGACCGTGTAGGTGTCCTGATCGGTCGGCGGCTGGCCGGGATATGCGAGGTCGACGATCTGCTTGAAGGTGATCTCCTTCGCCTCCCAGGTGTGCGGGCGGGCGTTGACGACGATCGTGACGGGCGCGGGCCCGTGGCTGTCCTGGGACATGAGTCCTCCTGAAAGTGTGATGTGTGGTCGGCCCCGGGTTCTCCGGGAACCGGGGCGGGCTGTTCGGCGCGCCGCCGCGAGCAGCGGCACGACGGACGGCGGGGGTCAGCGTCTGGGCAGGGCGAGGAGGTTGTTGGTCCACACGCCGTCGGCGCGGGTCCGCAGGTACTTCTCGCCCTGTGCGGGGGTCACGACGAAGACTTCGGCGCGGCGCCCAGCCGCGTCGCTGGTGTAGGCCTTGCCGGACTTGTTCTCGATCCAGTTGACGAGCTGCACCCGGGTAGTACTTCCAGTGCTGCCGGACGTCTCGTTGGTCCACCACAGGTGGGTGATGTGCTCGTGCGTGGTGCCGCCAGGGGACAGGCGGACTGCGGTGATCTGAATGGCCATTGTTCTGTTCCTGCCGACCAGGTTCCGACGGCCCCGAGGCCGGCGCCCGGAATCCGTGAGCACCCCGGTGCGGGGTGCTTCGCCTGGGACAGACGACGTAACTCGCGAGTAGTGGTGAAGGCGGTGCGGATGTGGTTTGCGAGGCGTCAGGCACAGTTCAGGCAGCGATCACTGCCCGGCGAGAACATCCGGGAAGGATGCAGGGTGAAGCAGCTGGGGCACTGGCGCTCGGTGACGCGGGACGGGCAGGCGCAGCGGCCGCACTCGGGGCAGCTGGGGACGCGGCAGCGCGGACAGGCCGGTTCGAAGGAGCGGTACTCCTCGTTGCAGTTCGCGCAGATGTATTCGAGCGACTGGGGGCCGGTGTCGAGGGTGGGCGGGGTGAAGGCGCGCCAGGGGGCGGAGTCGGCGACGAGGACGGCGACGAGGTAGCCGTCCATCGGCGCGATGTCGGTGTGCAGTTCCCGTCCGAGGATGCCGTCGCGGTAGCGAACCCGGGTCCGTCCCCGGGCGCGGCCGGAGCCGGCCACGGCGCGGTCGACGACGGGGATGTCGACCTGACGGCTGCCGCGTGGCAGCGGTGGGAGGCTGTGGGAGGCACCGAAGACGAGGCGCCCCGCACGGTCGAGGAGAAGGATGTGCCCCGGCGCGGGCAGGCGCTGGGCGGCCCGCACGCACACTGCCATCCGAGAGGCGTTGCTCGACTGCCACAGCTGGGCGATCGCCGACGCGTCAGGTCCCTTGACGTCCAGGTGGCGGTCGACGAGGGAGGCGGGCAGCAGGATCTCAGCGGCGAAGGCGTCGCACGCCGCGTCCTCCAGGAGGACACCCCCATCGGGTTCCCCGCTGAAGGCCTCCATGAGCGCGAAGCTGTTTGTCTGCAGATGGTGGCCCAGCTCGTGGAGAGCGGTGAAGTCCCGCCGGGCGAGGCTGGCCGCAGCAGCGACCGAAAGACGCGGCGGCGGCCCGGAGTCGTACGCCCCGGCGACGCTGCATCCCTGAGCTTCCCGATCCTCGTCGACGTCCACAACAGTCAGCTCGGCCCAGGTTCTCAGCTCTGCGAGAGCGCCTTGGGTCAGGAGCTCCGACGCGCCGGGACGCAGGGCCTCGAGTTCCCGGACCATCGCCGCGGCCTGGACCCGGGCCGCGGCGGCGAGAACGTGGTTGACCATGCGGGATCCCCTTCTACTCGCCCAGACACAGTTCGAAGTAGCGGTCGGTGCGCGCTGTCCAGTTCGGCCCGGCTGGTCCGTCCTGGCGTGCCGAAAGCGCGAAGATCCCGTACGCGGCACGCAGTCGGGCGTCGTGCTCGGCCTCGTCGTACTGCGTGGCAAGCGCCTTCACCTGCGCGCGGCGCAAGGGACGGTTCAGCTCGTGCACGACCTCGTGTGGCAGGGCGGGGTTGGCCGTGATCAACTGATCGGCTGGCCGGCCTAGGCGCTCGGCGAGTTTGGTGGCCTGGTCGGGGGTGAGGGGCAGCTTTCCCCTCCACACGGCCAGTGCTTGCGGTGGCAGCAGCTCCAGCTCGGCCGCGAGATCTCCCGGTGTGATGGCCTTGTCCTTGAACAGCTGCGGCAGGCCTCCCGTTCCCTGCGGTTCCCACCGCGCTGCGGCGAGAACCGCGACCTTGTCGGCCAAGAGCCCGCGGTACTCGTTGCCCGCAGCGGACATGGCTGCGTTGCTTCCCCACCTTGCGCCGGCCACAGCATCGGCCAGTGAGCGGCCTGTGAGGGTAGGCCGGTCAGACAGCTCGCTGACCTGGCGGTGCAGCACGCACCAGGGAACGGTGGTCTCCAAGCTCCACCAGAGCGCCAACGGCTCCTCTAACGTGGACGCCGAAGCGGGGAGGAGCAGGGTGTCGTCGTCGGCGTACCGCTCGAACGAAGCCGGTACGGCCCGCAGTGTGTCGTCGTCGGTTGCGGTGACGAGTAGCGGCTGGATGACGTCTTCCCACGCAGCGCGCCAGATTTGGCCGGGCCGCGGGTCCTGGGGCGGTTCGGTGGCCACCCGGTGGACGGCGTCGGGTACCTTCAGTCCCGCTGCGACCGCCACCAGCTGCTGGTAGGCAGTGGTGTGGACAGAACTCATACCGTCTCCCCCGTGGCTGTGGTCCATCAGGTGCATTCTCTCTTCACTGAATCCGGACGACGCAACTTGAGACCGGTCAGGACTGGGCATCGTCGCCTCGCCGCAGCAGAGCTGCCATCACTGCCCGCCGATCGCATTCCGCGGACAGGGCCATGCGAAGCTTCGTCTTCAGGTTCGACAGGACAGCAGCCGCATGATCGTGCCGGATCTCCAACAGCTGCGCCGCGTGGTGAGCGTCCCCCTCGAGATGGGGAAGCAGCAGACGCTCGTTGGGGGACAGGTGTTGCCAGATGTTGTCGACCACTCCCTCGACCCCGACGGGGTCGGTCGTGATGGCATCGCGGGCCGCGTGCTGGACGGCGAGTTCGGAGACCGTGCCCTCGTCCGCGTACAGGGTGGTGAAACGAGCCGGTGCCAGGAGTTCGAACCGGGCCTCGAGGACCTTGGCGAGTTCTTCCTCCCGGACCGCACCCCGCGCGTACCGCAGCACGCCCAGGAGAACGGTCTTGAGGGCGTGGACCGTCTGCTTGGGCGTGGGGCCGGAGTGGTTCCAGCGGGTTATGCCGACTCCTGTTATCCGTGCAGCTTGTGTAGTGAGGTCGTCGAGGCCTCCTTGCCACACGGCGCCGTCGGCATGATCGACCAGCGTCCAGCGCGGAGGCGTACCCACGACCTTCCGGTAAGCCGAGTCCTCGCTCATCAGACGGGCAATCCGGCGTCGGAGCTTGCCCCGCGGCGTCTTCTTCGCCTCGTCGATCAGGAAGTTCCTGACCGACGCGAGAAGCAGGCGCTCCAACGAGGCGTCGTCAACGGCGAGCACCAAGCAGCTGGTGACGAACTTCCGTCCCTCTCCCTTGCGGGTCAGCATCGCCTTGAGCAGGTCGCAGGCGGCGTCGTCGCTCCACTCTGAGTGTCCCTCGGGTGGTGGGAAGCCGTAGGTGCGGCGCACCTGATGCACCAGCCGCTGCAGCAGTTCCAAGCTCGCAGGCCCCAGCGAACCCGTCTGCGACAGCTCCTCGAAAGCACCGCTTGCCACGAGCCACCCCGATCCCCGATACCCGCCCAGCGCCCGCAACCACAGGGCAGCGTCGACCTGGATACACCACCATGCGTGCCCAAGGCGCGGGACACGCCCGAGATATGCGGGAGCTGTTAGGCCGGGTCGTGCCCCGGGGATGTCGATCGGCGTCACGGGAGATCAAGCGAACGATGGAGACTAACGCCGTGACAGTGTGGATGGTCGACACCTCACCGACCTCGGCCACGATTGACCAGCCGGCCTTCGGCCCTCTGATGCTGCAGCGAACCCGAGGTACCGGGTCGTCCCTGCCCCGAGCGGGACGGCAATCCTCCACGCAAGCCACCGAACTGATCGCTGCCGAGTGGAGCCGCGACCGGGATCAGGCTCCGACCCGAACCGACAAGAGTTGGCTGGTCGGCTGTCAGCACCTGATCAACTGATTCTGCCGCTCGCCGATGGCACTCTGCCCACGCACGCACGACGACATCAGGGCTGTCCCGCAAAGCAGGTTCCAGCGACCCAAGCGGCCGGACAGATCGGTGGCCGACAAAGGCCAGACATCAAAGCAACGGACGCTCCGACCTGCGGAGTTCACCCCCGGACACCCCGTTCGGTCACCGGGGAAGTGTGTCGGGCTCCGGGCGGAGCCCGACACACTTCCCCGCTCAGCCGAGCCGGAGCCGTACGAAGTGCTCGACCACCTCGGCGCGCACTGCCAACGGCAGCCGACGGTCCCGGAGGATCGACCGCAGCGACTGCTCCGCCTCCCGCCGGTGTCCGTCGCCGAGACCGGCCAGAACCCGGGCGGCCTCACCCCAGTCGTCGGCCTCCCCCTGCTGGCCCCGGGCGATTGGGCGGAGCAGCTCCACCGCCTGATCCACGCTCAAGGGGTCCAGCACGACGAGGAGGAAGGCCGTCCGGGTGAGCGCCTCGGCGGGGACAGCCGGGTCGGCGACGAGCAGCTGGAGCGCGGCCACGGCCTCGGCCCAGTGCTCCACCCCCAGCCGGGCCAGCTCCCTCGCCGCAGCGGCGTTGTCGGAGGGCTTCAACGCGGGGTCTTCCAGGGCCGCCCGGAACAGGCGCAGAGCCTCCGGCGTGTGGCCGGGCCCCAACAGGGCAAAGGCCATGCCCAGATCAACCTGGAGCCGGGCCCGCTTCGAGGGCTCGCCCCGGTAGCGCGTGCCGCCGACGAACTCGGACCCCGGAACCGCGTCAGCCGGCAGGAACCAGTGCGCGGACCCAACGGCCCTGACGTGCCGCAGTGCCGTCTCCAGGTGGTCGGGCCCGAGCCGGGCCAACTCCCCTACGGCGAACAGGTCCAGGAACTCGGACCGCCGAGCGCGCAGGATCTCCGCCTCCAGCTCCGCCGCCCGCTTCCGGACCCTGCGTGCCTCGCCTGAGAAGTAGCCGTACCGGGGCACCGGCGGGAGCTCGGCAGGGCCCTGCGCCAGGTCGCTCCGTTCCTCCTCAATCTGCTGCCGGTAGCCAGCCCAGCCCTCCAGGCTGACCGCCAGGCCGGGCACCCGACGCTCCGCCGACGCGTAGTGGTCGTCCCCGAGGACCATCAGCGATTTGACCGCCAGTTTTCGGTTCACCGAGGTCTCGTCCTCGATCACCTTCCACAGGCACTCGGCGGCCTGGGCGTGGAACCGCCCGCCCAGGGTTTCGAGGACCTCGGCCGCGTCGTAGAAGTACTCGTTGCGCACCCCGCGGTGACCGAGCGCCCTCAGCACCTTCTGCCCGGCCTGCTCGTGATGGGCCGGGCCGAGGTTCGCCAGCCGCTGCGCCGCGGCGAGCGCCTCCGGGACGTTGCCGGAGGACAGGTACCCGTCGATCAGGGAGCCCAGCTCTGCGGCCTCCTTCGCGCGCGAGTCGCGCTTCCTCCTCGGGGGCGGGGCAGCCTGCTGGACGACGTGCACCTCGCCGATCGAACCGATGACCGTGCTGCGCCCCGAGGCCGAGAGCGACACAGCGGTGCCTCCGGAGTCCTCGGACCTGGCGCGGTCGACCTGTGCCTGCAGCGCACGCAGCATGGCCTGCCCGGATGCCGCGACGAGGTCTGCGGACTGCGTGCTCCCACCTCCGTCGGGGCCGGGGGTTCCGAGGGCGGTCAGTCCTGCGCCGCCCTCGGTCGGGTAGGGCCCACGGACACACCTCCGTGGATGACACCGGCGGCGACCGATCCCCCCTCGGCGGTAATGTGGAGGTCCCCGGCCACCGCGAGTCCACCGTCGCCCGCCGATACCCCGCCGCCCGCGTTCTGCGCCACATGCTCGACCAGGGAACGAAGGTCGGCCTCGGCGGCCGGCCAGTCCTCTTCGGGGAGGTCCTGGAGATGGTCCTCGAAGCGGGTCCGCCACGACTGCGACAGCTCGGCCCTGAGCCGTTCCACCTGACCGGAGTCGCTCCCGGCGGCCGAGGCCCGGGCGAGTTCGGCGGCTGTCCGGTCGAGACGTCGCAGGATGGACTCCTCGCCCTGCCCCGCGCGACCGAGGACGCGCGCCGTCAGGGCGCGGGTACTGTTCCATGCGTCCGTGCCGGCCGCGGTAACCACCGCCGTGGCCCCGGAAGCGGCGAGGGCCATGAGGATCTCGGGAAACAAGTCGAACTCCCTCCTGGAAAGCCGATCTGACTGAATGTAACCTACCGCCCCCCACCCTGCGGGCCGATCCGGTTCCTCGGCCCGTACAGCAGGCCCCGGGTCGGCGGGCGTGTGCTTCGCCGCCACGCAGAAGAAAACGCGTTGGGTGGTGGAGTGGACCTTCGCCTGGCTTCACCAGTTCAAGCGCCTGCGGTTCCGCTACGAGATACGCGCCGACCTCCATCTGGGCCTGCTCCAACTCGCCTGCAGCATCATCTGCCTGCGGAAGCTCCGGACCTCTTTTCTGAAATGATTAGTTAGAGGGCGTTTGAAGTGAGTGGATTGCCCTTTATGCCCTAGTAGGTTCCCCGCCAGGTTGGTGTGCTCTCGTCCGTTATGCGCTTGGTGAGGTTG